>DATIXH010000432.1:0-4145 GCA_035518775.1 Candidatus Acidiferrum sp.
CAAAGATCTCATCGGTCATGCCGGGCTGCCGGAACAGCGTGAACATCACTTCGCAGCCGCTGCCGTTCGGTACGACCCGCACGGGCATATGGAGCTCGGCCCCCGACGCCAGGGTAACCCAATGGTCGAGCACGCCGAACTCGTTCGTTCCGGCGAAGCGCAGCACCGTGCGCCCGTCTGGCCCGTCGGCCACCCACTCGCCGCCCTCGCGCGGCAGCGACGTGGCCGCGCCCGACGCCCAGCGCGTGAAATTCTCCGGCCGCCGCACGAAGTCGTAGACCGCGCGCCACTCGCGCCGGATCGACACGCTGATCGTGCGCACCTCAAGCAGATCCGCCATGACTGCCTCGCTGTTGCCCCGCCCGACCTTGCCGTCCTCCGCTGCCCCCGTCTTGAACGAATCGGCCATGACCATCGGAATGCCCCGCCGCCCGCTCGGCGCAACGAGCGAGGCTGGATCCTGCCATCGCCAGGGCTGGGTCGCGCGGTGCAGTGCGCGGTAGCGCCGTAGGTTCTCGCGCGAGGTCGCCGACAGCGGATGCCCGCCCAGGCGACAGGCCTCCGTCAGCGGCGCGAGCCACTCGAACCGCACGTCGCCCCAGAACCAGGTGAAGGCCGTTCCATTTTCTTCTCGGACCAGCACGACCTCGACCATGAGGCCGTCGATCAGGAAGGCCCGCTTGTGCGCAAACCGCTTGAGCGCGATCTCCGCGAGATCGGGCGCCGCCGCGAGCAGCCGATCGAGGCTCTCGAACGAGGCCGCCGGCAGCAGCAGGTCGAGATCCGCGTGCGGGCGCGGCGGAGTGATCCCCAACGCCTCTTCCGCCCATCCCCCAAACAGCGCGCAGGGCGCGCCCCTCTCGCCCAGCCGGCCCACGATGCCGACCGCGGCCGCTACAGTATTCGCGCCGCGCATACGACGAATTCCAGATCACCTGGGATCGCCCGGCGCCACCGCCTCGACCCTGAGCCACGCCGGCGCGAAATCGGGGAAGCTCTGCGAGGCCGGCACGATCGCGTGAGGATCGTCGAGAGTCGCGATGGTCATGCAGAGCTTGTCGGAGCCGTCTTCCAGCGCGCAGACCGTGCCGCCGCAGCGCGGGCAGAAGCCGCGCCGGGCCGCCGCCGACGAGCGGAAGAAGGCGGGCTCGCCGCCCGGCCCGTCGAAGCGCACGCTCTCGCGCGGAAAGTACACCCAGGCCACGATCGGCGCGCCCGACCAGCGCTGGCACATCCGGCAGCTGCAGAAGTGCGGCTGCGTCGGCGCGCCCGCCGTCCGATAGCGGACATGCCCGCACAAGCAGCCGCCGGTGTACTCGGCCATGACCTTCTCTCCCAGCTCGATCGACTGTCCAGCCTAGCAACAGCCTCCTGACAGCGTGATGAGGAGCCGCCCGCCTCCGCGCCTCAGCCGACGCGGCAGATGAACTCCTCGAACTTGCCGTTCGGGCCGGGCGCAATGCGGTCGGCAAAGTAGCGGTAACGGAGCCGGAAATCATGGGCCAGCGCCTGCCGGATGACGGCCCCGAGCGCCGCCTCCTCATCCGCAGTCGGCGGCCGCTCGCAGACCAGCCGCACTTCGATCGCGTCCGCCGCGTCCTGGATCATCTGGTACTGCACCACCGGCGCCACTTCGCGGAAGCGGGCGAAGCCGACCAGGGGATAGTGCCGCCGCCCGTCCGGCAGGCGGATCAGGTTGCGCGCCCGCCCGACGATGCGGCGCAGCGTCGGCAGGGTGCGGCCGCAGCGGCAAGGGCCGGCGGCCTCGGCATAGTCGCCGATCTCGTAGCGCAGGAGCGGCGTCGCATAGTTCATGAGGTCGCTGATCACCAGCCGGCCGATCTCGCCGGGCGCGCACGGCCGGCCCTCGGCGTCGACGATCTCCACCATCAGATACTCGGCCATCACGTGGTAGCCGTCGCCGTCAGGGCATTGCAGCGCGATGTTGCCGAATTCGTGCGACGAGTAGAGGTCCTCCACCGGCGCGCCGAAGGCGGCCGTCGCCGCCGCCCGCAGCTCGTCCGTCAGCGTCTCGCCGACCGTGCGGATGTGCGTCAGCCCTTCGAGCATGCGGTCGCGGCGGCGGCAGGCGTCGAGCAGCCCCATGAGGACGTTGGGATAGATGATCAGCGCCTGCGGCCGGAAGGCCTCGAGCAGGCGCAGCAGCTGCGCGATGTCCGTCGTGATGGGGATCACCTGGCACCGGCCGGTGGCATGCAGCAGGTTGGCGGGCGGGCCCCAATCGTCCTGCTCCCGATACTCCGGCTGGGTCGCCCGCACCACCGACAGCCGCTCGGAGAAATCGCGGCGATGCCAGGCGTGGTCGCGCAGGGTCGTCGCCTCCCACAGCAGGCGGCTCAATGCGGTCGTGCGTATCACCACCGGTTCGCCCGTCGATCCGGAGGTCTGATTGCGACGCACGGGCTGGTGGGTCAGCGGCAGGTGGGTGCAGAACAATGCGTCGCCGGCCGCCTGCAGGTCGCGCCGGGTGAGCAGCGGCAGCCGCGGCAGCGCCGCGATATCCGCCAGGTCGTCTGCGCACAGGCCGGCGGCGCGCAGCCGCGCGGCGAACGGCGCCGAGTAGGCCTCGGCGTGGGCAACGAGCTGCCGCAGCAGCTTGCCCTGGCGCGCGGCGATCTCCGCCGGCGCCAGCCATTGCGTGCGCTCGAGCTGGCGGACGAGATCGGCGAGCAGCGCCCGCCGATCGGGCGCAGCGCCGGCCGCCGGCCGGCTCACGCCCGGTCCATGACCAGCAGCGGGCAGGCCGCCGCCAGGTCGTAGCTGCCCGCATCGACGAAGCGGGCGCCGCGGAACGTCGGCGGCACCGCCGCCAGCAGCTGCGCGCGCGTCGGGAAGCAGTAGACCTCGCGCGAGTTCTCGTACATGTCGATGGTCGCGATGTCCGCCTCGGACCAGCCCGTCGCCGCCGCCAGCCGCCCGCGGTCCGGGAACAGCGTCAGGAAGGCGTCGCGGATCGCCGTCACTGCCAGGTTGGCCTCGCCGCTGTCCCGCACCAGCGCCATGGCCAGGCGCCACTTCAGGCTGTGGATGCTGGCGACGGCCCGGCGCAGCACCGCCTGCGGCAGGTCGGACGCGTCCTCGCCCTCGGCCGGCGTCGCATAGACCCGGATCACCACGCGCCCGTCCGGCCGCAGCATCGGGGCGAGGCGGGCGAACAGCCGGCTCACCTGATCGGGAAAGCTGATCGAGTTGAGGCTGCCGTCGCCGACCGCCGCCGCGAAGCGGCCTGGCGGGGCCTCGAAGGCCAGCCAATCCGCCTGCACGGCGCGCCGCCGATCGGTGTCGCCTGGCCAGATGTGATCGATCATGGCCCGGCTGCGGTCGATCGCCGTCATCTCCGGCAACAGGTCCGCATATTCGGGCGTCACACCCAGCAGCAGTCCTGGACCATCGATGCCCGCGAGCAGCGCGCGCACGGCGGCGATGACTTCCGCGCTGGGCCGCTGCGGCGGTCCCAGCCGCGCCCACCAGCGCTCGATCGTCAGCCAATGATTTTCGCTCACGGCAACCCCAGGCACAGGCTGCCGGCCCAGCGACAGATCTTCAAGGGGCTTTCAGGCCGACGGGCCGGCGCCGGCCGGCCCGCAGATCCGCCGTCGTCGGACGCCCTTAATCCGGCGGCTGTTCGCCACCGTCGGCCGGAGCCTTGTGGTGATCGTGGCTGACGCAGAGCTCGACGCAGGCGATTCCGCCGCCGAGGGCTATACCCGCGCCGATCAGGATCCACTCGCCGGTATGCGGGGCCGGGCCGGTGTCGGCATAGAGGGCGTCGTCGATCGCCGCGCCGACATCGATCCCGGACAGGCTGAGCGAGGGCATCTTGAGCTCCTCGCCGGCGGTGAACCGCACATCGACCAGCGGCGGCAGCACGATGGCATCGGTGTCGCCGCCGTCTCTCACCGACGGCGTCAGCCAGATATTGTCGGCCTTGAGCATGCTGAATCCGAACGACGGCGGCGTGTCGTTCGGCGCGAAACCGGTCAACGGCAACCGCCAATAGAAGAATCCGGCGAGATCGTCATCCGCGGCCGCCGGCATCGGCAAGGCGCTGCCGAGGCTCTGCAGGCCGAGCGCGGTGCCCGCCAGCAATGCCAGACTCCGTCGAATCTTCATCCTGGTCCCCC
>DATIXH010000433.1:0-3294 GCA_035518775.1 Candidatus Acidiferrum sp.
CGCGATTCCGCCTGCGGGCGCGCGCGTGCCAGATGGAAACACAAAGCGCGGCGGTCATAGCGCCGGCATCACGATCGGATCGGCTGTCGGCCCTCGGTTGGAAAAGTCGTGGTGAAAGCAGACCTCGATGCCACCGCCCGCCTGCCCGTACAAGGGAACCGACGCCCCGCATCTAAACCGAAGTTTTCACCTTGCAGAGGCGTAGTTTGTTGATATGCCTGCACAAAGCGGCTTCGGGTCGGGTCCGTACTGGCTACAGGGCTGGGCTCACAGCGAGCAGCTCGAAGGCACGGGCCTGCAGCGGTGTCGGCTTTGTCAGCAGGTTGAAGGTGTAGTTCGGATTGGTCGGCACCGTGGCCTTGTTGAGCACGAGGGTGGCGAGATCGCGCAGCAGGCTGCGGAAGCTGTGCAGCGGCAGGTCGTCTTCGGTCCGCCGGGTGGCCGCCTTGCGCCGCGCCGCCGGGGAGCGCTCGGCCGGCGCCACGATCGACATCCGCTCCGCCTCGGCCGCCGCGTGGTCGTGCTCGTCGAACAGCAGCGGCGCCAGGCGCTGGCGCATGTGGAACTCCACATAGTAGGCAAGCATGCACAGGAACACATGCGCCCGCACCCGCGGGGCGAGCCAGTGGTAGACTGGGCGAATCTCCAGATCAACCGTCTTCAGTGACCGGAAGGCGCGTTCCACGCGGGACAGCGCCTTGTAGGCACCGACTGCCTGCTCCGCCGTCATCGCTGCCGCCGGCAGGCTGGTCCTGATGACGTAGAAGCCGTCGAGGCGGGCCTCCGCCGCGATGCCGGCGTCGTTGCGTCGCCAGGAAAAGGCGTCGTCGGCGATGCGGATGTCGAAGTGCTTGGCCATCTTGTGGCGGTCGATCACGGCGCCGACCTCGATGCCGATCGCCGCCGCACCGCGCAGCGGCGCCCGCTTGCGCGCGACCGCCGCCTTGATCCGCGACAGCTCTCGCTCGGTCGCATCCAGCAGGTGCTCACGGTGGCGCCGCCGCTCGGCGGCGAGCAGCGGGTTGCGGCAGACGATGAGGCGCTCGCCCGGATACGAGGGTGCGGTGATCTCGGCAAGGTCACGTTCATCGAACAGCGATAACTGCAGCGGCCCGCCTTCGACCAGCTGCTGGATCGAAGGGGCGCGCAGGGCGGTGATCCAGTCCAGCCCGGCCGGCTGCAGGTCCTCGCGGATGCGCGCCGCGGTGACAAGACCACGGTCGCCGACGAAGACCACGCGCGCCAGGGCAAAGCGCTGCTTGACCTTGGCCACCTGGTCGGCCAGCGTCCCCGGATCGGCGGTGTTGCCGTCGAACACCTGGATGGCGATCGGGCAGCCGTCGCGGTTACACAACAGGCCGTAGACGATCTGCAGCTTGTCCTTGCGGTGGTCGCGGCTGTGGCCGAACTGGGCGAGTTCGCACTTGCGGCCCTCCAGGTAGGAGGAGCTGACATCGTAGAGCACGAGCGTGCCCTCGCCGAGATGGCGCCTGGCGAGCGTCCGCTCGATCCTTTCCTGCTGTGCCAGCAGCCAGTCGAGGGCGGCGTAGACCTCGCGCTCCTGGACGACGCCGAGGCCGAGCACTTCGCCGAGACTGGATGCGGCGGTATCGGGATTGAGGGCGCGCACGGTGGCAAGCTTGGAGGAAGGCGCGATCAGGCGGTCGACGAGCATCGCCAATACCAGGTCGCGGCAGCGCCGACCGGCCGCACCGCCCAAGCGTTCGGTGAGCAGCTCGGGCAAGCCGAGGGCGCGGGCGATGCCGAGGATGGCGGCAACATGGCCGTGCGGCAGGGAGCGCTCGATCGACAGCGCGTCCTCGGCCTTGGCCATGGCCACACCGCCGCGCAACAGCGTGCGCAAGCCCTCGACGAGATGCTCCGGCCAACGGGTGAGGTTGGCAAGCGTGCGCTTCCTGACTTTCCCGTCCTTGCGATAACTCTCGCGGAGCAGGATGGCGGGGCGCGAATTCCGGTTCGGAACGCTTTCGATATGCATGACATATCGAAATCACTCATAGGCCGAAAAAGCAAGACATCTAAGTCATAGTGACATGGCTACGCGCCTACGCTCCGGAACGACATTTTTGCCGCTATGCCAATAACTTGAAGCACTCTGCGAGTAAAAAGTTCGGTCTAGAGGATAGATGCCGTTTGCGCAGCTTGATGGAGATGGGTTTCAGCGTCGGTGAGATCGCGCGGCGCCTTGGGCGTCACCGTTCGACGATCCACCGAGAGGTCGTGCGGAACCGATGCATCGACGCCTATCGCCCTGACAGCGCCGACCGGCGGGCCTGGGCGCGCAAGCTGCGAGGCTCGAAGATCGAGCGTTCCACCGACCTGCGCGCCTGCATCGAAGACCGCCTTGCCATGGGATGGTCTCCCCAGCAGATCGCCGGGCGGATGGAACTGGAGAACGCGGAGCACGGCGTCAGCGCCGAGTCCATCTACCGTCACGTCTACAGCCCCGTCGGCCGGCGGACGGGGCTTCCGCGCCAGCTCGCGCAGCGCAAGGCGAAACGCGGCCGGCGACGACGCAACGGGAGGCGCGAGCCGTCGATCCCGAACCGCGTGCCGATCCATCAGCGCCCCACGAAAGCCCATCTGCGCGGCGAGTTCGGCCACTGGGAGGGCGACCTGATGCACTTCCGCTGTCAGCGCGACATCCTCTTAACGCTGCAGGAGCGCAAATCCCGCCTGACATTGGCGCACCGTCTTCGCAGCAAGGACGCCGATGTCACCGCAGACGCCATTTCCCGGGAACTGAGCAGACTGCCCGCGAGGGCGCGACGGACGATCACCTACGACAATGGCGGCGAGTTCGCCCGGCACGAGGCGGTGACGGAGGCGATCGGACTGTGCGCTTTCTTCTGCGACCCGCACAGCCCGTGGCAACGCGGAGGCATCGAAAACGCTAATGGTCTTCTCCGCCGCGACATGCCGCGGAAGACGCGGCTCAGCGACTACACGGACGACGACGTCGACGACGTGATCTGGAACCTCAATTCAACGCCTCGCAAGTGCCTCGGCTACCGCACCCCGATCGAGGCGTTCGCCGCAAACCTCGGTGTCGCACTTGAGTTGTGAATCCAGCGGCTTCCGGCACGCGGGTCGCGAGCTGTTGCACACCCTCGGCGGTGCCGAGATCGGCGGCGACACCGGTGATCGCCGCCCCCTGCACCTCGCCGGCGAGCCGGTGCGCGGCGTCCAACACCGTCTCTTCGCTGCGGCCGTTGACGACGACGTGCGCCCCGGCCGCCGCTAGACCCTTGGCGATCGCGTAGCCGATACCCG
>DATIXH010000434.1:0-61790 GCA_035518775.1 Candidatus Acidiferrum sp.
CCGGTCAGGCCGAAGGTGCGGGCGAGATGGTCGGTCGGCAGCTGCACCGCGCGCTCGGGGTCGCTGATCAGCAGCAGCGCCGTCGGCCGCGCCAGGTCGAAATCGAGGGCCGCCTCGGCCAGGCGGACGGACGCGGAGAGCGGCGTCACCATCACCGTCAGCGGCCGCAGCGGCCAGGGGCGCGGCAGCTGCAGCATGCCGCCCGACTCCGCTGCCGGCGCGACCTCCTCGCCGTGGCCGGCGGCGCGCGCGCGCGCCGGCGACGCGTTGCCTCCGGCCGCGGTCGCGGCCCCGAGCATCAGCCGGCGCAGTTCGCCGGACACGCCGTTGTTGACCGTCGCCTCGATGCGACCGTCGCGCAGGCGCAGGCCGTCGGCGTGACGCACGAGGTCCTCGGCCGGGCGGTTCATCCAGACCGCGCGGCCGAAGCGGTCGGCAAGAATGGCCGCGAGCGGCATGCGGTCGAGCGCCGCCGTCATGCCGTCCCGCAGGCCGCCTTCCCGCACCAACCGCCGATGGATGCGGATGGCGCGCTCCAGGTGTGGAAACAGCTCCTTCATGCGCTCCAGGTCGCCGGCGGCGAAGGCGCCGCGCTCGCGCGGGCGCTGCACGCCGCATAGGAAGGCGAGCGCGCCGCTTCGCACCACGAAGCCGCCCATGGCATGAAAGATATTCTGGTCGCGCAGGAAGTCGTTGTAGAACTCGGTGCGCTCGAAGGCTTGGTCGTCCATGACCGTCTGGCTGACGATCGGGCGGCCGCTCGCGCGCTTCCCCAGGTATTCGTTCCAGGGATCGACCTGCGCATAGTATTCGACGTAGTCGTCGATCAAACGCGGATCGAGACCGCTGACAGCGATGAATCCCACTTCGGCGATGCTGACGTCGACCACGAACGCAGCTGCCGATTGCGCACCGAACTCGTCGGCCAGGCGGCCGAGCACGTCCGGCCACTTGGCCGGCTCAAGCGCGGCTTCGTAGATCCCGCCGACGACGTCGGTGGCGGCTTGTTGCCTGCTCACCTACGCGCCTCCCCGTTCTTACGTGCGGAAGCTTCTACGCTACGGCCGGCGGCCGCAGCTTCGTGTGATCTGGATCACAGAAATTCCGATTTGCCTGACAATTGCGCTTCACAACCACCGGGGCGCAAGCCGGGACGGACATCATTCCTGGCGGCTGCGCCCGGCCTTCCGGCTATCCCCGCACCTTCACCACCCACAGCGTGCGCGCGCTGTTGATGGGCGCGCCGCCGCGCCATTGCGCCGTCAAGGGGCGCAGCTCGTCGACCGTGCCGAAGCAGAGCGCCTGCGGGCCCTCCGGGGTCTCAACCGGCGGCAAGCTCGTACCACGCGGCCACGGCGTCTCGGCGGCCGGGATGTGGCCGGCGAGTTCCTGCGGCACGCGTGTCAGATCGAGGCCGGCCAGGTCGCCGGCCGTGACGACCGGGCGGCGCCGGTCAGGCTCGGCGTCGGGTTCCGTCGCCACCGCCAGCCGCGGCCGCTCCCGTGGCGAATGACTTCCCATGGTTCCCTCCCGCAACCAATTCTGCAAATGGTTACGCTCGGGCCCGCGGAAGAGTGTGATCGAAATCACAGGATTGCGGATTTCCGCCGCGGCGGCGTCCGGCGCTCAGGCTCCGGAGGCGAAGAGATCGCGATATTGACGGTACCAGTCGCTCTGGAAGCGCTCCTCCGGGTCGTACTGCCGCTTGAACCGCAGGAAGTCGGGAAACATGGGATAGGCCGCCGCCACTTCCGCGCGGTTCGCCCAGCGGTGGTAGGTCAGGTAGTAGCTGCCCCCATGCTGGAACCCGCGCTCGATCAGGCGGCGGAAATCCTCTGCCGCCTTGGCCAGGCTGGCTTCGTCGTGCAGCACATGCAGGTTGAAGACCACGCACGCCCAGGGCTGGCGGGCCCAGGCGAGGAAGCTCTCGTCGTCGCGCTCGACCAGGCGGACGGTCCCGTAGATCAGGTCGACCGCGTTGGTGCGGAAGTCGGCGGCCACCTCGCCCAGGAAGGCCGCGAGCGCCGCCCGCGGCACGTAGATCTCCGTGATCATCTCGCTCGCCACCTTGCCGGGGTTCAGCTCCGGGTCGAGCTCGCGATGATAGTCGTCGATATAGACCGACTGCTGCATCCGGTCCGACCAGTAGACCTGGCCGGAGGTCGACAGGTAGTGCGCCGAATAGACCTCCCAGGCCTTCTTCTTGTCGGTGTGGGCGAGATAGATGAGGTTGCGCCACTCATCGATCGTCAGGTCCTTCGCCGACTCGTTCATCGGCGCCGCGGGATCGGCCGGCCGGTAGCAGGAGAAGACGCCGCGGGCGAGGAAGTCCGCGGACGCCGGATCGGTCGCGAACTGCCAGTCGCCGTAGAGGAAGCCGGCGGCGATGCGGCTGTCGAAGCCGGCCATCAGCTTGTCGAGTTCGACGACCTCCACCACGCGCTCGACCTTCAGCCGCCGCGTCAGCCGTAGCACGACCGTCGCGATGACGCCGAACAGCCCATAGCCGCCGATGGCGAGGCGGAACAGTTCGGCATTCTCCGCGCGACTGCATTGGCGCACCACGCCGGCGGCATCGACCAGCGTGAAGGACTCGACGTCGGCGATGATCGGCTTCATGGCGAGGCCGCGGCCGTGCGCATTGGCGCTGAGGGCGCCGCCGAGCGTGAGGCGGTCGGCGCCGGTCTGCTTCTGGACGATGGTCCATTTGTCGGCGCTGCCGGCCTGGGCGGCCTCGAGATAGTCGATCAGCTCGGGCCACTCGATCCCGGCGCCGACCTCGATCAGGCCGCGTTGCTGGTCGAGGTTGACGATGCGGTTCATGCCGCGCATGTCCACCAGCACGCCGTCGGTCAGGAACTGCTGCCCGCCCATGGCGTGGCGGCCGCCGGCGATGCACAGGCCGAAGCGCCGCTCCTGCGCGTCGCGAACCACCTGCTGCAGGCCCTGGACGGAGGCCGGCCGCACGCTGGCCTGCAGGTGCGTGGCGTTCAGCTGGCTGTGGACGTCGTTCACCCACAGCCCCGGATCCTTCTGCTGCGCGCTCTCCTTCATCGACGAGCAGGTGCCCGGCATCAGATAGGTCGTCGGCAGAAGGCTCGCCCACTTGGTGAAAGTCCGCCGCGTCAACATGCTGTCCCGCCCGGTGCGAAATTTTCCGCCAGTGTGACATGAATCATATTCACCGCCAGGGTGTTTATCGCGTGCTTGTCCCGCGCCCGCGGCGCTCCCGCCGGCGTACATCTGTGTCGCGTCGCCTTTGGGAAACGGGTAAGGACGTCCATGCGCAACCTCATCCTGGCCGCGACTCCGGCGTTCGCCGCGCTCATCGGCTGCAGCGGCATCAGCGTCATCGACTACGTCCATCTCGAGCCCGGCTATCGGCAGCAGCAATTCGGCTATGCCGCGGGCGGCCGCGACCTCATGACCGACATTCAAGGTAACCCCTTCGCCATGCCGAAGGAGGAGTTCGACGCCACCGTCACGGCCGCCATGCAAGGCGCCCATTTCGGGCGGCCCGCCAACTTCACGACCGCGCCCGGCGACAGCGCGCACCCGGGCTACCGCGTACGCCTGCTGTTCAACGGTCCGCTCGCCGGCAGCGGCCGCATCGTCTGCGCCGGCGAGCCCGCCATCGTCGGCCCGTCGCGGGAGGGCGGCAATGTCCGGCTGCTCGCCGCGTTCTGCAACGGCCCCTACCCGCTCAGCTACCTCAGCGCGCATGTGAGCGGGATCCGCGACGCCCACGATCCGGCGTTCCGCGATTTCATGCGCGACGTCACGACCAACCTGTTCCCGCCGCAGAACCGCGGGGAGCAGGAGCACGACAACTGCGTGCCGCCCGGCGACTGCTGAGCGACCAGCGCGACTCGCCTCAGCAGGCGACGTCGAGGGCGCAGGCGACACGGGCCAGCGCGCGATCGCTTCCCGGCCGGCCGCACACGAGCATGCCGATCGGCAGGCCGTTGGAGTGGCGGCCGACCGGCTGAGTAACGATCGGCCCGCCGAGGGCGGTCCAGGGCCCGATGTAGCGGGGGTCACCGGTCGAGGCCAGACCGGCCGGCGCGGTCTGCGGCGTCGCCGGGAACAGAATCGCGTCGGCGTCGGGGAATGCCGCCCAAAACGTGGCGCGCGCGGCGGCGAGGCGCGCTCGGTCGTCGCGGTAGGTCGCTTCCGACAGCCCCAGCCCGGCGCCGATCGTCTCGCGAAGCTTGGGTCCGACGCGATCCCCCGGCAGGTCGAGCAGCGCGCGATAGATACGCGACGCCTCGTACTGCATGGCGCGCCGCTGGGTCTCGAACAGCGCCGCCATGTCTTCCGGCGAAGCGGCCGCGCGCACCGCGTGGCCGTCACCGGCGATGGCGGTGGCGGCTTCACCGACCCACTTCAGAATCTCGGTATCGCAGGACCCGAGGGCGGGGTCCTCGAGCCGGACGATGCTGTAGCGTGGTCCGCCGGCGCGATCGAAGGACGCCGCGAAGGCCGGCGCAACGGCCTCGTAGAGCGCCGCCGCGTCGGCGACCGTCGCTCCGTAGAAGCCGACCGTGTCGAACAATGGGGCCAAGGCAGTGATGCCGTGGGTGCAGGTCGACTGCGTGCTCGGCTTGAAGGCCCCGATGCCGCAATACGCGGCCGGCCGATTGACCGAGGCAACCGTCTGAGTGCCGAGGGCAAGCGGCACCGCGCCGGCGCCGACCGCGGCCGCCGAGCCGCTCGACGATCCGCCGGGCGTGTGCGCGACGTTGTGCGGGTTGCATGCCGGCGACGGATCGAGGAACGCGAACTCGGTCGTGTGGGTCTTGCCCAGGATCACGGCGCCGGCGGACCGGAGGGCGGCAACGACGTCGGCATCGGCGGTGGCAGGCGGGCTGCCCGCGCGCGTCTTGCTGTTGGCCAGCGTCGTCATGCCGGCGACATCGATGATGTCCTTGACGCCGACGGGGATGCCGTGGAGCGGCCCGCGGAATCGCCCTGCCCTCGCCTCACGGTCGAGCAGTTCGGCTTCCGCCCGCGCGCTGTCGCGCGCCACATGCCGCCAAGCCTGCACCGCGGGATCGACCGCCTCGATGCGCGCCAGGCAGCGCTCGACCAGCGCAGCCGCGCTCAGCACTCCCGATCGGATGTCCCGCTGCAGCTCGGCGATCCGACCCGCATCGGCAGCGAAGTTGGTCTGCTGTGGCATGGCTGCACTCCCGTCGCCTCATAGTACCGCTTCAACGCACGTCGTGAATGCCTGCCGGCTACTTGATGAGGCGGCTGAGCTCCTTGAACTCGGGGGTGCCGGCCTGGCCGAGCCACTCGAACACGACCATCTCGGTCGTCGCCACCTCGATGCCGTTCTCCCGCAGCCGGTTGAGGGCGGCCTCGCGGTTGGCCGGCGCCCGCGATGAAACGGCGTCGGCCACAACGACGATCGGGTGGCCGGCTTGCCGGAAGCCGAGCGCCGATTGCAGCACGCAGACATGGGCCTCGAGGCCTGCGATAACGATCAGCGGCCGTCGCGTCTCCTCGACGCGCTGCCGCAGCGCGGGATCCCCGGCGCAGGAGAAGCTGAGCTTGGCGACCCGCGCGGAGTCGGGCACCAGCGCGCGCAACTCCGGCACCGTCGGACCCAGACCCTGCGGATATTGCTCGGACACCACGACCGGTATGCCCAGCCGCGCGGCCGCTTGCACGAGGATGCCGGCGTTGCGGATGACAGCTGCCGGATCGGCCATCGCCGGCGCGAGTTTCTCTTGCACGTCAACAATCAGCAGGCAGGCCCTGTCGCGCTCGATGAGCATGGCCGGATTCTCCGCGATGTACAGGGTCAAAGTCTAATCTAAACAGCGCGTTAGGCCAAGACGTTCAGGCGAGCCGTCGGTTCGCCGCAGTGCAACCAGCCGTTGACTTCACTCTCCATTGACCTATGATCGCCCCGCCCTCTCGGCTGCGGATGCGCGGGCCCCGGCCGATCTTGGAATCCGTGGCCCTGCCCGCACCGGACAGCATGAACTTTTCAGATCTTGGTTTGAATCCCGACGTCCTGCGCGCAGTCGCTGACTCGGGCTATACGATACCGACACCGATTCAGGCGCAAGCCATCCCGGTCGTCCTCACCGGCCGCGACGTGCTGGGATGCGCACAGACCGGCACCGGCAAGACCGCGTCCTTCACCCTGCCGATGCTCACCATCCTCGCCGCCGGACGGGCCAAGGCGCGCATGCCGCGCTCGCTGATCCTGGAGCCGACGCGCGAACTGGCGACCCAGGTGGCCGAGAGCTTCGACCGCTACGGCAAGTATCACAAGCTCAGCCAGGCGCTGCTCATCGGCGGCGAATCCTTCACCGACCAGGAGCGGAAGCTCGATCGCGGCGTCGACGTGCTGATCGCCACGCCCGGCCGCCTGCTCGATCTCTACGAGCGCGGCAAGATCCTGATGAACGACGTCAAGATCCTCGTCATCGACGAGGCCGACCGCATGCTCGACATGGGCTTCATCCCGGACGTCGAGCGGATCGTGTCGCTGATCCCGAAGATCCGACAGACGCTGTTCTTCTCCGCCACTATGCCACCGGAGATCCGTCGCCTGGCCGACGCCTTCCTGTTGAATCCGAAGGAGATCAGTGTAGCGCCGCCGGCGTCACCGGCGGCCCTGGTCATCCAGGGCATGGCGATCGTGGCCGACCGCGAGAAGCGCGAGGCCCTGCGCAGGCTGATCCGCACCGAGCAGGTGAAGAACGCGCTCATCTTCTGCAACCGCAAGCGCGACGTCGAAATCCTCTTCCGCTCGCTGCAGCGCCACGGCCTGGACGTCGCCGCGCTGCACGGCGACATGGCGCAGTCCAAGCGCACGGAAACCCTCGACAAGTTCAGACGCGGCGATGTGACGATATTGGTCGCCAGCGACGTCGCCGCCCGCGGTCTCGACATCGTCGGACTGTCGCACGTCTTCAACTTCGACGTGCCGATGCATGCGGAAGACTATGTGCATCGCATCGGCCGCACCGGCCGCGCCGGCCGCGAGGGCCGCGCCTTCACGCTCGCGACTCCCGATGACGGCAAATATACCGACGCCATCGTCAGGCTGATCGGCAAGGAGATCCCGCGCATCGAGATCGAGGGCATCACCCAGTTCGAATTCGAGGCCGGCGACGGCAAGCGCCGGCGCGGGCGCGGCGGCTCGCGCCATGAGCCGCACGCCAAGCCGGAGCGGCGGGAACCGCGGGGCGAGCGCCATGGCCAGCATGGCAAGCCGGAGCGGCGCCCGCGCGACGAGCATCGCCAGGAGCCAAAGGCCGAGCCCGTCACGAGCCGACCCGAGGCAGCCGATCCGAGACCGGCGCCGCGGCCCGACCCGCGCCCACCGGCCGACCATCGCGGCGACCGGCGCCATCAGCGCAAGCCGGAACCGCGCGAGCGCGAGGACGATACGCCCATGGTCGCCTTCGGCGACCACATGCCGGACTTCCTGCGCAAGCCCGTGAAGCTGCCGCCGGCGCCGAAGAAGAAGGCCGACGCGGCGTAGGGGAGCGCCGGATGCAGACGATCTTCGTCATGGTGAAGTGCGAACTCGGCAAGGCCTACGCGGTCGCCGACGAGGCCGTGCAGAACATCGAGCAGGTCTCGGAAGTGCATTCGATCTCCGGCCAGTACGACCTGCTGGTCAAGTGCTACCTGCAGGACGGCCAGGACATCGGTCACTTCGTCAACGAGCAGATCCACCGCCTGGCCGGGGTCAGGGACACGTTCACCCTGATCACCTTCAAGGCATTTTCGTAGGGGCGCGCGGCGCGCACCCGCGGACGGCCGCCGGCCGCCCTTATAAGATCAATCCCAGCCCGTATAGACGCCCGGGCCGCGCTTCCTGATCTGGCCGCCAATGACGGCGCGCTGGATTTCGGACGTTCCCTCCCAGATGCGCTCGACGCGAATGTCGCGGTAGAGGCGCTCGACCGGGTTCTCGCGCATATAGCCGCGGCCGCCTAGGATCTGCACGGCCTTATCGATGACGCGGCCGGCCATCTCCGAGCAGTAGAGCTTGAGGGCGCTGGCGCGGGCGTGCACGATCTTGCGGTCCATGCCCTGATCGAGCTGGGCGCCGATGCGATAGAGCATGGACTTCGCGGCCATGATCTCGACGGCCATGTCGGCCAGCATGAACTCGATGGCCTGGAAATCGCGGATCGGCCGCCCGAACTGGACGCGGCCGGCGGCATAGTCGTTGGCAATCTCGGTGGCGCGGATGGCGGCGCCGACGCAATGGGCGCCGAGCTCCAGCCGCGTATCGGTGAACCAGTCCTTGGTCAGCTCGTAGCCCTGGCCGATCTTGCCGAGGATGCGCGAGTCGTCGAGCTCGACCTTGTCGAAGACCATCTCCCAGTGCTCGAAGGCGTAGTTGTGCATGAAGCGCGGGACGCGCTTGCAGATCACGCCGGGTGCATCGCGGTCGACAATGAACAGCGTGGGCTTGTCGGGATCGCCGTCGACATGCGCGTGGACAAGGATGATGGTGGAGGCATTGGCCGAGGTGACGAACCACTTCTCGCCGGAGAGGATGTGCTTGCCGTTCCGCTTCACCGCGCTCGTCTGCACCATGCGCGGATCGGAGCCCGCGCCCGGCTCGGTGATGGCGTAGCAGGCACGGCCTTTGCCGGCATTGATCGGCAGCAGGTATCTCTCGCGCTGCTCGGGCGTCCCGTGCCGCAGCGGCAGCGACGCGCTCCACACCAGCGTCCACAGTCCGTTCGTCGCCTTGCCCAGCTCCTCGTGCAGGACGATCTGCTGGAAGTGCGTGAAGCCCTGGCCGCCATCCTCCTTCGCGTGACCGAACCCGTTGAGGCGGTAGTCGAGGACCGCTTGTCGGATGGTCGCAAGCCGCTCCTGCGGAATGCCTTCATTCTCGTCGCATGCGATTTCATGCGGGAAGAGGTGCTTCTCCGCGAACTCGCGGGCGCGGGATTGCAGCTCCCGTTCTTCCTTCGACAGTACCAGGTCCATGGCATTTCCCCGCGGGCGCCCACATGGGGGCGCCCCTACGC
This sequence comes from Candidatus Acidiferrum sp., assembly GCA_035518775.1. GTDB lineage: Bacteria > Pseudomonadota > Alphaproteobacteria > Dongiales > Dongiaceae > JBGPEQ01. The sequence goes on from DATIXH010000434.1 coordinate 9,021, forward strand.
GATCATCTCCCTGTGGGGACGGCCCCATGTGGCCGCCCAACAACCAGTGCATCGAGCGCGACGCAGCCTTGGCCGCCGCACAGCATCGGGTTGATATCGATCTCCTGGAACAGGCCGGCGAGATCGGCTGCAAACGCCGAGAAGCGCGCGAGCGCCGCGGCCACGACATCGAGGTTCGCGGCGGGCAGGCCGCGCACACCATCGAGCAGCGGCCGCACTTTGAGGCCGTCGAGGCGGCGGCGGGCGGTCGCGGCATCGAACGGCGCCAGAGCGAAGCGGCGGTCTGCCATGGCCTCGACGAGGATCCCGCCGGCGCCGACCATGACGATCGGGCCGAACTGGGGATCGTCGAGGGCGCCGAAGGCGAGTTCGACGCCCTTCCCGGCCATCGGCGTTACCAGCGCGCGTGGTCCCAGACGGCGGGCCAAGTCGTCATAGGCGGCGCGGACGCCAGCGGCATCGGCCAGATTGAGCCTGACGCCGTCGACATCCGACTTGTGGAGGATGCCCGGCATCGCCGTCTTGAGGACGACCGGAAAGCCCAATTCCCGCGCGGCTTGCTCCGCCCCTGCCCCGCTCTCGACGACGCGGTTGGGCAAGACGGGCACCCCATAGTCGGCGAACAGCGCCAGGCCCTCGGACTCGTCAAGGACATCGCCGCGCTGCAGGCGAGCAGTCCAGCGCTCCCTCGCGCCGACGGGCGCAGCCGCTGCCGCGACCGGTGGGCGTAGGCGGGAGTCGCGGTAATCCAAGGCGGCGCGCACGGCCGTCATCATCGGCTTCATGCCGACCAGCACGGGCGTGCCGCTGAGGGTGCAGCGCACGGCCAGATCGTCGTTGCCGACGGTGGCGAGGTTGTTGGCCATCAGGACGGGCTTGTCGGTGCGCGCCGCCACGGTCTGCACGATCCGGCCGTAGCTCTCGTGCAGGGAGAAGCCGCTGCGCGTCTCCGCGCACAGGATGGCGACGGCGGTATCGGGATCGTCGACCAGGGCCTGCAGGCAATCGGTGAAGATGGTCTCGTAGTCGTGACCCGTGCCCCAGGCGTCCAGCGGGTTGGTCGGCTCCAGACCGTATTCCAGGCGGGCGGCGAGTTTCTGCCGGGTGGCATCGTTGATGCGGGCATAGGGCACGCCCTGCGCCGAGGCCAGATCGATGGCCAGTTCGCGCAGGCCGCCCGAGTCGTGGATGGTCGCGAGACCGCCTTTTCCCGCGCCGCGCGGCTGGCTGAAGAGCAGGAGGCAGTTGGCCAAGCCGTCGAGATCCTCGACCTCGATCACGCCGTAGCGATCGAACAGCGCCTGGTAGGCGGCGTGATTGCCGGCGAGGGCGCCGGAATGACTGAGCGCGAGCGCGGCGCTCTCGGCCGTGCGGCCGACCTTCAGCACGATGATGGGAATGTCGCGGCGGCGGGCCTTCTCCAGGGCCGCGACGAAGCCGGCGGGATCACGCACCGTCTCCAGGAACAGGCCGACGACACGGGTCGACGGCATCTCCAGGGCGAAGTCGAGATAGTCGGCGACCGTGGTCGTCAGCTCCTGGCCGGCCGAGACGGCGAGGCTGAAGCGGAAGCGGCGGTCGGTGTGGCAGAGGCCCGAGAAGGCCGAGCCGGAGTGGGAGATGAGGGCGATACTGCCGTGCGCGAGAAAGGCCGGCGGCGGGAAGCCGCAGACGCGCAAGCCGTGCTCAAGGTTGTAGAAACCCATGCCGTTGGCGCCGCAAATCTGCACGCCGGCGGCGCGGGCCATCGCGGCAAGACGCTTGGTCAGCGGCGGGTCGGTGTCGCCGGGCAGATAGCAGCTGGCGAAGATGGTGGCGGCGCGAGCACCGTGGCGGATGGCCTCGGCGAGCTGCGCCTCGATGCGGGCGTTGGCGACGCCGATGACCGCGTGATCGACGGTCTCCGGCAGCGCGGCCAGCGACGGGTAGCACGGGAGACCGTCGATCTCTTTGTAGTTTGGATTGATCAGGTAGAGACGGCCGCCGAACTGACCCTCACGGACGCCGCGGATCATGCCGTTGCCGACGGTCTCGTACTTCGGGGAGGCGCCGACGAGGGCTATGGAAGCGGGTGTCAGCAGCGGACTCAGCCGGTGCCCGCCACCGGCCGCGCCCTGCGGTGGCGGCGCCGCGATCGCCTCCGGCGTCACCGCGATCCGCCGCGCAGGATCTCGATGGCGGCGCGGGCTCGGGTCTCGGCCTCGCGCGCCTGGGAAAGCGCCTCTTCGAAGCGGTGCCGCATGGCCTCCACATCCTCGCCGTAGACGTCGACGATGAAGGCGGGATCGAGGGCGGCGATCAGGCGGCCGAACTGGGAGGAGGACGGCTCGCGGCGCCCGGCCACCCATTCGAGCATCGCCGGCAGGTCGACGCCGACCCGCTCCGCCAGGTCGCTGGGCTGCAGCGCCGTCTCCGGCACCAGCCGGCGCTGCAGCGCGGCCGCCAGCCGCGCCCGGTGCGCTGCAGACTCGGGCGTCGACAGGGCGGCGGCCGGCGCAGGCTGGAGCGGACGCTCGGCCGGCGCGGTGTCGTTGGCAGGTCCGCCGCTGCGCGGGAAGTGGCGCGGGAAGACGGCGCCGAGGAAGGTGCGGCAGATGCGCTTGGCGGTCTCGAGGTCGAAGGTCTCCGGCAGCACCAGCAGGTCGGCCCACAGGCCGTCGCTGATGGCGTTGAGGCCGCGGGCGACGTCGGCAGCGTCGATGCCGGGATAGCCGCCCTGCGCGATCAACTCCGCGCAGAAGGCGTGGGTCTGCTGGAAGTAGCGCTCCTCAAGCTCGGACACCACGCTGCGGTAGAGCGGGCGCGACTGGGCCTCGGCCCAGAAGGCGAACCACACCACCACCTTGTCGAGGGTGCAGATCGAGGGGTCGAAGTCGGCCTCGATCATGGCGTCGAGCCCGCCCTCGGGCGAGCCGCCGGCGGCCGCGATCTTGGCCAGCCAGAGCGATTCGTGCTCCTCCGCCAGCTGCGCCAGGGTGGCGGCTAGCAGCTGGTCCTTACTCTTAAAGTAGAAGTTGACGATCCCCGGCGAAAGCCCTGCGGCGCCGGCCACATGGTTAAGCGTTGTCCCGGAATAACCAACCCGGCCAATGGTGCTGATTGTAGCGTCAATCAACTGCCGCTGGCGGGCTTCCTTGACGACGTTAGGCTTGGGGGTCGGTTGTGCGTCCTGGGTCATCTCATACAATCGCTAGAACATCGTAAGCCTCTGGAACATAACAAAAACCTTGCTGCAATGCAAACCTATTTTGCCGGCACCGGCTAGACAGCTTAACGCCTGCATGCTAGCCTTTATATAGTCATTCAACGCTCTGACTGTTCGCTCAATCAATCTCGCATCGGATCCTAGAGGAGCCTGTTCCCATGTCCCGCACACTCGTTAAATCAAACGCCCACTTCCAGAAGGCGAATGCTCGTTTGCCGCTCGGCGTCAGCTCCAACTTCCGCTACTGGGGCGACGACAAGACGGTCTACGTCAAGCGAGGTCGGGGCGCGCGGGTTTGGGATCTCGACGACAACGTCTATGTCGACTACCGCCTCGGCTACGGTCCGGTGATCCTCGGCCACTGCCATCCGGAGGTCGATGAGGCCGCGCGCGAGGGCCAGCAGGTCGGCACCGTCTTTGCGCTTGGCACCGAGCGCGAGGTGGCCGTCGCCGAGTTGATTCATGACCTGATGCCGGGCGCCGAACTGGTGCGCTTCTCCAACTCCGGCACCGAGGCGGTCATGGCGGCCCTGCGCCTCGCGCGCGCGGTCACCGACAAGGACGGCTACGTCACCTTCGAGGGCTCCTACCACGGGCTGTTCGACGCGGCGATGTGGCGCATCGATCTCGAGAACTACCAGGACACGAGCAGGGAGCCCGAGCTGGTCTCCTACGGCCGCGGGATCCCCGGCCTGCTGAAGGGCCTGTTCTGGCAGGTGCCATACAACGACGCCAACCGCCTCGAGGACGTGCTGAAGCAGAACGCCGACAAGATCTCGGCCGTGCTGATCGAGCCGATCCTCGGCAATTGCTGCGGCATCCCCTCCAAGCCGGAGTTCCTGCGGGCGGTGCGCGAGCTCTGCACCAAGTACGGCGTGCTCATGATCGTCGACGAGGTGAAGACCGGCTTCCGCGTCGCCAAGGGCGGCGCCCAGGAGCTCTACGGCGTGCAGGCCGACATCTTCACGGTCGCCAAGGCCATGGGCAACGGCTACCCGATCGCGGCGGTCTGCGGCCGGGAGGAGATCCTGCGCCACTTCGGCAAGGGCGTCGCCCATGGCGGCACCTATACCGCCCAGGCCATGTCGCTGGCGGCGGCGGAAAAGACGCTGACCATCCTGCGCGACACCACGGCACTGGCCGATATCGCTGCCTATGGCCGCCGCATGCAGGAGGGCATGACGCAGATCCTGAAGCGGCGCGGCATCCCCCACAGCTTCGCCGGCCATGAGAGCATGGGCGGCCTGTTCTTCGACGCCAAGGCGCCCACCAACTACCGCGACTGGAAGAATAGCGACTACAGTTTCTACGACGCGCTTGCCGCCAACGTGATCGATCGCGGCGTCATGTGCGAGCCCGACTCGCGCGAGCCCTGGTTCATCTGCGCCTCGCACGACGAGAGCTGCCTGGCCGATACGCTGAAGGCCTTCGAGCAGGCGGTCGACGTCACCCTCGACGAGGCCCAGCATGGCGGCGCCCACGCCAAGATGTGGAACGCCACCCAGGGCGACATGGGCGAGAAGCGGGCGGCAGTCGCGGCGGGGGCCGCGGCCGAATAGACACCGCTCTTTCGGAGGTTCCGGACGGCCGGCCCGCGCAGGGCCGGCCGTTTCGATTCCAGGCGACCTTTGCCCGCCGGAGCAAGGCGGAAGGACCCCATGCCAAGCGGAGAAGGCGAGCGCGCCCGGTCGCCTTCGCAGGGGCGGTCAGATGGGGTCGCCCCTGCCCGCAGCCGGATTCCGAGCGATGGAGCCCATGCCCAGCGGAGGCCTCCCGTGCGCGGGTGTCCACCGGCGAAAACCCCGCGGAACAACCTACACACCCGGGACGATCACCGATCGATCCCGGCATTGAACGATGGACCCCATGCCAAGCGGAGAAACCCTGCTGGAATGGGCCGCCGCATGCGCGCGAACGATTCCGAGCGATCTACCCCATGTCCAGCGGGCGAGCATGGCCGCGCCAGCCCGCCGGAGGACGAGCGAGGCTGGTGTTCCTATCCACGATGTCAAAGATCGAGCGGAGGGTCGCCCCTCCACATAAGAACATTATAAGAACATCTGGGATCGGTCAAGCCAGAACTGATCGAAGGTTCGATAGCGTTGACCTGGATCAAGAAGTACTTGCCGATCTCGACGAGTATTCATCAAGTTGTGCCTGCGGTCTTTCGAAAGAGCGAGGTCATCCCGTGACCCCTCGCCTCGGTCACGGGCGCGGGCACTTCGCCTTGAGGCTGAAGGAGCGGTGAACGTGCGTGCGTGGGTGCGAATGATCGTCCGGCCGTGGGCGGTTGCGCTGTTGCTTGCGCTGGTCGTGACGGCGCCGGTGCGGGCGCAGGAGCAGGCGCCGGCGGTGCGTGTCGCGGCCGGTATCCTGCCGCCCTTCGTGATCAAGGAAGGCGACCAGCTGACCGGTTTCAGCATCGACCTTTGGAACGAGATTGCCACCCGCCTGAAGCTGACCACGAACTATCAGGACATGCATGACGCCGGCACCCTCCTGGCGTCGCTGCGGTCAAAGACCGTCGACGTCATCGTTTCCGGCCTCTTCTATTCGTCGGAGCGCGATCGGGAGTTCGATTTCTCCTATCCGATCATGGAGGCGGGCCTGCAGGTGATGGTGCGGGACGAAGGCGGCGGGGCGGTGCCGACGCCGCTGAAGGACGTCTTCAATCTGCTGTTTTCCCGCTCGGCCCTGGTCTGGCTCGGCGTGGCCGTCATCATCGTCATCCTCCCGGCGCACCTGCTCTGGCTGCTCGACCGCGGCAACGAAGACGGCGCCAGTCCTGCCAGGGGCTACTTCCCGGGCATTTTCCACGCCCTCAACTGGGCGATCACGGCGCTGGTCTCGCAGGTGCAGACGCTGCCGCACCAATGGCTGGCGCGCATCATCGGACTGGTCTGGATGTTCGCGGGCGTCGTCTTCATCGCGCTCTACACGGCCGAACTGACGGCCACGCTGACCGTCGAGCAGATTCGCGGCGCCATCAACGGGCCCGGCGACCTGCCGGGGAAAAAGGTCGCTACGATCAAAGAGAGCACCGCCGCAAGCTATCTTCGCGGCATCAAGGCGGAGGTACAGGAGTACCCGACGGCGGAGGAGATGTATCAGGCCCTGCTCGACCGGAAGGCCGATGCCGTTCTCCTGGGCGCTGCCGGGCTCCGCTACTACGCGTCACATGACGGGACCGGGCGCGTGAAAGTGGTCGGTCCCGAATTCAACCGCAACGACGTCGGCTTCGTCTTCCAGCTCGGCGATCCGCTTCGCCGCCGCGTCAGCAGCGTCATCGTCGCCATGCGCGAGGACGGCAGCTACCAGAAGTACTACGAGAAGTGGTTCGGCAGCGAGTAGCCAGTACCCGGCACCAGGAGAACCAGCCTGCGCGCCATGCGATTCCTAGCCGATCCGGGTGGCCGAAAGACGGGCCTCGTCGATCTCGAAGCCAAGACCCGGGCTGTCGTCGAGATGGAGAAGGCCCGACGCATTGGTCCTGATGGGCTTCGTCAGCATGAAGTCGCGGGCCTCGATGCCGAAGTAGGGCGGATCGCACGCAAACTCGATATAGGGAGCGCCACCGGTTCCAGCGGTGAGGTGGAGAGCGGCGGCAAGCATCACGCCGTTGCCCCAGGTGTGCGGCGTGAAGGTGACGCCGCGCTCCCGGCAATGGCGGGCGATCGGCGCGAGGCCGGATATGCCGCCCGCCAGGGCAGCATCCGCCTGCAAGACGTCGTAGCAGCCATGGTCGACCATGAACGCGGCTTCGTGGGGTTCGCGGGTAAGCTCGCCGCCGGCGATCGGAATGCGCCCGTCGCGGCGCAGCCGCTTCAGGCCCTCATAGTCGCCGCGGAAGACCGGCTCCTCGATCCAGGTCAGGTCGAGCGGCTCCAGCGCCTTGATGATCGCCAGCGCGTCCGCGGCACTCCGCGAGGGCGCCGTATCCCAGGGCATGCGCCAAGCCTGGTTGCAGTCGACCATGAGCGCGATGCGGTCGCCATGGGCGCGGCGGACGGCCTCGACGGTGCGGACCTCTTCGCGCCAGTCCTCGCGGTAGAAGCGCAGCTTCACCGCCTGAAACCCCTCCTCGATCCTGCGGCCGACGGCCTCCACCGTCTCTATGCAGTCGCGGCGCTGACCGAGCGAGGCATAGGCGCGCAGGCGCGACTCCATGCCGCCGAGCAGTCGCCAGACCGGCTTGCCGGCGGCCTTGCCGATGATGTCCCACAGCGCCAGGTCGAGCGGCCAATGCTTGCCGTAGTGGAAGCTCAGGTTGTGAATGACGCTGTAGTGACGGTCGATGTCCCGGGGATCGCGGCCGAGGAAGAGGTCCTCGTGCCCGGCGAAACCCGGCATCGTATCGCCCGAACCGAAGCCGGTGATTCCAGCGTCGGTCTCCACGCGCACGATCGTTGCACCGAAGCGCGGCCGGGGCCGACCATCCCAGGTCGGGTGAAACACAGGATCGAGCGGTATGTCGTGATGCGTGACGGCGATGCGGGTGATCTTCATGATGGATACTCCGGGGGAGCCGAGGGGCGGCCGAGGATGAGATCGCTCGCCAGCGCCGCGCGGCGCGAGCCTAGCACACGCTGGGAAGCGGTCTGTCCTGTCTGCGCCGAGCTGTGCCGGAGACCGTGCGGCCAATGACGCCGGACGCGATATTGGACAAAGGCCCTATCGCGGCGAAGCCAGGCGGGTGGCGGCGGCGATGGCCTCGGCGATGCGGGCGCCGCCTTCGTTGGAGGGCTCTATCGGGTTGGCGAAGTGGGCCCGCTCGGTGCAGATCAGGCGCAGGTCGATCATGGGGACGCGGCGGCGGACCGCCTCCTGCATGATGACGTCGTTGAAGATCGAGAGCGCGGCCTCGGCCGTGTGCTGCAGCAGCTCCTCGTCGAATTGCGGGTTGTAGACGGTGCAGACGACCGCCGGGCGCCCGTAGGAAAGAAGCGCGTCGAGCGTCGCGGCGTAGGCGGCGCGGAACGACTCCTTCACCGTGTAGAGGTGGGCCAAGACCTGGGAGATCGTGTAGGCCGCAGGATCCGACAGCAGCGAGATGCTGGCGAGGGCATCGTTGCCGCCCGCGCTCATGACGAGGACGTCAGACGGGCCGATCGCCGCGGCCGCCAGCTGGGCCGGCACCTGGCTGACGATCGATCCGTCCACCGCCCGCAATTCGACGGTCCAGTCGGCCGCCGGCAGACGGGCGCGCAGGTGGGCGGCAACATCGGGCTCGCCCGGCCCGACGTAGGCGCCGTTATCGAAGATGGAGTCGCCGAGGAGGATGAGCCTGCGCGTCATGGGAGTGCGTGCCGAGGGAGGGCGCGAGGGATCGCCACCGTACAGCCATCCACGATCTCGACTCAACCTTCCGGGATCTCGAACCCGGCGTCGATGGGCCGGCGCAGCCGGGTAGCTATGTGCGCCCCTGGCGAGCGAGCAGCCGCCGGATGCGCTCGGATTGAGCGGTCGGTTCCGGCGCCGGCGCTGTCGCGACGGGCCTTTGCTCGACGACCGGCATCGGGGTCGCGACGGCATCCGGCGCCAGCGGGTGCGCGTCGGGAGTCTGCTCTGCCACCGGCATCGGGCTCACAATGGCGTCCTGTAGAGGCGGGTGCGCGATGGGAATCTTCTCCGCCTCCGCCTCCGCCTCCGCCTCCACCACCGCCATCGACGGCACGTCAGCGGCGGGCGCAGGCGGCGGTACGACGCGAGCTTGCTCATCCAATGCAGAAGCGTCGGCGGTGTCCGGCAACAGCGCCATGTCGAGCGACCAGACGGCCCCGACCTCACGTTTCGCCGAGATCTGCAGTCGCCTGGTTGTGCGGGGCGCCCCTTCGCTCCATGCCGACAGCGTTATCGCCCTGCCCTCGGCCAGTTCTCGCAGGCCGAAGCGGGGGGCTTCCTGGTTGTCGTGGCAACAGATGATGGCCGTTCCGTCATCCTGATCGGCCCTCTCGGCGATCCGCATGACGCAGAAGTACTCGGTCTCGCCGGGTTGCAGATCGGTCTTGTCGTCGGAGCCTCGAAAGATCGGGAGTGACGCAGCAATGGCCGGGCGCGGATGCCCGTCAACATCGTCGAGAGTCACGCGAGTGCTTCCGAGAGCAGTCTTCCCGTCGTTCCGCAGACCGATGCAATAGACGATCTTGGATGACAGGAGGTCTTCGCTCAGGCGAAGCGGCCCGTTTTCTCCCGTGAAGAAGCTGAGCCTCGAGGTCTGTGCGGACATCAGGACCTGGTACCTGCCGAAGCACCACCAGCCGGCCGGCCCGACAACGACGAGCGCGACGAGTGCCCGCCCCGGCACGCCGATCAAGACGGCGGACCCGAGATAGGCGAGCACGCCGTAGAGCAGACCCAACGCGACATAGGGGTGATCCGTCGACCAGAGCGCCGCGCCGCTGGCATGACGGCGCGCCGTGCCCCAGGACGTGCGCAACGTCCGTTCGATCGTCAGCATGTCGATCATCTCGAGCACCCGGGAGCTAAGTGGCTGAGGGCCGACGCTGCAGGCAGCGCTTAGCATCCCATTGCGGGGTTAAGCTTCACTGAAGGCGCGTTAACCATGTTCGCGATGGACGCGGTACCGAGTTGTCCGCGCCCAGCTTGGCGCACTTCGGGAGCTCTATTTCGGGAGCGCTACTCCGGCCGCGCCGCGGCGAGGCTGAGGCCGACAGGGGCGCTCGGCTGCGGTGTCTCCGCGGCCGCGGCGGCGACGTAGGCGGCGTGCGGCATCGGCCCGCCGAGAATGCCGGAGATGAGCCGGTACTTGACCTGGGTCACGGTCATCTCGCGGAAATAGTCGACGAGATCGCCCCAGGGATCGTTGATCTGCTTGAGCCCCGAGATGAAGGCAACCACAGTGCCGACTTCCAGCTGCCCGTGAAGGACGTACCAGCCCCCAACGAGCAGGACGCCAATGATCCCGAACTGGTGCGTCAGGTTCATCAGGAAGTTCATGGTGAACTTGAACCAGTAGATCTGCATGTTCAGGCCGAAGATGCGGTCGACACGCTCGCCAAAGGCATGCCAGCGAGCGACCGGCGTCGGGCCGGGGGCGAAATCGGCCACCATCGCGCCGCTGAGCTCGCGCATCACCTGGATGCGGGCAGCGGCGCGGCGGTTGATCGCGCGCTGGAGGCGGGGGATGAAGAAGGCCTGCACCGAAAACAGGACCAGGCTGAAGGCCGCCATCCACGGCTGCAGCACCGCCATGTAGGCAAAGACCGTGACGAGGGTGCCGATCTGCATGAGCGGTTCGGAGATGCTGAGCCCGACGAAGCCGCCTACAGGCTCCGCCTCCGAAAGGACGATCGACATGCCGACGCCTTCCTGCTTCGGGTCCTTGCAGTGTTCGCAGGCGGCGGCGTGGGCATAGACCCGCCGGCGCAGATCGCGGACCGCATTCTCGTTGATCCAGCCGCGGTAAATGTTGAAGCCGAGCTTGATGCCGCCGGTGCCGAGGACGAGGGCGGCATAGGCCAGGCAGAGCCACACGACTTGTCCGAGCGCGCCGCTCTCCAGTGCACTGTTGACGATGCGCCGCTGCAGCTCCAGCGGCCCCATGGTCAGGATGAACAGCACGGTCGCGAGCAAGGCGAGCCAGACCTGGCGGCGGGCGCTGGTCTGCCAGACGTATGTGAAGATCCCCGCCGGCATGGCGGCGAGGCCTTCCCTCAGAAGCAGTCTCGCCGAGGCAGCGGCCGGCTGTTGGAGATCTGAAGCGCTCATGGCGTGCCAAGCGTACGGACTTATACTGTCACACAATCGTCGATCTGCGCCAGCCGGCCATGACCTTCATCCATGTGCGCCTCGGTGCAACGGCATGCTCAGGAGCTCGGCTTCGGCTTCGAGCCCGCTCTCCCGGAGGGAGAGAGCCAGCCCGCCCTGATTGCGATTCACGCGCACCCGCGCGACCTCGCAATCGAGCCGGCGGGCGGTGGCCTGGATGACGGTCATCATGGCGCGGATCACGAACTTCACGTCGACCACGTCGAGGGCCGCGATGACGTCGACGATGAAGGCCCGCTCGTGCGCGAGATCCGACTCGACGCGATACACGAACAGGCCGCAGAGATAGCCTGCTTCATTGCGGATGCCGACCAGTCCGCTCCGCGCCAGCGGCTCCTGACTGACCAGCGGGACCGCGAAGCTGCGCCAATGCTCCAGGGTCAGGGCCGGATGCAAGGCCTGGATGAGCGCGAAGGCCGGCTCGATATCGGCAGCGTTCAGATTGGTCGCGTCCAGGGGCCGTCGCATCGGCGCAATCTCAACGAAACATCGGAGTCATTCCTTGAGATGGATCAAGGCGCACGGCGCCGGCTCCAGCGCCGCCCACTTCGCAACGAGCATCAGACGGCTCCTGGGCCGACCGCGCTGCGGATGGCGCTTTCAACCATTTCGCGGGAGACTGGCTTCAGCAGCACGGCATCCACGCCCCACGACGTCGAGCGCGCGAGATCGCGTGCGTCCGTGGTGAGAATGATGACAGGCGTCGATCCCATGGCCGGATTCGAGCGCAGCCACTGGATGACCTGCAATCCGGCACTGTCCCGCAGCTGCAAATCCATGATGATCAGGTCGGGCCGGTTCCGTCTCCCCCTGGCCACGGCCGCAACGCCGTTGTCGACGATGTCCACGGCCATGCCGCAGCGATGTATGGCCAGCTGCAGCACCCTTCTCGTCCCCGGATCCGCGACGCCAGCGAGGGCGCGGCGGGCCGCCTGCGAACGGGGCGCTCGCGGCCGCACCGCGGCCGCATCCTTGGCGCTTTCGTCCACGGCGGCACCGAGTTCCACGGTCGGCCTGACGCCCGGACGCGTGTCGGACCGCTTCATCGAGAAGTCCTCGGCAACGCGCACGACCTAGAGATCGCCGGCGAGTTCCCCGGCGCCCAACTCCTCGAGCCGCCCGGGATTGCGCAACTCGATGCAACAGGCGGACTGCAGCGCGATCACGCCATCCTGGCGAAGTCTCGTGAGCGTCCGGCTGACGGTCTCGACGGTCAGTCCGAGATAGTCGGCGATATCGGCGCGGGTCATGGGAATGTGGACTTCGCTGCGCTGGCCGCCGCGTCGCCCCGCCATCGTCAGGATGAAGCTCGCCACCTTCTCGACGGCCGATTTCCGGCCGAGCAGCAGCATCTGGTCCTGGGCGGCGCACAGCTCGTTGGACGTCACGTCCAGCAGCCGCCGCGCGAACCCCGGCACCTCATCGACCATGCGGACGAAGCGGGCGCGCGGATAGCGGCACAGCGTGACCTCGGTGATGGCCTCGGCCGTGTAGAGGTAGCAGTCCTCGTGGGCGAGGCCGAGCAAATGGCCGGCGGAGAGAAAGCCCGTGATCTGCCGCCGGCCATCGGGCAGCAACTTGTAGAGGCGCAGGGTGCCCCGTACCACTTCGTAGACGTTCTCGGCTGCGTCGCCCTCGGAAAACAGGGTCCTCCCGGGGCTCAGCTTCTGGACGACGCTGATCGCGGCGATATGACTGGTCGCGCGCTGTCCCAAGCCCTTGCAGATGAGACCCTCGAAATCGGCATTCGCGGACGTAACGGCGCTATGCGTGTACATGGTTTCGTTCCTCTCCCCTGGACAAGTTCGTCCGGCGCATTCACTGGCCGATAACTTAGGAGGGGAACGTCACGCCTTGATGGCGGCGACGCCGGTCTTGCGAAACGCTCAGTGGCGGATTGTGACGGTCTGTGACAGGGCGGCACGGCGCCGTCAGGCGTGCACGACCAGGAGATCGCAGGGCGGCCGGGCCAGCAGATCCTCGGGAATCTCGCCGATCAGGGTGCGGGTAAGGCCGGCGCGACGCTGGGCGCCGACCACGAGCAGGTCGGCCTCGGCGTCTTCCGCGGCATCGCGGATGACGGCGATCGGCGAGCCGTGGCGGATCAGCAGCTGCGGCGCCCCACCGCCGCCCGCCCGCAGTTCCGACCGCAACCCTTCCAGCTTCTCCACGGCCTTGACCTGACCGCCATCGCCGGTCATCGCGACAGCGTGCACCAACCGAATCTCGGACTTGGGCAGGAGGTCGCAGGCAAAGGCGGCGGCGCTCCGGGCCGATGCCGAGACGTCGGCGGCCACGACGGCCCGCTGATAGGGGCCGACAGGCGGCGTCTTCACGACCAACACGGGGCGGCTGCCGAATCCAATCAGGCGTTCGGCCGTGGTGCCCACGACGATGGACCGCAGCGCATCCGCGCGGTGGACGCCCAGCACGATGAGATCGGCGCCAGCCTTCTCCGCCCGGTTCAGGATATCCATGTAGTCCTTGCCGACGAGGACAATCGTCTCGACCGTGACCCTGGCAAGTTCCGTCAGCGCGGCGAGTTCGTCGCCCATGACGGCCCTTGCCTCCGCCTTTCGCCGGTCGATCACCGCGGCCGGCAGATCGTCTTCGACGACATGCAGGAGCTCCAACGCGGCGCCGGTCTGTCCGGCGAGCTGCGCGGCGCGCGCGAGCGCGACGCTCGACCGCCGAGAGAGGTCATGGGCTATCAGGATCTTCCTGACCATCGCAATTCCGAGTCGCATCGCGGGACGCCGCGACAACAAAGCAACATCGCATGGAGCCGCGTCGTCGGGCTTGATGCAGGTCATGGCCTGCTTCAAGAGAGCTGGGAGCGGGCATTTTCCCGGGGCATAGCGCGCCGAACAACGGCCCGTTGATTCAGGTCAAGGTGGGGCGTCCGCAGACCATGCACGCTGCCCATGCCGAACCATGGCTTGGAAGCGCCCTGTTTCGGCGCGATCCGACACAACATGCAGATGAAATGGGGCACGATCATGAAGACCGCACGGTCACAAGCTTCGCACCGGGGTCGCCGCCAGTGGGGCCGCGCTCAGCAGCCGGCGAGAGAGGATCCCTACGAGCTCGCGGGCAAGCCCGGGGAGCCGGCGCGCTGCCCGCAATGCGGCGCGTCCTTTCACGGCGGCCGATGGCAGTGGACTTCGGCCGGCGACGGGGGGCAGCACCTCTGTCCCGCATGCCGGCGCATCAACGACAAGCAGCCAGCGGGCATTCTGACGCTGAGCGGCACGTCGCTGGCCACTCACAAGGCCGAGATCCTGAATCTCGTGCGCCACAAGGAAGAGGCGGAGAAAGCCGACCACCCCCTGAACCGCATCATCGCCATCGACGAGCAGGATGGCACGGTCGTCATCACCACGACGGACATTCATCTGCCGCGCCGCATCGGCGAAGCGCTCAAGCGCGCCTTCCGCGGCCAGCTGGAACTCCACTACGAGGAGGACGCCTACTTCCTGCGAGCGACGTGGCGCCGAGACTGAGCGGCCGATCACTCGACCGTCGGGGCGGCAGCTACTGCGGCATGCGGCCAGTTGATATGGGTCAAGGCAACGGCCTCCAACCGCGACTATCAATCTAGAACATACTCATCGTCGTCTGATTGTCTCGGCCAATGGAGAATGATCATGCCTGAATCGGTGACGAAGCTTCCGCCGCAACAAGACATAGCGCCGCCGTCCATCCGCCGGATGACCCTGTCCGAGCCCTTCGCAGCACTGCACAAGGAGGTGGACCGCATCTTCGACGAGTTCACCCGCGATTTCGGGCGCCGGCCGCTGAGCCGCCGCTTCTTCGAGGCTCAGCCGCTGATGCCTTACGAGAGCTCCTTCGGCATCGCGGCGCCGGTCGTCGACGTCGTTGAGAAGGAGGCGGAATACCAGATATCCGCCGAGCTGCCGGGGCTGGAGGAGAAGGATGTCGAGGTCGGCGTCGCCGACGACGTTCTGACCATCAAGGGCGAGAAGAAGGAGGAGAAGGAGGAGAAGACCAAGAACTACCACCTCTCCGAACGCCGCTATGGCGCATTCCAACGTTCCTTCCAGCTGCCGTCGGGCGTCGCCAAGGACAGGATCGAAGCCCGCTTCCAGAAGGGCGTCCTGACTGTGACGCTGCCGAAGACTCCCGAAGCCCAGAAGCGGGAACAGAAGATCGAAATCAAGACCAAGTGACGGCCGCGATTCCTCTAACGATCAGCAAAGGTGGCGCATGCCGGCAACGGAAGTGAGGTTCGGGACCGAAGCGCGGGATCGTTTGCTGCACGGCGTGGACATTCTTGCCGACGCCGTCAAGGCGACACTCGGCCCCAAGGGCCGCAACGTCCTGATCCAGAAATCGTTCGGCGCGCCGCGCGTGTGCGCCGACGGCGTCACCGTGGCGAAGTCGATCGAACTGCCGGACTATCCCGAAAACATGGGCGCGCAGATGGTGCGCGAAGTCGCCAGCAAGACCAGCGAGGTGGCCGGCGACGGCACGACGACCGCGACCGTTCTCGCCCGCGCGATCATCCATGAGGGCATTCGCGCGATCGCGGCCGGGCTCAATCCGATGGACCTGAAACGCGGGATCGACTTGGCCGTCGCCGCGGTCGTCGAGGATATCAAGCGCCGCTCCAAGCCGGTCTCGACGCGCGAAGAGATTGCGCAGATCGGCACCATCTCGGCCAACGGCGAGCGCGCCGTCGGCGATATGATGGCCGACGCGATGGAGAAGGTCGGCAAGGAAGGCGCAATCACGCTCGAAGAAGCGAAGTCGCTCGAGACCGAGCTGGAAGTCGTGGAGGGGATGCAGTTCGACCGTGGCTATCTCTCGCCCTACTTCATCACGAACGCCGAGAAGATGCTGTGCGAGCTCGATGACCCCTATATCCTGCTGCACGAGAAGAAGCTCTCGGGGCTGCAGCCCCTGCTGCCGCTGCTCGAGGCGGTCGTCCAATCCGGCAAGCCTCTCCTGGCGATCGCCGAAGACGTCGAGGGCGACGTGCTCGCCACCCTCGTCGTCAATCGTCTGCGCGGCGGCCTCAAGGTAGCGGCCGTCAAGGCGCCCGGCTTCGGCGACCGGCGCAAGGCCATTCTGGAGGACATCGCCATCGTCACGGGCGGTCAGCTGATCAGCGAAGAGCTCGGCGTCAAGCTGGAGAACGTGACTGTCGACATGCTCGGCAAGGCCAAGCGCGTGACGGTCGCGAAGGACGAGACGACGATCGTCGGCGGCGCCGGCAAGAAGCCCGACATCGACGCTCGCTGCGCGCAGATCCGCCAGCAGATCGGGGAAACGACATCGGACTACGACCGCGAGAAGCTGCAGGAGCGGCTCGCCAAGCTGTCGGGCGGCGTGGCCGTCATCCGGGTCGGCGGCGCCACGGAGATCGACGTGAAGGAGCACAAGGACCGGGTCGACGACGCCATGCACGCCACCCGCGCGGCCGTGGAGGAAGGCATCGTCGCCGGCGGGGGCGTCGCCCTGCTCTATGCGGCGCGGGCTCTCGACGCGCTCACGCCGGCCAATGACGACCAAAGGGTCGGCATCGAGATCGTGCGCCGCGCCCTGCAGTGGCCGACGCGCGAGATCGCCTCCAACGGCGGCTACGACGGCGCCATCGTCATCGGCCGGCTGATGGAGAGCAAGGATACGAACTTCGGCTTCAATGCGCAGACGGGCGAGTATGTCGACATGCTGAAGGCCGGCATCATCGACCCGACGAAAGTCATGCGGTCGGCGCTGCAGAACGCCGCGGCGGTCGCCGGATTGCTCATCACGACGGAAGTGCTGATTACCGACAAGCCGCAACCGAAAGCAGCGGGCCTGCACCCGCAGTTCGACGAAATGGCCGCTTGACGCCTGACCAGGTGCCGCGCGATCTGCGGCCAAGAGGCGCGGAGGCGCCGCATGCCGTATCTCGCGAACGTCGATCTCCCGCTGTCGCTGAGAAGGCGGCTCCCGGAGCATGCGCAGGATATCTACCGAAGCGCCTTCAACAATGCCTGGGAGCGCTACGGGGACGGCGGCGCTGAACGCCGCGAAGAAATCGCCCACCGGGTGGCCTGGAGCGCCGTGAAGAAGCGATACCGCAAGGTCGACGGCGCCTGGATCCCCAGGACGGTCGCCGCCCCGGCGTAAGCTCTCGGCCGGCCCGCACTCAGGCCGCTGCAGGTGCCTCGGGCGGCGGCGGCACCCTCTTCAGGAACTCCCGCACGAGGCGATCGCGCTTGAGGCTTGGCGCATCGGGCCGTCGCTCCCGCGCCGGATGATGCTCGACAAAGTGCTGCAATACGAGCTTCAGGGCGAGGACGTGCCGGCGATCGCCGCGGCGCTCGGCCGCCGCGATGTCGTCGGCAATCATCCGCTTGATCCGGGGCACGCCATCGGCGCCGTGAATCAGATAGTTGCCCAGCTCGGCCGCGACGGTCATCGGCAGATGTTCGTGCTCGGCGATGGCGGCGATTTCCTCGTCGGTCAGCTCGGATAGCGCGACACAGTCTTCGAACGTCAACATCGGCAGACTCCCTGTCAAAAAAGCCATTTCGCCCATCTCCGGCGCCGACACCTTGATTTGGCTCAATCCGCCGCTCCCGCCGGCTGTCGTACTCTTACGTCCGACTTGTCCCGGAGGGCACCATGGCAGCCGACGAGAAGCAGGACGACGTTCGCGCCCTGCGCGACGAAGTGGCGAGGCTCAGGGCCGATATCGCGGCCTTGGCCAAGGATCTGCGGAGCCTCGGAACAGCAGCCGCCGGCGCCGCCGAGCAGGCTGCACAGAGCGGGGGTGAGCGCCTCAAGACGGACCTCGACGAGGCCATAGCGGCGCTTCGACGCCGCGCGGAAGAAACGCTGCGAGACGCCAAGGCGGGCGTGGAGGAGCGCCCGCTGTTCGCCGTTCTCATCGCGCTCGCGATCGGCTTCATCCTTGGCAAGGTCCTTGATCGCCGATAGCGCCATGTCGATTCTCGCGACCCTTCTGATGTCAGCGGCGCGGGCGGCGATCTCGCGGCAGGCTGCGGGCGCCGCGATGGCGCGCGTCGCTCTCTCCTGCGTTCTCATTCTGATGTCCGTTGTCCTGGCCCTGGCGGGATTGGGATTTGGCCTCTATGCGGCGTTCATCGCGCTCGGTCTGTTCATGCCGCCCGCGCCTGCCGCCGCAGTCATAGCGGCGGCGACGATACTGATTGCGGCCGCGATGGCGGCGCTTGCCTTTCGTCGACCGAGGGCGACCCGACGCCCGGGGGCGGATGCCGCGACGGCGGCCAGCGAGGCAGTCGATTCGCTTATGAGCACTCTCGGCAAGTGGGTGCAGGCCAATCCGGGACAAGCGACGGTGCTCGCCCTTGCCATCGGATTCATCGCCGGGTCGCGCCGTTGATACGGCTTTTGCCGGTTCATCCAGTCGCGGGCGCGATGAGAACCGGACAGGGCGCGTGGCGCATGACCTCCTCCGCCACGCTGCCGAGCAGCACGCGTTGAACGCCGCCCCGACCGTGGCTGCCCATCACAATGAGGTCGGCCGGCCACCTCCTGGCGATCTCTACGATGCGGGCGGCCGCGTGTCCGCATTCCACATACTCCACGGTCGCGGCCGGCAGCGCCACACGCCCGCGCAGATCGCGGAGCAGCCGCTCGCCGTCCCCGATGGCCCGGCCGATCAGTTCCTCCGTCGTCGCGGCATTCTCCGCGGCATAGCTCACGGGAATCGCGACGCTGTGGACGAGAGCGACTTGCGCCCCGAGCGAACGCGCGAGGTCGGCGCCGATCTCCGCGGCGTGCGCGGCCTCTCGTCCGCCATCGACTGCAATGAGAATCTTCCGGAAGGCCACTGCTGTTTCCCTTCGCGAGACAGTTCATCAGGATTCCGCGCGGCTGGATTTGACGTACATCAAGGCCCGCTTGACCGGAGCCGGCCTAGTGGACGCTTGGCGCCATCGCTGCCTCAAGCCGGATGTTATGATCGCTCGAGTCCTCCCGCCCTCGTCCCAACAACGACAGGGCCCGCCCGACAAGGCGGGGCCACGCGCCGCTGCGCAGCTGCGCTCGCTGATGCGGGCGCTCATGGCTTCGCCGGCGCGGAATCGGATCGCCCTGCTGGCCCTGGGACTCGCCCTCGTCATCTGCGCGAACGCCGCCGGACAGATCAGGCTGAACAGCTGGAACGGCGACTTCTATGACGCGCTCCAACAGAAGAACGCCGCGGCGTTCGGCCTTCAGCTTTTCGTCTTCGTGCTCATCGTCGGCAGCCTTCTCATACTGGTGGTCATGCAGACCTGGCTGGGCGAGCGGGCCAAGATCAGGCTGCGGGAATGGCTCACGCACGATCTCCTCGACCAGTGGCTCGCGCCCAAGCGGGCCTATTTCATTGCCTTCGACGGCGAGATCGGAAGCAATCCGGATCAGCGGATCCAGGAGGACGCCAGGCATCTTTGCGAGCTCTCAGCCGACCTCGGCGCCGGCCTGCTGCAGGCGTCGCTTCTGCTGGCGAGCTTCATCGGGGTGCTCTGGTTTCTCTCCACACTCGTCGTGTTTGCGGTCGACGGCCAGCAGTATCAGGTGCCCGGCTACATGGTCTGGTGCGCGCTCGCCTACGCCCTCGCGGGCTCGTGGCTCACCTGGCGGGTTGGTCGGCCGCTGATCCGATTCAATGCCGACCGCTATGCCCGCGAAGCGGAGTTCCGCCTCGCGCTCGTTCGCATCAGCGAGCGCGCGGAGGGCATCGGGCTCTATCGCGGCGAGGCCGATGAACGCCGGCTCCTGAACGACGCGGTCAACCGCGTCGTCGCCAGCATGGTTCGCCTTGTGGGCGGATTGACGCGGCTCACCTGGATCACCTCCGGCTATGGCTGGCTCGCGATCGTCGTGCCCATCCTGGTCGCGGCCCCCGGCTACTTCGCCGGGAGCCTGTCGCTCGGCGGCCTGATGATGGTCGTGGGAGCATTCAACCAGGTTCAGCAGGCGTTGCGCTGGTTCGTCGACAACTTCCCGCGCATCGCCGACTGGCAGGCGACGCTGCTGCGCGTGGTCGCGTTTCGCGACGGCCTCCTGGCGCTCGATCTGCCGAACGGCGGCGTCAGCCGGATCGCGGTCGACGACCACCCCCAGGGCCATCTCAGCCTGGAGCACCTCACGGTGTTTCACCCCGGCGGCGGAGCGATGCTGGAAGATCCGAATGTCGAGATAGCGCCGGCCGACCGCGTCCTCATCGTCGGCGACCCGGGTTCAGGCAAGAGCACGCTCTTCCTCGCCATGGCGGGTCTGTGGCCCTGGGGCAGCGGCCGCATCCGCTTGCCGCCGCGAGAGTCCATGATGTTCATGCCGCCGCTGCCTTACCTGCCGCCGGGGACGTTGCACGCAGCGATCGCCTATCCCGCAGCACCGGGCCGCTTCGGGACCGCCGCCATCGAGGAGGCGTTGCGGCGCGTCCGCCTCGACCACCTCCTGCCCTCGCTGGACCGGGAGGCACGCTGGGATCGGGAGCTTTCACTCGACGAGCAGCAGCGGCTGGCCTGCGCCCGCATGACCCTGCATGCGCCGAAGTGGATCGTGCTCGACGACGCGATGGGCGCGATCGCCGAGGCGGATCGCCCTGTCATCATGGCTCTCTTCGATGGGGCACTGGCCGAGTCCGCCGTGATCTGCATGAGTCGCGTTGCCGCGAAGGACTCCTTCTATAAGCGGGTCGTCCGTCTTCACCACCTGACCGCGAATGGCGCCTTGCCGCTCGCCGTCTCAGGCCCGCAGAACCAGCGATCATAGCCCCCATGCCTGGCCGAGACACTCCGGACCGGCCGCCGGCAGTGGATCACACCACCGCCACGAGGGCGCCGTCCGACGGGATCCGTCACCGGACGAAGCGGGCTTGGCTTCGGTTTGCGCCGTGGGCCCTGGGACTGCTGGTCTTGGCGGCCGTGGTCCTCGTCATCCTGCGGCGCGGCGAATTGCGCCAGTTCGCCGAGCTGGCAACGCGGGCGCGGCCGCAATGGCTCCTGGTCGGCCTGCTGCTGCAGGCCGGAACCTACGTCTGTGCCGCGGGCGTCTGGTATCTCGTCCTCGATCGCGCCGGCGCCCATCGGGCCATGATCGACGTTGTGCCGCTCGGCTTGGGTAAGCTATTCGCCGACCAAGCCATCCCTGCCGGCGGGATCAGCGGGACGCTGTTCGTCATCCAGGGCCTGACGAGACGCGGCATATCGTCGGGACTGGCCATGGCCGCACTGCTCGTTGGGCTCATTTCCTATTATGGCGCGTACTTGCTCGCGGTGATTGCGAGTCTTGGCGTTCTCGCCGCCTTACACGCGCTCGGCCCTGCCATCATGGGAGCGGTCGGCGTCTTCTCCCTGGCCGCGATCGGCATTCCCGCCACCGTCCTCTTGTTCAGGAACCGGCTGCGCAAGACGCCTCTGAACTACCTGCGACGCAGCCCGACGGTTACCTTCCTGCTCGACGCCATCGCCACTGCGCCGTCCGCATTGGTCCGGAACCCCCGTCTCATCGGCGCGACCTTGTTTCTCCAGCTCTCGGTCTTCCTGCTCGATGCCGCGACGCTCTATGTCATGCTCCTCGCCACCGGGATTGCGGCCGCGCCGGCGGGCGTGTTCGCGAGCTTCATCATGGCTTGCGTCGCGGCCACGATCGGACCCATGCCGCTCGGGCTTGGGACGTTCGAAGCCGTCTGCGTCACCATGCTGACGCTGACCGGCGTTCCCCTGGAAGCGGCCCTCGCGGCCACGTTGCTCTTGCGCGGCCTGACCTTCTGGCTGCCGATGCTGCCGGGCCTGTGGATTGCCCGGCGCGAGCTTGGGCCCACCTTCGGCCACACCGAGCGATAGGCGCAGTTGCGGCTATTCCCGCGGGAGAAGCACGGCCGACTCCGTCGGCCAGGTGAGCCAAACCTGGCGGCCACGGGTCTCGGCGTTGTCGAGGGAGCGCTGCGCGTTTTGCAGGGCGACGGCGACGCGGCGGGTCAGGCCGGCGACCTCGACGTAGTAGTGGCTGCGGTCGCCGAAATAGGCCTCGGCGTCGACGCGCCCGATAACGGCGTTGGCGGCTTGGCAGGGTTGCCAGGCGATCTGCACCTTCTCCGGCCGGACGGCGACGGTGACGGCGGCGCCCGGTTCCAGCCGCTGCTCGCCCATGGGGACGCGCAAGCTGCCGGCCGAGCCGACGTCGACAATGGCGTGGCCGTTGTCGATGCCCTTGATGGCGCCGTCGAAGAAGTTCATGGAGCCGATGAAGTCGGCGACCTCGCGGCAGTTGGGCGCCTCGTAGAGCCGCGTCGCATTGTCGATCTGCAGCGCCTTGCCCTTGGACATGACGGCGATGCGGTCGGAGAGCGTCAGCGCCTCTTCCTGGTCGTGGGTGACGAACACGAAAGTGATGCCGACCGAGCGCTGCAACTGGCGCAACTCGATCTGCATCTCCTCGCGCAGCTTCTTGTCGAGCGCGCCCAGGGGCTCGTCGAGCAGCAGCACCTTGGGGCGGCAGACCAGTGCACGCGCGAGCGCCACGCGCTGGCGCTGGCCGCCGGAGAGCTGGTGCGCGCCGCGGCTGCCGTAGCCGGCCAGCTTGATGCGCTCGAGCGCCTGATTGACGGTATCCGCGATCTCCTGCTTCGACAGGCCCTTCTTGCGCAGGCCGTAGCCGATGTTCTCCGCCACCGTGAGGTGCGGGAAGATGGCGTAGCTCTGGAACACCATGTTGGTCGGCCGCTCGTTGGGCGGCACGGACGACATCGGCTGGCCGTCGATGAAGATCTCGCCTTGGGTCGGGAACTCGAAGCCGGCGAGCATGCGCAGCAGCGTGGTCTTGCCGCAGCCCGACGGCCCCAGCAGCGAGAAGAACTCGCCGCGCCGGATGTCGAACGACACGTCGTCGACCGCGCGCACTGCGCCGAAATGCTTGGAGATGCCGCGCAGGGAGATGAAGGTGTCGTCGCTGCTTGCCATAACCGCCTAGCCCATGGCGCCCACGGTCGAGGGGACGCCGCGCTTGCGCGCCAATTCCGATACGATGACCGCGATGAAGGAGATCACGAAGATGCAGCTGCCGAGCGCGAGCACGTCCGGCAGCTTCTGCGGGAAGCGCAGCTGGCTCCAGATGAAGATCGGCAGGGTCGCGTCGTTGCCGGAAAGGAAGGAGGCGATGACGTATTCATCCAGCGACTCCGTGAACGACAGCAGCAGGCTCGACACGATGCCCGGCAGCGCGAGCGGAAAGGTGACGCGCCAGAACGTGCCCCAGGCGCCCTCGCCGAGGTCGAGCGAGGCCTCTTCGAGGCTCTTGTCGAAGCCCTCGAGCCGCGACATCAGCACGAGGATCGAGAACGGCGTGCAGATCAGGACATGGCCCGCGCCGATGGTCCAGAGCGACAGGTCGAAATCGAAGACCTTGCGCAGCACGACCAGATTGCCGACGCCGAGCACGATGAAGGGAATGACCAGCGGGATCATCAGCAGCCCCATGACGACCTGGCGACCGGGCAGCCGGTAGCGCGTCAGCGCCTTGGCGCCGAGCAGGCCGAGGACCGTGCTGATGATGGCGACGGGGATGCCGACCTTGAGCGAGCTGACGAGCGCGTTCATCAGCGGGCGGCTGGTCGCCATCTCGTAGTACCACTTGGTCGTGAAGCCCTTGAAGGGGAACGCGATATAGATGTTGTCGTTGACCGAGAACGCCGGCAGCAGCAGCACCGGCCCGTACAGCAGCACGACGAAGAATACGGCATAGATCATCAGCGGGTTGACGGTGGCATGCGGACGCATGGCCTAGGCCTCCCGCTGGCGCATGCGCCGGTAGCCGACCAGCGACAGGAAGATCCAGACCAGCAGCCCGACCACGGCCATCATCACGATCGATACGGCGGCGCCGAGCGGCCAGTTGTTGGCCTTGCCGAACAGGGACTGGATCACGCTGCCGATCATGATGCCGGAGGTGCCGCCGACGAGACTGGGCGTGATGTAGTCGCCGACCGTGGGCACGAACACCAGCACGCTCGAGGCGATGACGCCGGGCATCGACAGCGGCAGGGTGATGCGGAAGAAGCGCGCGACGCGCCCGTCGCCCAAATCGGTCGCCGCCTCCAGCAGCGAGCGGTCGATCTTCTCCAGCGACACGTACATGGGCAACAGCGCGAAGGCGAGCCAGGCGTGGGTCAGAGTGATGATCACGGAGGTGGGATTGTAGAGGATGAACTCGAGCGGCTCGTTGATCAGCCCCAGCGACAAGAGGCCGGAGTTGACGACGCCGTTGAAGCCGAGGATGACCTTCCAGGCGAAGACGCGCAGCAGATAGCTCGTCCAGAAGGGGATCGTGATCAGCGTGATCCACAGCAGCTTGTGCCGGGTGACGCGGAAGGCGAGGAAGTAGGCCGCCGGATAGGCCATCAGGATGATGATCACCGTCGCGACCAGCGACATCAGGATCGAGCGGAAGAGCAGGATGACGTAGATCGGCGTCTGCAGGACCGGCAGCGGGATGAAGCCGAACGCATAGGTCCATTCGCCTGTCGGCGCGACGATCGTCCAATAGTTCAGCAGGGTCGGCGTGCAATCCAGCTTGAAATAGATCTGCGTGCAGAAGCTGATGCCGACCAGGCCGCCCATCGGCGCGATGAGCAGGATCAGCATCACCAGCAGCGTCGGCGAGAGCAGGAGATAGCCGCGCAGCGGCTCACTGCGCAGCAGCAGCGCGCGAAAACGCTCGCCCAGCGACGGCGATCGGGAAACGCCAATCGCCAGCGCACCGCTCGCGCTAACCATCGGTCACGCTATCGGTCTCATGCACGCTGGCCTCCCAGGCGAGGCTTGACCGCCCCGCACTCGTTGTTTCGACTGTAGCCAACCGCGGCAGCCTTTTGAACGGCTTTTTTCGACCATTTCCGGACCATTACGCGAAGGGCGCGTTGCCTTGCACATATTGCAGGCGGCGGCCTACAGTAGCCGTTCAGCGTGACCATCCCCGGCAAGCAACGAAGGCACGATCGTGCGGAAACCGGAGTTCACCGACCGTCTGGCCGACCCGGGTTTGTCCCGCCGGGCGCTGGCGCGGATGCTGGCGACGGCCGGGCTGGCGATGGTCGCGGTGCCGCTCGTCGGCCGACCGGCGCGGGCAAAGGACCAAGCTGTCTATTTTACCTGGCGGGTCTACAGCGATCCCGCGTTCTTCCCCGGCTATGTGCAGAAGCACGGCGCCAGCCCCGACACGGCGATCCTGAGCGGCGACGACAAGGACCTGGCGAAACTGCGCTCCGGCTTCGCGTTCGACGTCGCCCATCCCTGCAATTCCGGCCTCGACAGCTGGTACCAGACCGGCCTGCTGCAGCCGATCGACACCACGCGCCTGCCGCACTGGCCCGACCTGTTCGAGCCGCTGACCACGCTCAAGGGCGCGCAGCAGAACGGCCAGCAGTATTTCGTGCCGATCGACTGGGGCACGACCTCGATCATCTACCGCTCCGACCTGCTGAAGCTCGACGAGCAATCCTGGTCGCTGCTGTGGGACGAGCACTACAAGGGCAAGCTGTCGGTCAGCCGGCGCGCCGAGGAGACTTGCGCGATCGCGGCCATCGTCGCCGGCGTCAAGGACCCCTTCAACATGACCGACGACGAGGTCGCCCAAGTCAAGGAGCTGCTGCTCAAGCAGAGGCCCCTGCTCCGCTTCTACGCCAGCGACAGCAAGAGCGTGCAGGACGCCCTCGCCGACGGCGACCTGGTGGCGGCGACCGGCTGGAACAGCTCGATCGCCGAGCTGCGCAAACAGCGCGTGCGCGTCAGGGTCATGCAGCCGAGGGAAGGAATTCTCATGTACTGTTGCGGCCTCGTGCTGGCGAAGAATGCGCCGCACCTCGACGCCGCCTACGACCTGATGGACGCCATCATGGCGCCAGAGGCCGGGACTTGGCTGATCGAGCAGCTCGGCTTCGGCCACGCCAACCGCAAGACGTTCGAGGCGATGGACGAGAAGGTGCTGACCGACCACGGGCTGCCGAAAGACCCGACGGACCTGCTGTCGACCGCCATCCTGCTGCAGAGGAATGCCCGCATCGACGAGCTCTACACGATGTTCGACGCGGTCAGGGCCGGGTTGTAGCGCAAATCGACCCGGCAACAACAACAAAGGCTAACAGAGAGGGAGACTTCCATCATGAAAAACACCGAACTGCGCGCACGCCTTGCCGACGGCGCGATCTCGCGTCGGCAGCTGAACCGGCTGCTGGGAGCGGCCGGCATCGCCATGGTCACCATGCCCCTCACGCCGCGGCGGGCGCGGGCGGAGGACCAGGTGACCTACTTCACCTGGTCCGGCTACGACGTGCCCGACTTCTTCCCCGGCTATGTGAAGAAGCACGGGGCCAACCCGAACCTGCCGATCTTCAGCGACGAGGAGGAAGCGTTCCAGAAGCTGCGCGCCGGCTTCTTCGCCGACGTCGCCCATCCCTGCAGCGGCCGCATCCACCGCTGGCGCGACGCCGGCGTGCTGCAGCCGATCGACACCTCGCGCCTGTCGAACTGGGGCGACGTGTTCCCGGTGCTGAAGACGGTGAACGGCGCGGGCGACGACGGCAAGCAGTGGTTCGTCCCGGTCGACTGGGGCAACACCTCCGTCCTCTACCGGGCCGATCTCGTGGAGGTGAAGGAGGAATCCTGGACCCTGCTGTGGGACGAGCGCTACAAGGGCCGGCTGTCCGTGGGCGAGGATATCACGGACACCGCCATCATCTGCGGCCTGGTGGCGGGCGTGCAGGATCCCTACAGCATGACCGATGCCGACATCGCCAAGGTCAAGGCGCTGCTGATCAAGCAGAAGCCGCTGCTGCGCTTCTACTGGAGCGACACGACCGTGCTCGAGCAGGCGATGGCGAGCGGCGAGGTGGTGGCCTCCTCGGCGTGGAACGCCTCGATCGCGGCGCTGCGCAAGCAGGGCATCGACGTCAAGTACATGAACCCGAAGGAGGGGCGGCTCACCTGGTGCTGCGGCCTCATCCTGACCGCCGAGGCCAAGGAGATCGACAAGGCGTATGACCTGATCGATGCCATGATCTCGCCGGAAGCCGGCGTGTGGCTGATCAACCTCGGCTACGGCCACTCCAACCACAAGGCGTTCGAGCAGGTGTCGGAGGAGGTGCTGGCCGAGCGCGGCCTGGCGAAGAACGCCGAGGAGCACCTGAAGAATGGCCTGTTCAGCCGCGACAACACGCGGCTCGACGACCTCCAGCAGATGTTCGAGGCCGTGAAGGCGGGGGCGTAAGCGCCGCTCCGAACCATCGCGTTCGACCGCAGGGGCGATCCGTTGGCCGCCCCTGCGGCGTGTGTAGAGGATAGCGTGCGAACATGCTGACCAACTTCAAGTACGACACCGCCGACCTGCGCGAGCAGGACCGCGAACACATCATCCATCCCTGGATCGACCTGGGGACGGCCAAGACGCGCGAGCCGATGGTGATCGCGGAGTCCGAGGGCGCGCACATCTACGACTCCGACGGCCACAGGATGCTCGACGGGATCGGGGGCATGTGGTGCGTCAATATCGGCCATGCGCGCGAGGAGATGGCGCAGGCCATCGCCGACCAGGTACGGCGGTTGTGCTACTACTCGCCCTTCGGCCTGATCTCGACGCCGCCCTCGATCGAGTTCGGGACGCGGCTGGCGGCGTATGCGCCTGGCGACCTCAAACACGTGTTCTTCACCACCGGCGGCTCGACCGCGGTCGACTCCGCCCTGCGCTTCGTGCAGTTCTATTTCAACTTCATCGGGCAGCCGCAGAAGAAGCACATCATCACGCGCGAATACGCCTATCACGGCAGCACCTATCTCTCGGCCTCGGTTTCCGGCAAGCCGGGCGACCGCGGTCATCTCGATTTCGTGACGGACACCGTGCACCACCTGCCGACGCCCAATCCCTATCGCCGGCCGGACGGCATGTCGGAAGCCGCGTTCTGCGCCGCCAAGGTGAAAGACCTCGAGGACAAGATCCTGGAATTGGGGCCGGACAAGGTCGCCTGCTTCATCGCCGAGCCGCTGCTGGCCTCCGGCGGCGTCATCGTGCCGCCCGAGGGCTATCAGAAGGCGACGCGGGAGGTGTGCCGGAAATACGATGTGCTCTACATCTCCGACGAGGTGGTGACCGGCTTCGGGCGGCTCGGCGAGATCTTCGCCTCGGAGCCGGTCTTCGACATCGTGCCGGACATCATCACCTGCGCGAAGGGGCTGACCTCCGGCTACATTCCGCTCGGTGCGTTCCTGCTGTCGGACCGGCTTTACGAGCGCGTCACCGGCGAAGGCGCCAAGGGCAAGTTCTTCAGCAACGGCTTCACCTACTCCGCCCATCCTGTGGCCTGCGCCGCCGGCCTCAAGAACCTGGAGATCATGGAGCGCGAGAAGCTGTGCGAGCGGGTGCGCGAACTCGGGCCCTATTTCCAGGAGCGCTTCCAGACGTTGGCGGACCTGCCGCTAGTCGGCAACGTCCGGGGCAGCCATTTCATGGTCTGCGTCGAGTTCGCCAGCGACCGCAAGACCAAGGCGGTGCCGCCGGCCGAATGGGAGATCGGCCTCCGCACCATGCGCAACACGATGCCCAAGGGGCTGCTGGTGCGGCCGATGGCGCACCTCGTCGTGCTCTCGCCGCCGCTGATCGTGACGCGCGCCCAGATCGACGAGTCGGTCGAGGCCCTGCGCGCGGGAATCAAGGACACGATGGACGAGTTGACGCGCGAGGGCCTCTGGCGCGGGTGACATGGCCGGCGCCGTCATCCGCCCCTACCGGGAGACGGACCGCGCCGCCGTGATCGCGGCGGAGATCGACATGCAGGAGTATGAGCGCACGCTGCACGACACGCGACTGCCGGGCGCCGGCGTGATGGACGCCTATCTCGACCGCCTGCTGCAGGAGGTCGCCGCACAGTCGGGGGCGCTCCTGGTCGCAGAGGAAAATAGCCGCCTGGTCGGCCTCGTCGCCTGCACGGTCGTCGAGGACGACGCCGTGCAGGAGACCGCGGACTCGAATGTCCACGGCTACGTCAACGACATCTACGTGGTTCCGGAGCGCCGCGGCAGCGGACTGGCCCAGGCTCTCCTGCGGGCGGCCGAGGACCATCTGGCGTCGACGGGGATCACCCGCGTGCGCATCAACGTGCTCGCCGCCAACGCCATGGCGCGCCGAGCGTACGAGAAGCACGGGTTCGAGCCTTACGAGGTGATGTACGAGAAGCGGCTGCGCCGATCGACCTGAGCGCCACCTGCCCGCAGGTGTGGTAGTCTGGCGCGCGAGGGTGGGAGGATCCACAGCGCAATGAGCTCCGACAAGAAGGGCAGCCGTCGCGGCGGTTCCCAGCCGAAGGCCGTCAATCTCGCGCTGCAGGGCGGCGGGGCGCACGGCGCCTTCACCTGGGGCGTGCTCGACCGGCTGCTGGAGGACGGCCGGATCGCCATCGACGGCATCTCCGCCACCAGCGCCGGCGCCATGAACGCGGCCGTGGTCGCACAGGGGCTGCTCGAGGGCGGGCCGGCGGCGGCGCGCGCGGCGCTCGAGCGGTTCTGGCGGCGGGTGAGCCTGATGGCGGCCGCCAGCCCGGTGCAGCAGAGCTGGTTCGACCGGCTGTTCGGCGGCTACGCGCTGGATTTCTCGCCGTCCTATCAATTCTTCGATTTCATGACGCGGCTGCTCTCGCCCTACCAGTTCAATCCGTCCGACATCAATCCGCTGCGCGACCTGCTGGTCGAGAGCATCGACTTCGAGCGCCTGCGCGCCGGCGGCGGCGCCAAGCTGTTCGTGGCCGCCACCAACGTGCGCACCGGACGCATCAAGGTGTTCGAGAGCCGCGAGCTGTCGGCCAACGTGCTGCTGGCCTCGGCCTGCCTGCCGCTGATGTTCCGGGCGGTCGAGATCGAGGGCGAGCACTACTGGGACGGCGGTTACATGGGTAACCCCGCCATCTTCCCGCTCATCTACGGCTGTGCGGCGCGGGACGTCGTGATCGTGCACATCAATCCGATCGAGCGCCGGGAGGTGCCGACCACCGCGCGCGAGATCCTCAACCGCATGGACGAGATCAGCTTCAATTCCTCGCTGATGCGGGAGATGCGCGCCATCCAGTTCGTCACCGACCTCATCGACCGCGGGCAGGTGAAGGACGCCAAGCTCAAGCGCATGCTGATCCATTCGATCGATGCCCAGGACGTCATGGCCGGCCTCGGCGTCTCCAGCAAGCTCAACCCGGATTGGGACTTCCTGACGCATCTACGCGACGTCGGCCGCGCCCGCGCCGAGAGCTGGCTGGCGCTCAACTACGCGCGCGTGGGACGCGAATCGACCGTCGACGTCCACGCGAGCTTCCTCTAACAACTATCGGTTGCGTTTCAATTGGTTCCGGGATGGATCTCGCATCCAGAATGAGCGGGCGAGCGGGCAAAACGCCCGCGCTGTGATCTGGATCATGTTGGCAAGCTGCGCAATTGTGTTGACCTTCGCGGCAGGTCGTTAAGAATTGACGCCGGGCGAACCGCGGACCGGTTCCGGACGTCGTCTCGGCCGCTCCGGTCGGTCAGGGGAATGCTGCGGTCCAGAATTGGGGGAGTGACGTGCCCAAGACGCCACCGACGCGAACGCTTTCCACAGTCGAATTGTTCTCCGGCCTGGATGAGGCCGAACGCAAGCGGCTGGAAAGCCGCTGCCGCTGGCGCATCTTCCGCACGGGCGAGCGCATCCTCGAGAGCGGCACGGAGACCCGGGAGGTCTCATTTCTGGTGCATGGCAGCGCCAGCGCGCTCAACTACTCGCTCTCCGGCCGCGAGATTGCCTTCGCCACGTTCTCCGCCGGCGACTATTTCGGCGAGCTGTCGGCGATCGACGCCCAGCCGCGCTCGGCCAGCATCGTCGCCACAGAGGAATGTCTGGTGGCCAGCCTGTCGGGCGAAGAGTTCCTCGACCTGCTGCGGCAGCGCGTCGAGGTCACCTTCAAGGTGTTCCAGCGCCTGGCCAGCATGGTGCGGGCGAGCGACGTGCGCATCATGGAGCTGAGCACGCTGGCGGCCAGCGCCCGCGTCTATTCCGAATTGCTGCGCATGGCCAAGCCGGAGCAGGCGGTGCCGGGGCTGTGGGTGATCCACCCCCTGCCCCCCTTGCGCGAGATCGCCAGCCGCGCCAGCACCACCCGCGAGACCGTGAACCGGGCCATCACCCAGCTCTACCCGACCGGTCTGATCCGCCGGAAGGGCCGCAACCTCTACGTCACCGACAAGGCCAAGCTGCAGCTGATCATCAAGGAGCTGCAGCACACCGGCAAAGGCCACGATTAAGGCCGCCCGCCGCCGGCGGGAACAAGACCGGCCTCCCAACCGTTCTTCTTGGGTGGATATTCCACGCGCCTGTGACGGCAGTCACAGTCCTGGGGCGGACCCGGCGGCACTCTACCCGCTGTCAACGGTGCGAAGACACCCGACAGTCAGGAGGGGGCAGATGGCCGGTCCACAGGCGACGCTCCGTCGGGCGCAGGATCATACGCTCGGGAGTTGGATGACAGACAATAGCGCAAGCGGACCGGGGCTATTTCAGCTGCCCTGCGCCGGGCAGACGGCCGACAGCATCGAGCGTTGGGTGAAGGCCGAAGCGGTGCCCGCCGCGATCGTCGTGGTGCGGCATACCCGCTGGCACCTGTACGAATACCACCTCGACGAGGTCGCCCGGGTGAACCTGCGCGGCGGCCGCATCTATCTCGCCCAGCACGGCCGCTTCAGCCTGCACGGCACCGGCATCTCCGGGCCGAAGGGCTCGCTGACCCTGCTGGAGCCGACGCCGGCCGTGGTCGCCGCGGCCATTCACGGCAAGACCTGGCAGCACGGGAAGCCGGCGTTCAAGCGACCCCTCTCCGCCCGTGAGGTCGAGCTGGCCCGCATCCTGGCGGAGCAGGAGCAGCTGCGCCCGCACGGCACGGAATCCTGACTCCCGCTACTGAATCCACACCTCGACCGAGGCGGAGGCGCCGGCGCCGTCGATGACGGTGACGCGCGTGGCGCCGGCCCCATCCGGCTGGTATTGAGCCTGCCGCTTGAACGGCGCCGACGCGACGGGAACGCCGTTCACCAGCCATAGCAGCGGTAGCCGGCCGCCGTTGGCGCGCAGCAGCAGCGGCTCGAAGCGGCCGCCGGCGCCGAGATCGACGGTCGCATGGTCGGCGGGAAACGCGATCTGCGGGCCGCCGCCGGCAGCGAACAGGGCATCGAGGGCGGAGGGTCCGGGATCGAAGCGCCGCAGCGGCGGCGGCAGGTCGGCGTTGGACGCCTGGATCACGCCGGCCGGCGGTCTGGCGGCGAAGGCCGCGCTCGGCAGGCCCTGCGGCCGCGGCAGCAGATCGAAGACCTCGAACAGCACGGGCGCCGCCGCGTCGCGCCCCATCCGCCCGGGCGAGAAGCTGCCGTCGGGGCGCCCGACCCAGACCCCGACCGTGTAGGCGCTGTCGTAGCCGATCGCCCAGGCGTCGCGGAATCCATAGGACGTGCCGGTCTTGTAGGCGATCGCGCGCCCCTGGGCGCGGTTGCGCGGCGCCAGCATGCCCGGCGGCGGCGGCATGTCCGCGAGGATGCGCGTGAGATACCAGGCCGAGGACGGCTGCATGATGGCGACCGGCTCCCCGGCCGGCGCCGCATCGGTATAGCGCAGCGGCCGCACGCTGCCGCCGTCGGCGAGCCCGGCATAGAGCGTTACCAGATCGGCGAGCGTGATGCCGGCACCGCCGAGCGCGATCGGCAATCCCGGCGCGCTCACCGCTTCCGGCAGACGCAGCGGCGTGCCGGCGGCCTCGAGCGTGCCGACCAGGCGCATCGGACCGAGGCGGTTCAGGAGCGAAACGGCCGGCAGGTTCAGCGACAGCTGCAGGGCCTCTCGCGCGGTGAGCTGGCCGCGATAGCGCTTGTCGAAATTCTCCGGCTCGTAGTCGCCGAAGCGCATGGGCCGGTCGACGACGATGGTTTCCGGATGGATGAGGAGATCATCGAAGGCGAGGCCGTAGATGAACGGCTTCAGGGTCGAGCCGGGCGAGCGCACGGCCTGCACCAGATCGTTCTGCCCCAGCCGGCCGCTGTCGAAATAGTCGCCGGAGCCGACATAGGCGCGCACGCGGCGGCCGGAGTTCTCGACCGCGAGCAGGGCGATCGTGGCGCCCTCCTCCAGCTTCAGCTGATAGCGCGCCGCCATGGCCTCGAGCTTCGTCTGGAGGCTGCCGTCGATGGTCGTGCGAATGAGCGGCGACGCCGGGTCGGCGGCGCGCAGCCGTTCGGACAGATGGGCGGCGAGGTGCCCGGCCGGACGCCGCCCGCTCGGGACCGGTTGCGTCGCCGCTTCGGCAACGGCCTGTTCGTTCAGCAGCCCAACCGATGCCAAGCGCTCCAGCACGCGGTTGCGCGCAGCAAAGGCGGCGACGGCGTGGCGGTCCGGGCGCAGGACCTCGGGCGATTGCGGCAGAGCTACGAGCAGTGCGGCCTCGGCATCGGTCAGGCGATCCGGTTCCTTGCCGAAATAGAACAGCGATGCCGCGCGCACGCCCTCGAGGTTGCCGCCGTAGGGGGCCAATGTGAGGTACATGCTGAGAATGCTGTGCTTGTCGTAACGCCATTCGAGCTGCAGCGCGCGCGCCGTCTCGATGAGCTTGGCGCCGAGCGTGCGCGGGCGCGGCTCCAGCAGACGCACCGTCTGCATCGTGAGCGTCGAGGCGCCGGAGACGACGTGCCCCGCTCTCGCCCACTGCCCGATCGCGCGCAGGAGAGCGAGCGGATCGACTCCCCAATGACTGTCGAAGCGCTTGTCCTCGTAAGCCACCAGCATGCCCAGATAGCGCGCATCCACGTCATCGACGGTAGCCGGCAGACGCCACGCACCATCGCGCGCAGTGAACGGCGTGAGCAGCCGCCCCTCGCTGTCGACCACGAGCGTCGAACGATCCGACAGCCGCGACAAGTCGGGCGGAAACAGCCGATCGAGCGCGAAGGCGGCGACGAGCAGGATGAAAATGGCAGCCGCACTCGCCGCGGCCGCTCGCTTCGCCCATGCGCGGATAGATCGCACGGTGCCTCAGCAACAAGACTTTCCCCTCCCCTTGCGGGAGGGGGAAGGGGGAGGGGTTTCACGCCGGCAGGCGCGCATAAGTTGGCGGTGGCAAGCATCGGCCCGGCTCGGTCGAATCGACAGACGGCCGAGGATTGGATTGCCCGATACGCTCCTCTGACTTGCAGTGGGCTGCCGCGCGCAGACCCCTCCCCCGTCCCCCTCCCGCAAGGGGAGGGGAAGAGGTGAAGTCGGGCCGGCGAGGCGCAGCCTCATGAGCATCCTCACTGCACCGGGATCACCGTCACCATGCCGGTTGCCGTGCGGGCCCGGTATTGCGGCTGATACATGTCCTCGACCTGCGCTGCCGGCAGGCGATAGGTGCCGGGCGTCACCGCGCGCACGAGGTAGGCGACGGTGAAGGAGCGGCGCTCCCAGTCCAGGTCGAAGGCGGCGACGAAGCGGTCGTCGAGATACTCGGTGTAGAGCGTCGGCGTCAGCTCCGGCAGCCAGGACAGCTCGTCGGTCGCGTGGGTGTCGGCTAGGCGCGCGTTCTCGACCTCGAAGCCGGCCGGCAGCAGGTCGATCATCAGCGCCTGGTTGTAGGTGTCGGCGACGGCCTTGCCCGACAGCACGACCACCAGCATGTCGCTCTGCCTGATCGTATCCGGCGACACCTCCTCGCCGGCCATCGTGTAGTAGTGGCGCTCAATGCTGAAGCCCTGCGACTCCGGCGGCAAGTCCTGGACCGGTGCCCCCATCACGGTGGCCACGGTCCAGACGGTGTCGGTGCCGGCGTTGGCCACCTTGACGCCCTTGGCCAGCTCGTCCGGCGTCGGCCGCACGCTAAGGGCCGTCTTGCGCGGCTCCTGCGCCGTGCCGTCGACACTGAGGACCATGTTGCCGGGCTTGGCGCCGGCGACGGTGTAAGCCGCCATGATGAGCCAAGCCTGCTCCTGCGTCGTGAGGTAGGTCTGGCCGAGCTGCAGGTTGGCGAGGCGATCCAGCAGCGGCGCCGGATCCTCGCCCGTCATCTTGCTCTCGACCATGAGCGTGACGATCGCCGCGAGATCGCGCAGCGACGAGCCGTAGTCGCGCATCCAGCGCCGCTCGCGATCGACGCGATCGAGCGCCGCCTTGAAGGCCGCGGCCGCCCGCTGCTGATCGCCCAGCAGAGCAAGCGCCGCGCCCATCTGCGCAGCGGCGAGCGCCGAGGGCGCGCGCTTCAGGTAATTGTCGCTGAGATAGCGCAGGCCGCTGATGTCGCCGGCCTTGGCCGACGCCAGCACGTAGTAGGCGTAGGCGCGGGCGCCGATCGCCTCGCTGTCGTCGAGCTTGTAGTTGCGGCTGTAGGCGTCGAGCCACTTGAGGCCCTGCTGCAGCGCATAGTCGGAGACCGCGTAGCCCTGCTGCTTGGCGCGCAGCAGGAACTCCATCGCGTAGCTCGACAGCCAGTTCTCGGCCGGCGAGTCCGAGGTCCAGAGACCGAAGCCGCCGTCGAAGCGCTGGCGCTCGATGACGCTATAGACGGCGTTCTGCACACGCGCCTTCACATCGCCGCCGGCCTGCTCGTCCTTCACCCGCCAGAGCGTAGCGACATCGCCCACGTAGAGCAGCGGCAGGGCGCGGCTGGTCGTCTGCTCCAGGCAGCCGTAGGGATAGCGGTCGAGCGAGCGCAGCAAACCGGGCACATCGAGGTTGGGGATCGGGCTGAAGCTGGCATAGAGCTCGCCGCTGCCGGGGACGAAGCGCTCGAGGGCGGCGCTGCCGAGCGTGAGGCTCTCGCCCGGCGCCAGCCGCTTCGCCGTACGCTCGACGATCGGCAATTGCGGGGGGCGCACGCCGATCCTCAGCGTGCGCTCCAGATGGAAATCGCCGGGGCCGTTTATCGCCATGGCGATCGTGCCCTCGCCGGACCCGACGGCCTTGATCTTCACATGCGCCGCCGCCGACTTGCCGACCGCGAGATCGGGACTGATGGCCGGAGTCTCCGCGAGCGCGACCGCGCCGTCGGCTTTCAGCTCGACGTTGTACTTGCCGGCGGCGCCGCCGACGTTCTGGATCGTGAGCGTCAGCTCGCTTTGATCGTCGGTCGCGAGGAAACGCGGCAGCGAGGAGAGCACGACCACGGGATCGCGCACGATCAGCCCGGCCTCGGCCGCGCCCACCTTGTCGCCGTCATAGGCCACGGCCATCAGCCGCAGGCGGCCGTTGAAATCCGGCAGCGCCAGCGGGATGCGGGCCTTGCCCTGCGCGTCGAGCTTCACGATGCCGGAGAACAACGCGACCATCTGGATAGTCGGCGGCGGCGCGCCGCGATGCGCCATGGCTTCAGTGTCGCCGCCGGTGCGGATGGTGCCGCGGCGGCCGTCCTTGCCGTTGATGAGGTTGCCGTAGACGTCGCGGATGTCGAGCCCGAGCCGGCGCTTGCCGAAGAGGTAGCCGACCGGATCCGGGGTCACGAAATCCGTGAGCTGCAGGATGCCCTCGTCGACGGCGGCGAGCGTGACATAGGCCTCGCCGGCGTTGCTTGCGCCCGTGACGGTGACCGGGATCTCGATGCCGTGCCGCGGCAGCGTTTCCGACGGCACGTCCAGCGCGACTTGCAGGCTGCGTGCTGCTGGGTCGAGACCCATCCAGGCGACGCCGATAGCGCGGCCGGGCGCGTGCGTCTCTTCGGCCGGCGACGGGCGGTAGGCCGTGGCCAGCAGATAGGCGCCGGCACCCCAATCCGCATTCACGGGGATGTCGACGACGGTGCCGTCGGGCGTGGCGTCGACCGTGCGGGTCTCGAGGATGCGATCGGTCGCGACGGCGATCAACACTGGCCCCGCGAAGGGCGGCTTGATCGAGATCTTGGCGGTGTCGCCGGCCTTGTAGAGCTCCTTGTCGGCGACGACCTGCAGCTTGTCCGGCGTGCTCGCGCTGCCCGGCGTTGACCACCAGCCGGAGAAGAAGCGGTAGCTGGCAGCGGCACCCGTGGCGGGATCGTAGACCTCAAGGCGGTAGCGACCCCACTGCACGGTGTGCGCGATGCGGCCGGGCTTGTCGGCGGCCACCGAGAGCTCGCCGCTCTCGCGCGGCAGGTCACGCACGACCACCTGATAGTCCCAGCTGCCGTTGCTGTAGTACCACTGATAGTCCCAGTCCTCGGCCACGAGCTGATAGTGCAGCTGGTTGGCCGCGGCCGGCGTACCGTCGGCATTCACGGCCGCGACCTCGAAGGCGGCCTCGCCGCCATCGGGCACGCTGTCGTCGCCGAAGAGCGGCTTGATGCCGAGCTGGAGCGGGCGATTGCGGATCGGCAGCTCGACCCTCTCGATCACCGGACGGCCGCCGACCTCGTACACTTCGACGGTCAGCGTCGCCTTCAGCGGCTGCGGCGTATCCGGAAGGTTGGCGAGCTGGATGGGCAGGCTGACCTTGCCGTCGCCATCGGTGCGGGCGTCGTCGAGCGGCACCTGCACGACGCTGACATCCTCGTCGGCCAGGATGAAGCTGTAGCCGGGGTAGTTGGCGGGCGGTTGGTCCTGGCGCGCGATGGCGATGCTGGCCTTCACCAGCAGGTCGCTGGCGGGCGCGCCATAGAGATACTTGGCATCGACCGCCACGGTCACTGGCTGCTCCGCGGTGACGAAGCTGTTGTCGGGCTTGAGCGAGACCTCGATGCGCGCTGGCACGACCTCTTCGACCAGGAAGGTGATCGAGCCGACGGGCTTTCCGGCCGGATCGAGATAGGCGTAGGCGGTCCAGGTACCCGTACGCGCCGCGGGCGAGATCGGAACCGTCAGATGGAAACCGCCGACCTGCCCGTCGGTCAGCGTGCGCTCGAGCGGGACGGCACCGTCCGGGCGCTGCACCTTGAGGGTGAGCGGCACGTTCCTGATGGCGTGGCCGGCGCTGTCGCGCAGCAGCGTAACGAGCTGGACGGGCTCGCCGGGGCGGTAGACGCCGCGGTCGGTGTACATGAAGGCGTCGGTCGGGCCAGGCGCGAGGCGGCCGCCGACGCCACGGTCGCTGAGGTCGAAAGCGGCGCGCGACAGGTCGAGGAACACGAAGTCGCCGTCGCTGCCGAGCGCCATGACCGCCGTGGCGGCACGGCCGCTCTCGCCGCGGATCAGGCCGGGATCGAAGGTGGCGGCGCCGGCGGTGTCGCTGACAGACTTGCCGAGCTCCTCGTTGTTGCGGGCGTAGAGGCGGAGGTCGACACTCGGGACGGGTTGTCCGGTCGAGAGCGAGCGGACGAAGACGTGCAGGCCGTCGCCGCCGGACATCGTGGTCAGGCCGAGATCGCTGATCACGAACCACTGCGTCGCCCGGGTATTCCAGGTCTCGACCTCGCCGCCGGCCGGCTCGGCAGTCAGCACGTAGATGCCCGGCACCGTCTTGGGCAGGATGTCGGAGATCGGGACCAGCGTGGTCACGCGCTTGTTGCGCTCGTTCTGGAGGTCGATCTCGCCCTTCCAGATGAGCTCGCCGGACTCCTCGGGAATCTGGTCGCGCTCGTAGCCGTCGATGGCGCGCAGCCAGCGGCCCTGGCGGATCTGCTCGACCAGATTGCGGTCGGTGATGCGCAGCAGCTGGAGCTTCGCCTTCTCCGTGTTCACGCTCACCAGCGGCAGGCCGCTGCTGCCGACCTTCGGCAGCACGTAGGCCGAGCCGGGGAAGCCGAGCGAGGGCTCGCGGTCGCCGATCTCGACGGTGACGGAGTCGGTGTCGGCGAGCTGCTCGTCGCTGATGCTCGGCAGGCCCTTGAGCGCCGTGAGGGTGTAGCGGGCGCCGAAGTCGAGGCCGTCGATGCAGAGGGTGTCGTCGGTGACGACGAAGGCCGGCGTCGAGGCCGGCTCGATCTTGATGTAGTCCTCGTAGTGGAAGTCCTTGGTCGGCTTCAGGTTCTCGCGGAACTGCAGGCAGATGCGGGCGCGATCGCCGGTGAGCTCCGTGCGCGAGTTGATGAGGCGGAACGCCGTGGCCTCGGAGAGCGCCTGGACGCGGTCGGCGATCTGGCTGTCGTATTCGAGGTTGAGGGCGGCCTGATAGACCTTCACGGCCTCGCGGGCGCGATTGGCGCTGTCGAGGATGCCGCCGAGGGCGTAGAGCGCCTTCGCCCGGTCGGTCGGCCGGTCGGCGACTTGGCGGGCGGAGAAGGCGGCGGCGATGGCGTTCTGGGTATCGCCCAGCTCGCGCAGCGCCCGCGTCAATCCCATCCAAGTCTCGAAGTCGTCGGCGCCGAAGGCGACGGCGCGCTCGTAGGCGGCGACCGCCTTGTTCCAGGCGCCGCGCTCGGCCGCCGCATCGCCGTCGAGGCGCATGGCGCGGGCCTCCAGCGTGTCCGCCTTCTCGGGGAAGCGGGCCTGGATGTCCGAGACGTAGGTGTCGGCGGCGGACGCGTAGTCGGGCTGGTCCTGGGCGCGCAGCGGCAGCGTCGTGGCAATGAGCACAAAGCAAACGGCGATCAGGCGTAACACGGTTGCGGACTCCCCATCCTCGTCCCTGTGGATGAGCCCGGCGTCGACGGGCGTCGAGCCGGGCCCTTGTTCGCATCAACGTCGCACGGCTTGATGGCCGATCTATGGCGGACGACGCTCAATTCGGTGTCGTGGAGCATACTCCGATTCTAGAGTGCTAAGAATAGCCGACGCCGGTCACGGATCGGTGACACCGCGCGAAAGGGGGATGGCCGTGATCTACGCAGAGTACATCGAACACGATCGCACGCTGCCGATCGAGATCTTCCAGCATGTCGGCCGCCAGAGCGGCTGGGTCTCCGACGTGGATGTGAAGGTCGGCAATCTCGGGCGGGCGGAACGCATCGCGCCGGAGCCCAGCGTCATCTGTCTTTGGCGCCATCCGGGCATGGCCCGTATGGACCAGTGGGAGGCGTCGTTCCGTACCGACGAAGCACAGCGCAGCGCCGCCTTTCAGGCGACGCGGCTGGCGATCCACTTCCGGCGCGGCGCGCTCTATGACGAGATCATCGGCGGCCCGCCCCTCGGCAAGGGGCTTCACTACGTCGAGTTCTTCGTCGCGGGGGAGGACATCGCCGACGAGCAGGCACGCGATAACTTCTCGAAACGGGCAAAGCAGTATCCGGCGGGCAAGCTGGAGTTCGTGCTGCGGCGGGTGGGGCTGCTGGGTCCTGATCCCGGCGGTCTGGCGGTCTGGACGTTCGCCGACTACGCGGCGGCCGAGCCGATCGTGCGCGAACGCCATGGCGGCAATCCGCTGCGGCCGGTGCAGGCGGGGCTCTACTACAACTTCGAGGACGCGCTGATCTGAGATCCCTACTCCGCCGCCTGGCGCGACGACTCGTAGCGATGGGCGCGCGGCTCGATGAGCGGGCGGCCGGACTCCTGCGCCCGCCGGCGGCCGCGCTTGCGCTCGCGGGCGATCTCGACGCGGAAGAGGTCGTAGTCGCATTGCATGGTGTGGCGCGGCGTCTT
Organism: Candidatus Acidiferrum sp.; assembly: GCA_035518775.1. GTDB lineage: Bacteria > Pseudomonadota > Alphaproteobacteria > Dongiales > Dongiaceae > JBGPEQ01. The sequence continues at coordinate 49,491 of DATIXH010000434.1, forward strand.
GACGACGTGGCCGAGGAAGCGCTTCTCGTCGTGGGCGATCGAAGCCTCCATCTCGACGGTCGAGGGCGGCAGGTACTCGCCGACCATCAGCTCGGCCAGCCACTTGGCCTGCAGCTCGCCGAAGTTGATGAGGGTCGGCAGCGGCTGCGCCAAGCCGATGAAGAACAGGTTGTCGATGCCCGGCTTGATGGCGCGGTGGAAGAGCGGGAGCTTGTTGCCGGGCGCCGACAGGAAGCTCTCGTCGAAGAACGGGAAGCTGATCTTGTAGCCGGTGGCGTAGATGATGACGTCGGCCTCGACGAGACTGCCGTCGGTGAACAGCACTTCCTTGCCCATGAGCTCCGCGATGTTGGGCTTGGGAATGACGTCGCCGCTGCCGACGCGGGTGAGGAAGGTGCCGGAACAGGAGGGGTGCGTCTCCAGCAGCCGGTGGTCGGGCTTCGGCAAGCCATAGTTCTCCATCCGGCCGACATTCATCCACACGACGAGCTCGAGGATGCGGCGCTGCAGGGGGAGCGGCAGCCAGCTCACCGTCTTGCCCTTGTCGGCCGGCTTGCCGAAGAGATAGAGCGGCATGACGTGGGCGCCGCGGCGCGTGGAGATGTAGACCTTTTCGGCGAGGCCGCGCTGGCCGAGGTCGGAGCTGATGTCGATGCCGCTGTTGCCGATGCCGACGACGATCACCTTCTTGCCGCGCATGTCCACGGGGTCGAAGGGGTCCACATAGTCGTGCGAGTGCATCTCGATGCCGGCGAACCTGCCGGGGAAGCGGGGCTCCGGCCAGCGCGGGTCCCAGTGGTGGCCGTTGCAGACGAAGAGCGCGTCGTAGTGCCTGATATCGCCGGTCGAGAGGCTCACCCGCCAGACGCCGTCCGGCAGCCGCTCGGCATGGGTGACCTCGGTGTTGAAGGTGATGAGGGGGCGCAGGCCGAAATGGTCGCAGTAGTCGGACATGTACTTCGCGACGTGGGTGTGGTGCGGGTAGTCCGGCAGGTTGGGATCGCTGAGCGCGACCGGGAAGTCGTCGAGCTGCAGGCGCTCCTTGGAGGTGTCGATGTGGAGCGAGCGGTAGGCGGAGGAGCGGCCGTTCTTGTTCTTGAACACCCAGTTGCCGCCGACCTGATCGCTCATCTCGAAGCAGTCGAACGGCACGCCCTTGTCCTTGAGCGCCTTCGCCATCGACAGCCCGCTGATGCCGGCGCCGATGATGCAAGCCTTGGGATATTGCGACATGGAAACCCGACCCAACCCGTCGGCCGATGTTGGATAACTCCGGCGGCGGCGTCAACGAGGCGGGATTCGGGACCACGATGTTTCACGTGAAACATTTTTGCGTAAATCCGGGCCGCAGACCCGGAATCATGCGATTCTGCAAAACGACCCTATGGATCAAAAAATCGGGGTTGTTTTTCAAGGAGATGACCCTGACCAGTTTCGGTCCGTTCGAGAGCGATGGCGACCGAATTCCTTGCGTTTGGGGCGATGGCGACTAGATTCGGCACCGATCATGACCATGACCACGCGATCGACGCCGCAGCGCGCGGCCGAGGGGGCGGCGCGGGAGCGGCCCCGTCCCTACGTCGTCACCCTGGGGGTGCGGCCGGGCGCGCCGGCGAGCGCCAAGCCGCCGGTGCGGATTTTCCTGGGCACGCAGGACGCGCAGTGGCGGGCCGAGCGGGTCTTCTTCTACTCGATCGAGCAGGTGCGCGACCCCGGCCGGGTCTACGAGATCCACGTGATGAAGGATCTGGCCGGCTATGTCCGCAAGGGCTGGCGCACCGGGTTCACCAACTACCGCTTCGCCATCCCGGACTATGCCGGGCGGACGGGCAAGGCGATCTACAACGACGTCGACCAGATCTACACCGCCGATCCGGCGCTGCTGTTCGACCTGGAGCTGGGGGAGCATGGCTATCTCGCGGTGTCCGCGAGCGACACCTCGGTGATGCTGCTGGACTGCGCGCGCATGGCGGCGTGGTGGAACCTCGAGACGGCGACGCGCGGGAGCAAGGACCAGCTTCTGGGCAAGGTCAAAGGGCAGCGCGGGCTGTGGGGGCCGCTCGACGGCGGCTGGAACGCCCGCGACCTCGAATTCGCAGAGGGGCGGTCCATGCTGCTCCACTACACGGCGATGCACACCCAGCCCTGGCATCCCTTCCCGCGCGACTATGCCTACCGTCGGCATCCGCTGGGCGAGGTCTGGTACCGCCTGGAGCGCGCGGCCGACGCGGAGGGCTATCAGGTGTTCACGCGCGAGCGGCCGAGCCCGATGTTTCGGGGGCTGGTTGCGCAGGGCAGCGAGGCTGGACCGGCGGTGGTTCCGCCGGCCTGCGAGAAGCTGGCGGCAGCGTTGGGAGTGCAGTCAGTGCTGCGCGTCGATATGCAGACGCTTCAGCGTGTCTCCAGACCGGACTGTCACCCCCGCGAAAGCGGGGGTCCAGAACGAGCGACGGAGCAGCTGCCCTGGACCCCCGCTTTGGCGGGGGTGACAACAGAAAATGGTCAGCAGGTGCAGTCATCGGACGCGGTGGTTGCCGTCGATCTGCTGCAGCGGCTGCCCGGCGAGGATGTGCCGTGGGTGCTGGAGGAGATGTTCGCGCAGGCGGGCAAGCTCGTCTACCTGTCGGTGGATTGCCAGGAGGCGGCGGCGAGCCTGTGCGTGCGCGAGGCCGGCTGGTGGCGGGCGCAGGTCGCGGCGGCTGCGGCGCGGCATCCGGAGGTGGTGTGGCGGCTGGACGCCATCGATCGCACGCGGGGCGGGCAGCCGGCGACGGTCGCGTATCAGTCCAATCTGGCGGGCGCCAAGGCGGCAGCGCCGCGCATCTGGGTGCTCGTCGGCTCGCGCGCCGGCGACCGTTCGCAGCTGCTTGCCCTGGCCGAGTCGCTCGGCTGGCCCTTCGAGGTGAAGGAGCTGGCGTACAACGGTCTGCACAACCTGCCCAACTGGCTTATGGGCGGGTCGCTCGTCAGCCTCGATCGCGCACGCTCCAGCCCGCTCGCGCCGCCCTGGCCGGACCTGATCATCGACGGCGGCAAGCGCAGCGTGCCGGTGGCACGCTGGATCCGGGCGCAGAGCGGCGGGCAGCCGCGCTGGGTGCATGTCGGGCGGCCCTGGGCGCCGATGGCCGAGTTCGACCTGGTGGTGGCGGCGCCGCAGTACCGGCTCCCGCCGCGGCCCAACGTGGTGGCGCTGGCGGGGCCGCTGCACCGGGTCACGGCCGAGCGGCTCGCCGAGGCGGCCACGGCGTGGGAGGAGCGGCTGCGGCATCTGCCAAGGCCGTGGATCGCGCTGCTCGCCGGCGGGCATTCCGCGCCCTATGTGCTCGACGCGGCGGCGGCGCGACGGCTGGGCCACGCCGCCAGCGCGGAGGCGGGCGCCGCCGGCGGCTCGCTGCTGGTGACGACCAGCGCGCGCACGCGGCCCGATGCGGCGGCGGCGCTGTTCGATGCGCTGAGCGGCAACTGCTACCGGCATCGCTGGCAGGCGGGTGGGATGGACAATCCGTACCTCGCCTATCTCGCGCTCGCCGACGGCTTCATCGTGACCTCGGACAGCGCGTCGATGCTGGCGGAGGCCTGCGCGACCGGGAAGCCGGTGGCGATGTTCGAGGTGCCGCGGCGTCCGGGCTTCACGGGGCGGCTGCTGGCGGCGATCGAGCGGCTGGCGACCGGCCATGGGGCGCGCAAGAATTACCGGGGCATGCCGAAACAGCAGGACTGGCTGGCGCGGAGCTTCGACCGGCTGGCGGAGCGCGGGCTGTTCATGCCGCTGCGCGACCTGCGCGAATGCCATCGCGAGTTGCTGGCGCGCGGGCTGGTGCATCGGCTCGGCGAGCGGCCGGCGCAAGGGAAGCGCGAGCCGATTGACGACCGGCAGCGCGTCGCCGCGCGCGTGCGGCAGCTGATGACCGGCGACCGGCGAGTGGAGTAGCGCGTGTTGGATGTCGGAGGACGAGTCGCGGGCCTCACCTTGTCCCATGCTCTTGTAGGGGCGACCCCATGTGGTCGCCCCAGGGCGGCCACGCGGGGCCGCCCCTGCAACGCGAGAGAGGTGCTGTGACCAATCCGTTTCTCTATCTTCCCGTCGAGGTGGCGGCGCGGGAGCTGGATGGGAAGCTGCTGCTGGCAGCGGTGGCGGTGGGCGCCGGGTACGAGGTGGTGCTCGGACAGAAATGGCTCATGCAGCGCAACTTCGGGCGCATGCCGCCGGGGATCGTGCTGTTCAAGACGCTGACCGCGGTCGATGCCAAGGCCATGGCGGCGGCGCATGCCGCCGGCCACCGGATCGCCGCCATCGACGAGGAGGTGCCCGGCCTCATCGCGCGCAACGAGGGGCTCCGCTGGGTGGCACCGCCGGCGGTGGCCGCCAGCGATCTGGTGTTTGCGGTGGGCGAGGAGCATCTGGAGGCGCTGCTGGGAAAGCTGCCGGAGCAGCGCGCCAAATACGCCGCGGTCGGCAACCCGCGCTGGGACCTGCTGCGGCCCGAGTTCGCGAAATCGCAGGCGCCGGAGGCGGCGCGCATCCGCGGCGAGCACGGGCGGTTCATCCTCATCAATACCAACCTCGGCTTCACCAACTCCGGCAAGGGCACCACCGACCAGATGGTGCGCAAGCTCGAGCGCGGCGGGAAGTTCGACCGCCGCAAGCCCGCGGACGCGGCCTTCCTCGAGGGGCATCTGCGGCTGGAGCGCGCCAGCCTCGCCGGCATCAAAGACCTGCTCCCGAAGCTGGCAGCGGCGTTTCCGCAACACAAGATCATCGTGCGCCCGCATCCCGGCGAGAACGCGGCGCCGTGGAAGGCGATCGTGGCCGACGTGCCGCGCGCGGAGATGGTGCGGCAGGGCTCGGCCGTGCCATGGATCATGGCCGCGGAGCTGCTCATCCACACCTACTGCACGACCGGGGTGGAGGCCTTCGCGCTCGGGCGGCCGGCGATCTGCTTCCGGCCGGCGGACTCGCCGGTGCTCGACAACTATCTCTCGCCGCTGATCAACATCGCCGCGCGCACGCCGGACGAGGTCGTCGCGCGCGCCGGCGAGATCATCGCGGCCGGCGACGGCTTCGCCTATCCGCCAGAGTTCCGCGCGCGCTTCGACCGCTCCTTCGCGGCGCAGTCCGGGCCGTACGCGGCCGAGCGGATCGTGCAGGAGCTGAGCGCGCGCTTCGACGTGACGTCGCCGGCGGACGCGGCGCGCGCGCTCTGGCGGCCCGGGCAGGATTACATCCGCTACGTGCTGTCGCGGAAGCACAACCGCCGGCTGATGCCGGAGATCGCGCCGGAGGAGATCGAGCGGCGGCTGCAGCGTTTCGCCGAGACGATGGGGCGCGCCCAGCGCTTCACGGTCGAGCTCTGCGGCGAGCGTGTGTTCCACATCCACGGGCACGCGGAACGCGTCCATGCTGTGGGCACGGGTGGTGAGGCAAAATGGGTGCCGCGCTGGGTGCGCCGACTGGCAGGCACTGTCGCTGCGGGCGGTTGAGCACCATCACGACGCCGCGCACGCACCATCGTCAAGGGCGCCCAGCTGGAGTGCTTCCCAAATGCGGGCCGCCTGTCCGCGCAACAAAGAATTTTCTCAATTGCGCAGAAACATCGTCACAAACGTCACTGGCACTCTGGGCGATAGCCAAGGGGATTGGGAAAATGAATCCTGCCACGACGGTGGTGCCGGTCGCTTCCGCCTTGAGATTGTGCTCCTCGCCTTTCATATCGAGAGCGACAATACTCAGCTTGCTCTTCTCGTTGCCCACCAAGAGCCCGAGGCAGCCGTTATAGCCGCAAAGCAAGCCAGGAAAGCCGCCGTCAGCTTCCGTGGTGCCGGCAGTACTGAGGAGATAACGGACATGGAGAGCATCGATACGCGCTCTCACGTCCGGTCGGGACAGCAATATCTGCAACTCATGCGTCGTCGCTGGCGCATGCCCAGGCTCGAACCAGGGAAACAGCGAGTCCTGGAAGGATTTCGTCTCATAGATCGGCAGCTGCGGCGGCAGCGACTTGCTCAATTTCTGGCTCAAGCATTGAACGAATCTCGTGTCGTTCGCCAACTCGGCGCCACCCCCACGAGCCGGAAACAGAACGATCGCTTCGTCGCCGGGATGGAGCGCGCTTGCCGTGACCCCGACCTTGTCACCCGTGGTGCAGCCAACCAACACCAAGAGCAAAGCAGGGAGCGCGACGTTTCGGCATCGCTTCATGGACAGCAAGCGCGGTGGCACGAGGCGCATCATAGTCCGCTGCGCCAATCCTGAAGCTCGGGCCTCTGCTCGAACTCCAGGACAAACTGCGCCGCAGCCCTCCTCATCGCGATCTGCAGGAGACCTCCGAGATAGAGAGCTGCATCGGTCATTTCGGTGCTTTCGATGTCGTAGCTGTCGGCCTGGCCGGCCCCCCTCACCCGAGCGATGTCGCCCGCTTTCGAGCGGAACACCCCTTCATAAGCAACGTGAATGGTCGTCGTTCCGAGGATCGGCCAGCTGGCCTCGCAGCCATCGAATCCGACCAGGTGCATCGTAATCGTGTCGCGACCCACCTCGCCGCCGTCGGCCGGCTCTTTGGCGAGATGGTCGATCTTCTGGAACAGCCCTGAGAAGATGGTATCGAACATCGCGATGCTTTGCGGTCCGAGCTCGAAAACATATCTGTCGAAGATGTACCCCTTTCCTGTTTCGCAGCGATAATGCGCTAGATCGTCCGCGTAGAAGATCCCGACGGTCTTGGGTGCGGACGGGGCCGCCGGCGGCTGCTGAATGGGAGACGCAACGGGCACGCTGTGCTCGCATCCGCAAACGAGGAAAGCGATGAAGATCCACAGTCCGGCTTTCACGACAGAAGGCTGTCATCAGCATGCGCCGGCCTCATTGATGTGCATCAAGCCGCCTGCGACAGCGGACAGATCACTTCGCTCTGCCAGCTGAGCTGGTCCGGCCCCGATTCCGCATCCTCGGGCAGCTTGTCGCTCCAGTCGAACAGCGAGAAACACGGCCCAATCGTAGTTCAGAGCAGCGGTATCTTGATTGCCAGATCGGGTGCGCCGACTGGCCGGGAGCGCGGCGGCGGGCGGGTGAGCGCCTCATCACCGGCTGCGTAGATGGGTGGAGCGTCATCGCAGCAGAGCGCCGGCCCGGCACGACCGCCGAGCAGTTCGGGGTTACGGGGCGTTGCCTCTCCCGAAGAACAGCGGGTTGGGGTTCTTGGCCTCCCGCCCGCCGCTTCCGTAAGGCCGGGTAATGATCTCCAGCAAGTGACCGTTGGGGTCGTCGAAATACAGGCCGCGGCCGTCGTCATAGGTATTGATGCGATCGGGCTCATGGCGAAACGGATCCGCCCAGTATGGCAAGCGGCGTTCGCGGATGCGGCCGAATATCTCGTCGAACTCGGCTTCGCTGACGAGAAAGGCGAAATGCCGCTGCTCAATGGGGCCATCGGTCTCGACGAAATCCAACGACGTCTCGCCGACGCGCACGACGGCGAAGTGACCGACTCGAACGTACGGCGAAAGGCCGAGTACGTCGGTCAGGAACTCAGCAGTCGCCTCCTTGTTGCGTGCGACGACGATCGTGTGGTTCAGGCTGACAGCCATTGCTCCGACTCCCTCATCGCCCGGCCAGGATACTACAAGGCTTCGGCCGATGTCTCGTCGCGGACAAGGCCGCCGTGACCGGAGCCATGTTTGTGGTAGCTGCCGGAGTGTTATCCGGAGCAGAATTTGCCAGCTGGAGGGAGAATTCACGCGAAGCGCAGCTCCTGGCGGTCCGCGCATCGGAGCGCGAGCGCTTCGCCTAAACGACAGGAGGATTTCCATGCCGCAGCCCGATCATGTTTCCGCCCTCGGCGTACCCGATCCGGCGGGGCTCGATGACGAGATCAAGGCGGTGTTCGACAAGTGCGTCGAGAAGATCGGCTTCGTGCCGAACGTGTTGAGGGCCTACAGCCTGCGGCCCAACAAGATGCGCAATTTCCGCGCCATGTCGAACGAACTGATGCTGGCGCCCTCCGGGCTCAGCAAGCTCGAGCGCGAGATGGTGGCGGTCGTGGTCTCCTGCGCCAACCATTGCTACTATTGCCTCGTCGCGCATGGGCAGGCGGTGCGGCAGCTCTCGGGCGATCCCGAGCTCGGCGAGATGCTGGCGATGAACTATCGCGTCGCCCCGCTCGAGGAACGGCAGCGCGCCATGCTCGATTTCGCCTGGAAGCTGACGACGACACCCTATCTGGTCGGCGAGCAAGACCGCGCCGCGTTGCGCGCCGTCGGCCTGAGCAACGAGGACATCTTCGACCTGGCGGAGACGGCGGCGTTCTTCAACATGTCGAACCGCATGGCCTCGGCCACCGACATGATCCCGAATCCCGAGTATCACAAGGCGAACCGGTGAGTCGCCTCCGTTGCCAATACTCCCCGCCTGTGGACAATTGAGATCGCTGCATCACGGGAGATCGACAGCCATGGCCCGCAAAGTCGCCCGCAAGCCGTCGCGCCGCGTCGCTACCAAATCGCTGATCGCCAACCCCGTGCCCTGGCCGAACGGGGCGCGCTGCGCGGTCGCCATCACCTTCGACATCGATACCGACAGCTTCCTGCATCTCGAGCAGGGCGAGCAGGCGCCGAAGATGCTCTCGGCCCTGTCGTGGCTGCGCTACGACGAGGTGGCCGTGCCGCGCATTCTGGAGGTCTACCGGCGCTACGGCCTGAAGCAGACCTTCTTCTATCCGGCCTGGTGCATGGAGCGCTACCCGCGGCTGGTCGAGATGATCCTGAAGGACGGCCACGAGATCGCCGCCCACGGCTACCTGCACGAGGAGCCGAACAAGCAGACGCGCGAGCGCGAGCAGTACTGGCTGCGGCGCCAGATCGACGTCATCGCCAAGATGACCGGCAGGCGGCCGCGCGGCTGGCGGGCGCCCCTCTACAAGGCGTCGCAGCACTCGCCCGAGCTGCTGGCCGAGGAAGGCCTGCTCTACGAGGCCAGCCTGATGGGCGACGACGTGCCCTATCTGCTGCGCACGAAGAAGGGGGACGTCATGGAGCTGCCGTCCCATGTCGCGCTCGACGACTGGCCGCACTTCGTCCACTCCTTCGACATCGACTACCGGATGCCCGTGAAGTCGCCCGACGAGGCCTTCGCCTGCTACTGGGCCGAATTCGAAGCGGCCTATGACCATGGCGGGCTGTGGATCGGCGTCTGGCATCCGTTCGTCACCGGCCGCCTGTCGCGCTGCATCCGCATGGCCCGCATGATCGAGGACATGCTGCGGAAGAAACGCGTGTGGTTTGCCCCGATGGAGGAGATCGCACGCCATGCCCAGGCCTGCATGGCCAAGGGCACCTGGCAGCCGCGGATCGACCGGATGCCCTACTACGAGGGCGCGATCCCCGAGCTGCAGGACGCGGCGGAATAGGCCGGGCGGCGGCGAGGATAGGCGGGGAGCGAGGAGGGCTGCGATCGGCGTGGTCTGCTGCGGCGATGAAGATCTCTTCTCTTGAAGCCGAACCTCCGGCGTCGCGGCCGCTGCGAGTTATGCATGGTCCAAACTGCCCACTGAGACGATGCCGGAAACGGGGGCAAAGACGCTGTCCTGGGGTCGCCGGCGGTCCGGGGTGCCCGGACGTTCAGACAGAGACGCCACCGAAACTCGGTCTCGCTCGCCGAATCGCGCCGTTTCGGCACGACCCGGTCATACCTTGGCGCCATAGGCCATGTAGCCGCGCTGTATGGCGATATGATCGGCCAGATACTTGGCGTCGTGCCACACGCCCCAAATGAAGGACGAGCCCCGCCGCGACAACCAGGGCAGCCCCAGGAAATAAATCCCAGGCTCGGCGGAGACGCCCCGCTGGTGCTTCGGCCTGCCCTTCTGATCGAAGGCGTCGACCTGCAGCCAGCCGTAGTCGACGGCGAAGCCCGTTGCCCAGATGATCGAGGTTATGCCGGCCTCCGCCAGGTTCAGGTCGAGTATCGGATGCGTGACGCAGTCCGGGTCCAACCCGATCGTTCGGGCGTCCGGCTCTTCCGGCAGGGCGAGCCCGTTGCGGGCGGTGAATGCGTCGGCCTCCTTCAGCACGGAGAGATAGTTCGCGTCGCCCTTCGCTATGTTCTCAGCGAGATCGGATGCGAAATGCATCGCGCCCTCTTTGAACGTCTCCGCCCGCCCCAACAGCGTCATGCCCCGCGCAGCCAGCCGGCGGAAATCGACGGTCTGGCCGCCATATGCCCCGCTCACGGCGATCGTGACATGCTCTTTGCCTTGCGGTGGGGCGGCTTCATCCCACTTACCCAGCACGCCCAGCCACCACACGAAATCGCGCCCGCGATATCGACGGGGCGGGCGGTCGTGCGGGCCGACCGACAGGAAAACGCGCCGGCCTGCGCGCTGGAGCTCGTCGGCGATCTGCGTGCCCGAGGAGCCCGCGCCGATCACCAGCACAGCGCCTTCGGGCAGCTGGCCGGGATTGCGATAGGCGCTCGAATGCATCTGCATGATGCCGGCGTTCGCGGGCACGACGGGCGGGATGACGGGGCGCTGGAACGGGCCGGTGGCGGCGACCACGGCATTGGCTTCGATCGCGCCTTTCGAGGTTTCGACATGGAAGCCGGACCGGCCGACGATCTTGCGAACCGACGTAACCTCCACGCCGCAGCGGACGGGGGCGGCGATTTTTTTCGCGTAGTCGACGAAATAGTCCGCGACTCTCTCCTTGTGGGCGAAACTGTCGGAATCGATGCCGGTGAACTCGAGACCTGGAAACCGGTCATGCCAAGCCGGACCGTTGGCGACCAGGGAGTCCCATCGACCCGACCGCCAGCGCTCGGCGATCCGGTCCCGCTCCAGCACCAGGTGCGGTATGCCGTGATTGCCGAGATGCTCGCTCATGGCGAGACCGGCCTGGCCGCCGCCAACGACAAGCACATCTGTCTTTTCGATTGCCATGTCCGCGTCCCCTTCCCCGCCTTCAGCCCGGTTATCGTGCGCCGCGCTTGGGCGACCGACGGCAGATCAGAGTTACGCAGCCACGGCTGATGTGTCCAGGGACGCGCGGCGTCCAGTCTCAGTTGCGATGGACGGCGCGGCGCAGGCCTGATTGTTTCCCGATTCGCCATAGCGGCGTTCGCCGGCGCGGCCGGCGGAAAATGTGCTAAAATCATCTCCTCGGATACCTATCTCAAGGAGCCCCTGGAGCTTCTATCAGCGCTTTACCGCGCATGCATTAGACTAGCGCGCGCCGTCTAGTGGACGGCCTTCTTGATAGTGCGGGCGCCGCCAACTACCATCGCGCGTGTCGATCATTGACGTTGCACAGGTGGCTCGCAGATGAGATCGCCGTTCGTCCATGTCGTGCATAGGTGTTGCGTCCTATGCGGGGCGCTGGTTTCGGTGGCGCTTGCGCCGAGCCCCGCCGCGGCGCAGTCGACCTGGTTCGGCGCCAAGCAGACCGAGGCGGTCAACGATCCCAGGGCCGCGGCCTGTGTTTCGCTCGCCCTGGGCAAGCCCGACCCCGCCAATGGCTTCGACCAGAACGCTTTGACGGTCGCGGCGGCGACGTTCAACGTGACGCCCGTGCTCGATGCGCTGGCGGCCTGCCGCATCGCGCTGCGCGCCTTTCCCGCGGAGCCCAAGGTCATCGTCGGCCATTACAACGCGGCGTTCACGCTGGCGGTGCTGCTGTTCGGCTTCAACGACTTTCCCCAGACGGACGAGGATGCCGTGCAGAAGGCGCGGGGTCTCGCCGAGGGAGATGAGAATATCGTCGCCAAGCGCATGGCGTATTTCTTCCTTGGTTCCGCCTATGAATACAGCGTCGGCACGCCGGTCGACCTGCAGGAGGCGGCGAAATGGTATGGCCTGGGCGCCGCGGCCGGGGACGCCATCGCCGCGCGCGAGCTGGCGCGCCTCGCGGGGAAGCAGTAGGCGCGCGGATTCACATCGGTTTCCTCCCCATGCGGTCTACGGGATTCGCACATTTCTGCAGGCGCCTCCTGCGTCCTTCGACGAGCTCGGGACGAGGGAGAATCTCGGTGGCATAAAGACCACCTCATCCTGAGCTTGTCGAAGGACGCGCGCCGGCGATCCCCGTCTCAAGCAAGCAATCGATCGGACTCAGAACGTAGAGGGGCCGCGCCCCCTCCCTGCCCTCCCCCACTTCGTGGAGGAGGGTTCAAGGAGCCGGTTCGTCTCTTTTCGCCGGCGGCTCGTTAGCCGTCGTGCGGGTATTCGGTGGGGCCGAAGAGGCCGCCGATGATTCCGGCGGGGCCGGCGATGTAGACCGGGTGCAGGGCGATGCGCTGCTTGAGCGTGGTCC
>DATIXH010000435.1:0-8927 GCA_035518775.1 Candidatus Acidiferrum sp.
CCAATTGCGGACTTCTCGTTTATGGGGCCGGAGTGACAGCGCAGGTCGAGGGCAAGAAGCGCCTGTACTGTTCGGATTGGTGTGTCGAGTGGGCGGCGCTGCGCGCGCGCACGCCCGGACATATCCGGCTGCCGATCGTGCATACGAAACTGCCGATCGAGTCGGCGCAGCGGCCGCGGCCGAAGCGCAATGCCCCGCCGGATATGGTGATGATGAACATCCTGGATTCGACGATGGTGTCGATCTGCCGGGAGATGGGCATCCTGCTGATGAAGACGTCGTACTCGACGATCTTCAACGAGGGGCTCGACTTCACCTGCGCGCTGGCGGACGTGCAGGGCGACATGATCGCCTGCGCCGAGTTCTGCCCGACCATGATCGGCGGCATGCCCTTGCTCATCAAGACCTGCGCCCAGGAGATCCCGTTCGACACGCTGGTGGACGGCGACATCATCGTCCATAACGATCCCTATCGCGGCGGGCTCCATTGCCCGGAGCACACCTTCTTCAAGCCGTTCTTCGTCGACGGCGAGCTGCTGGGATTCGCGGTCTGCATCGGTCACATCGCGGAGATCGGCGGCATGGTGCCGGGCGCGTTCTGCGGCGAGGCGACGGAGATCTTCCACGAGGGGCTGCGGGTGCCGCCGGTGAAGATCCGGAAGGCCGGCAAGGACGTCGAGGAGGTGTGGAAGCTGCTGCTGGCCAACACCCGCACGCCGCGGCAGAACTTCGGCGACCTCAGCGCCATGATCGGCTGCGTCGACCTCGGCGTCAGCCGCATCGTCGAGATCGTGAAGAAGTACGGCAAGGCCGTCTTCGCGGAAACCTGCGAGGACCTCAAGGACTATGCCGAGCGGCGCATGCGGGCGGAGCTCGGCTCGTTCCCCGACGGCAAGTACAGCTTCGAGGACGTGATCGAGAACGACGGCATCGAGAACAAGAAGTACACGGTCGCCATCGACATCCACGTGAACGGCGACGAGCTGGTGGCCGACTACAGCCGCAGCTCGCCGCAGGCGAGGGGGCCGATCAACGCCACGCTCGGCGTCGCCATCGGCGCGGTGTACAACGGCATCCTCCACATCACCGACCCCTCGATCCCCAAGAACTCCGGCGCCTTCCGGCCGATCCGCGTGGTGTCGCCACCGAACAAGGTGACGAACGTCGACTATCCCGGGCCGCTCGTGGCCGGCAACACCGAGACGCACCCGCGCCTCGCCAACATCACCATCGGCGCCATGGGCACTTGCGTGCCGGAGCGGGTGATGGCGTCGGAGAGCTGCACCGGCACCAACTTCGTGTTCGGCGGCAACCATCCGGACTATGACGAATATTTCGCGTGCTACGACATCATGTCCGGCGGCTGGGGCGGGCGGTACGGGCATGACGGCAACGACTGCGTCATCGCCATCAACGGCAACTGCCGCTTCAACCCGACGGAGGTCTTCGAGACGCGCTTTCCGCTGCGCGTCGAGGACTGCGAGCTGGTGACGGACTCTGGCGGCGCCGGCAAGTGGCGCGGCGGGCTCGGCTATCGCCGCACCTTGCTGGCCACGGAGGTGCCGATCACCGGCAGCCAGTGCAGCGACCGCCACGAGGTGAAGCCCTGGGCCATCTTCGGCGGCCAGCCCGGCGGCAACGGCGGCACGTTCATCAAGAAGAACGGCTCGAGCGAGTGGAAGACAGTGAAGGAGCTGTACGGAAAAGTGTCGTCAAGCAAGTTCGCCAACATCACCTTCGAGCCGGGCGACCGTATCAAGCTCACCGCGCCCGGCGGCGGCGGCTACGGCAAGCCGGCCGAGCGCGACCCGGCGGCCGTGGTCGAGGATGTGGCGGAGGGCTACGTGTCCCGCGAGGCGGCGAAGGCGATCTACGGCGCCTCGTAGGGGCGCGGGAGCCAGCTGCCGTCGGCGGGGACGCCGGCGCGGGCGAAGAGCGCGTCGCGGGCGGCGTCGACCCTGGCGCGCAGCTGCTTGAGATCGATGCCGAGGAGCTTGCCGTTGCGCTTGCGGGGCTTTCCCGCCACGAACACCGAATCGACATTGCCGACGTGGGCGGCCTCGACCACGGCGCTGTAGGCGTTGTTGAGCGGAAACAGGTTGAGGCTGTTGGTGTCGATCAGGATCACGTCGGCCTGCTTGCCCGGCGTGAGCGAGCCGGTCTTGGCCTCGAGCCCGCAGGCGCGGGCGCCTTGGATCGTCGCGAACTCCAACGCGTCGCGGGTCGTGAGCGGCAGCGGGTCGACGATGCGGCCCTGATCGAGCGCTTCGCCGTTCACCACGGCGCGCGTGCCGGTCAGCAGGGCGCGCATGCAGCTGAACATGTCGCCGCCGATGGAGGTGACGATGTCGATGGAGAGGCTGGGGCGCACGCCGACCGCCAGCAGCTTCATCGTGGCGGGGAAGCCGTGCCCCATCTGCAACTCGACCTCCGGCGACAGCGAGGCCGTGCCGCCGCTCCCGCCGATCAGGCGGAAGTCGCGCTCCGACAGCGTGTTGCAGTGGACGTAGGTGAGGTCGTCGCCGAGCAGGCCGCGACTCTCCAGCTGCACGATCGGCTCGCTCATGCCCCAGAGACCGTCCCCGACATGGACGGTGAGGCGCAGGCCGAGGTCGCGGGCGCGACGGAACTCGTCCTCGGTGATGTCGAGCGTCGTGAATTGCGGGCCGCGGGCGGCGAACGCCATGGTGACAAGCTGGTCGTCCGAGGCAAAGTGCATGCGGCGCACGCGAGCGACGTCGGCGAAATTGGAGGGCAGCTTGCTGACGGGCACCCACTCGTCGTTGGCATTGCCGTAGCCGTACACTGCGCGGATGCCCGAATCCTTGAGGCCGCGCACGGCCTCGTCGGCATGGTCGGGCGTGTTGTTGTTGTGCGACCAGTCGTAGAGCGTGGTGATGCCGGCGTCGAGCGCCTCGAGTGCGCCCAGGTAATTGGCGATGTACATGTCGGCGGGCATGTAGCACTTGCCCATGACGCCGCGGATCCCGGAGAAGTACTGCGCCAGGGTCCAGTCGGCCGCGGTCGAGCGCAGCAGCGACTGCCAGGTGTGGCGGTGGCTGTCGACGAAGCCGGGGAGCGCGATCATGTCCTCGGCCTCGATCACCTCGGCGTCGTCGACGGTCAGCGACGGTGCCACCGCCGCGATCTTCTCGTCCTCGATTAAGAGGTCGCCGCGACGCAGAGCGCCGATCTGAGGGTCGAGCGAAAGAATTGTGGCATGGCGAATGAGCGTGCGTGTCATGTTCCTACTCCCGCGATCTCTTCTATTGTCGTTCCCGCGAATGCGGGAATCCAGGGCGACCGTCCCGGCGCTTGCCCTGGACCCGCGCTTTCGCGGGGGTGACAATGAGAGGGGCGTTCGAAGCGGGGACGATTGTACGTGACGAAACGGGCGCTGATCGTCGGAGGATCGCTCGGCGGATTGTTCGCGGGGTGCGCGCTGTTGCGGGCCGGCTGGGACGTGCAGGTCATCGAGCGCACGCCGGGACGGCTGGACGGACGCGGGGCCGGGCTGGGCGTGCTGCCGGCGATGCTGGACGTGCTGAAGGGCGCGGGCGCGCGCGTCGACCACACGGTCGGGGTGCCCGTGACTGGCCGCGTCTGCTTCGCGCCCGACGGCAGCGAGCGCGCACGCCTGCCGATGCCGCAATATACGACGTCGTGGTCGCGGCTGCATTCGCTGTTGAGCGCCGTGTTCCCGGAGACGCGCATCCGACGCGGCGCGACGCTGGTCGGCCTCGAGCAGGATGCGGAGGGCGTGACGGCGCACCTGGCCGACGGCTCCAGCCTGCATGCCGATGTTCTCGTGGCGGCGGACGGACTGCGCTCGACGGTGCGGCGCATCTTCCTGCCGGAGGCAAGGTTGGCCTATGCCGGCTATGTCGGCTGGCGCGGCCTCGCGGAGGAGGCGGCGTTTTCGGCGTCGACCCACGCCGCGCTGTTCGGGCGGTTCGCGTTCTGCCTGCCGGATGGCGAGCACATTCTGGGATATCCGGTGCCTGGCGACGGCGATGCTCTGACGCCGGGACGGCGGCGGTACAACTTCGTCTGGTATCGCCCGGCCGACGAACGCGCGGTGCTGACGGATGCGGCGGGGAAGCTGCATGAGGAGGGAATCGCGCCGCAGGCGATTCGGCCGGAGGTCGTCGCCGGCATGCGCGCCGACGCCGAGGCGCGGCTCTGCCCGCAGTTCGCCGAGGCGATCCGCGTCACCGCGCTGCCCCTGGTGCAGCCGATCTACGACCTGCTCTCGCCGCGCATCGCCTTCGGGCGCGTGGCGCTGCTGGGCGATGCGGCCTCCGTGGCACGGCCACACGTGGCCATGGGCGCGATCAAGGCGGGGCAGGATGCATTGGCGCTGGCCGAAGCGCTCACCCGCGAGCCGGTCGAGGCAGCACTGGCGCGCTACGATGCGGAGCGCCGGCCGGCGGCAGAGGCCTTGGTCGCAGAATCCCGCCGGCTCGGCGCGTATCTGGAAGGGCGGCTCGGACGGGTGGAGCGCGATCCCGTCGCTTTGATGCGCGAAAACGGCGGGGTGGCCGCGACCCCGCCGGAATGGGCAGCCATCACGGCGCGGATTTGAAACCAGCAGCCCCAAGCGATACAACGAACCGTCACAGGCGAGGACTCAAATGACCGAACAGGCGCGGGTGGTGATCATCGGCGGCGGGGCCGTGGGGTGCAGCGCGCTCTATCATCTGGCGAAGCTGGGCTGGACGGATTGCCTGCTGGTGGATCGCAACGAGCTGACCTCCGGCTCGACCTGGCATGCGGCGGGGAATACGCCGAACTTCTCCACCAGCTGGAACGTGATCAAGTTCCAGCGCCATTCGACACGACTGTACGCCAAGTTGGGTGAGGAGGTCGGCTACCCCATCAACTATCACATCACGGGCTCGATCCGGCTGGCGCACAACAAGGCACGCATGGACGAGTTCAAGCATGTGGCGGCGATGGCGCACGCCCAGGGGCTGGAGTTCGCGCTGCTGACGCCGGCGGAGGCGAAGGCGAAGTATCCGTTCCTGGAGACGCACGATCTCGTCGGCGCGCTCTGGGACCCGCTCGACGGCGATATCGATCCGAGCCAGCTGACGCAAGCATTCGCGAAGGGCGCGCGCGATCTCGGCTGCCGCATCAAGCGCTTCACTAAGGTGATCGGGCTGCAGCGCACACCCCTGGGCGAGTGGTGCGTAGAGACCGATCAGGGCGACATCACCTGCGAGATCGTCGTGAACGCCGCCGGCTATCGCGCCGGCGAGATCATGGCGATGGTCGGGCAGTACATGCCGATCGTCTCGATGTCGCATCAGTATCTCGTAACGGAGTCGATTGCGGAGCTTGAGGGGCGCAAGGAGAAGCTGCCGCTGCTGCGCGATCCCGATGTCAGCTGGTATCTGCGGCAGGAGCGGACAGGGCTGCTGCTCGGGCCCTATGAGTGGAAGGCAACGCCGCATTGGCTCGACGGCATTCCCGAGGAGTTCGCCAACCAGTTGTGGCCGGACGACCTGGAGCGGCTGGAGAAATACATCGACGACGCCATCAAGCGCGTGCCGGTCCTGGGCAAGGGCGGCGTGCAGCGAGTGATCAACGGGCCGATCCCCTACTCGCCCGACGGCAACCCCTATATCGGGCCGGCCCATGGGCTGACGAACTTCTATCAGTGCTGCTGCTTCAGCTTCGGCATCGCGCAGGCCGGCGGCGGCGGCAAGAGCATCGCCGAATGGATCGTGCATGGCGAGCCGGAGTGGGACTTCTGGGTCTTCGATCCGCGCCGCTACACGGACTACGCGACCAAGAAGTACGTCACGGGCAAGGCGATCGAACTTTATCAGAACGAATACGCCATCGCCTTTCCGGCCGAGGAGCGGCCGGCGGGGCGGCCGGCAAAGACCACGCCGCTCTACGACAAGCTGCGCCTGAAGGGTGCGATGTTCTGCGCCCGCGGCGGCTGGGAACGCGCGGCCTGGTTCCCGCGGCCGGGCGATCGGCGCGAATGGAAGCCGAGCTTCCAGCGCACGAATTGGCATGGCGCGGTGGCCGAGGAATGCGCCGCAGTACGCGAGCGTGTCGGCATCCTCGATCTCGGCGGCTTCACCAAGCTGATGGTCGAGGGTGAGGATGCTTCGGCCTGGCTCGACCAGATGATCTGCGGCAGGCTGCCGAAGCTCGGACGCACGACGCTCTCCTACATGCTGAACGACAAGGGTGGAATCGTTTCGGAGGTGACGATCACGCGCCTGTCGCAGGACAAGTTCTATCTGCTGAGCGCGGCGGCGGCCGAATGGCACGACATCGACTGGCTGGAGCGGCACCGGCCGAAGGATGCCTCGGTGCGCATCGACAACCTCTCGGCGCGACTGGGCACGCTCATCCTGGTGGGGCCGAAGGCGCGCGAGGTGCTGGCGCAGGTAACGGAGGCCGATCTCTCCAACGCGGCATTCCCCTGGCTGTCGGCCCGCGAGATCGAGATCGGCTATGCGCGCGCGCTGGCGCTGCGCATCAACTATGTCGGCGAACTCGGCTGGGAGCTGCATCTACCCATGGAGCAGCTGGCGCCCGTCTATGACCTGCTATGGGAGGCGGGCCAGGCGGAGGGGATCCGCGATTTCGGCATGTATGCGATGGACAGCCTGCGCATCGAGAAGGGCTATCGCGGCTGGAAGACCGACATGACGCATGAATACACGCCGCTGATGGCCAGCCTCGACCGCTTCGTCGACCTGACCAAGCCGGCGTTCCGCGGCCGCGACGCGCTGATCCGCGAGCACAACAGCGGGCCGAAAGAGCGGCTGGTGCCGCTCGTGCTCGACGAGGCCGGCGACGCCGACGCGCCCTCCTGCGCGCCGGTGTGGCAGGACGGCCAGATCGTCGGCCTCGTGACCTCCGGCGCCTACGGCCATGCCCTCAAGAAGAGCATCGCCCTTGCCTATGTTCGCACCGACTTGGCGAAGCCCGGCACGGCGCTCGATATCGAAATCTTCGGCGAGCGGCGGCCAGCGAAGGTGGGCACGGAGCCGCTGTACGATCCGACGAATGCCCATCTGAAGATGTAGGGCGCAGCAGACCGCGTCGTTCAGCGGATCATGTCAACTCCGACGGGAATCCGGGCGCGCGCAGGTCCGTTTTCAACGCGTCTTCCAGCAGCTTCACCACCTGGGTGGACCAGGCGCCACCGCCATAGGCTTCGCGGGCGCGCAGGAAGGTCTGCATGGTCAGGCTTGCGAGATCGAGGGGCACGCCGAAGTCGCGGCCGTAGGCCAGGGCGAAGCCGAGGTCCTTTACTGCCAGGTCCATGGTGAAGTTGATGTTGTAGCTGCCGTTGAGGATGAGCTGGCTCTCGGTCTCGTGCACGAAGCTGTTGCCGGAGCTGGCCTTGATGGCGTGGAAGGCCTGGGCGAGATCGAGGCCGCCGCGTTTGGCCAGCATCAGCGCCTCGCCGGCTGCGACAAGGTGGATGAAGGCCAGCATGTTGGTGATGACCTTGATCACCGCCGCGGAGCCGAGCGGGCCCATATGGAAGATCTCGCCGCCCATGGCCGCGAGCGCGGGACGGTGAGTCTCGAACAGAGCCTTGTCGCCGCCGGCGAGCACGGTGATCTCGCCGGCGGCGGCGCGGTGCACGCCGCCGGTGACCGGCGATTCGAGGGTGGCGACGCCCTTCTCGGCGGCCTTGGCCGCGAGGCGCAGGATCTCGTCGCGGCCGAGCGTGCTCATCTCGATCCAGGCGCCGCCGGCGCGCAAGCCGGCGAGGATGCCGTCACCGGCCGTCAGTACTTGCTCCGAAACGGCCGGCGACGGCAGGCAGGTGATGACGGCGTCGCTGCGCTCGGCCACGGCCTTCGGCGAATCGCCCCAGTGCGCGCCCTTAGCAAGCAAGGGCTCGGCAGCCTTCGCGTTGCGGTCGTGGACGGTCAGCGCGAATCCTTCGCGCAGCAGGCTGCCCGCGAGCTGGGCGCCGAGATGGCCTAGGCCGACATAGCCGTAACGCATGGGTTCGCTGCCTCTGGTTTGCGAATTGTTCAGGGGATGAGGACGATCTTGCCGGTGAAGGCCTTGCCGAGGAATTCCTGCTGTGCCTGCACGATCTCCCGCAACGGGAAGGTCTTCCACACCGCCGGCTTGATTTCGCCGCGCTCGATATAGCGCACGAGGTCGGCGAAGACGCCGGGCTCGAACATGGTGCAGCCGAGCAGGCGCAGATCCTTCAGATAGAGCGTGCGGAGGTCGAGCGCCACCACCGGCCCGGCGATGGCGCCGGCCACCGCGTAGCGGCCGCCGCGCTTGAGAATCTCGAGCAGCTGCGGCCATTGCGGCCCGCCGACAACATCGATGACGACGTCGGCGCTCTCCCTCCCTACCGCACTGATCAGGTCGGCATCGCGCGGAATGACGCGATCCGCGCCGAGGGATTCAACCTCGGCCGCCTTCGAGACGCCGGCGACGGCGATGACCTGCGCGCCGCGGCGGCGGGCCAGCTGCACCGCCGCCGAGCCGACGCCGCCGGACGCGCCGGTGATCAGCACGGTCTCGCCTTCGGTCAAGCCGGTCCTAGCGAGCATGTTCTCGGCGGCGGAATAGGCGCAGGGGAACGACGCGAGCTCCGCATCGGAGAGCGGGCTCTCGATCCTGTGCGCGTGGACCGCCGGCACCTTGGTGAATTCGGCAAACCCGCCGTCGCACTCCGAGCCGAAATACGGCGCGCCGTAGGGCCCTCCGCGCGAGGCGGCGCGCAAGACGGGCTCGATCAAGGCGCGCTCGCCGACCCGCGCCACATCGACGCCGGCCCCGGCCGCGACGATGCGGCCGCAGGCGTCGGCGCCCTGAATGCGGGGGAATTTCAGCGCGGTGCCGGTCCAGCCGCCGTCTTCGGCCTTCGCCCGAGCATCCCCGGCGCTGCCGCCGGCCGTGGCGGTCGCTGCGGTCAC
>DATIXH010000436.1:0-4824 GCA_035518775.1 Candidatus Acidiferrum sp.
GCAGGGCGTCCCGCCCTACGTCATCTTCCACGACAGCACCCTGCTGGCGATGGCTTCCGCCAAGCCCCGCGACCTCGACTCCTTCGCCCGGCTCCCCGGCATCGGCAGCGCCAAGCTCACCCGCTACGGCCGCACGTTCCTAGACGTGATCGCAGCGCATGCTGAAAGAAATCTCGAACCACAGATGAACGCAGATGAACGCGGATGAGCGCCGAGGAACTGCCCCCGGAAGGCAGCACACACCTTCGAGCCGACGCAAGGCCACCCTCCAGAGTCCCCTCTTGGGCAGAGCTATCGCATATCGCAGCGTTGGTGCGGCGCCGCAGGATTTGGCGCGCGGAGACACGGAGACGCGGAGGTCATCCGGTATGTCCCTCCGATTTGTGATGCCACCTTGTAGGGGCGCGCTGCGCGCGCCCGCCGACAGACGAAAGCTGCTCACACCTGGGCACACGGAGACGCGGGCGCGCGCAGCCGCCCCTACAATCCTCCGCCTCTCCGCGTGACCCATCGGGCCGCGGGACAAGCACGACGCACGGACGGCAGCCAAGGTCCATATGCGATTGCCCTGCCTTGAGCGGGAGGGTTAGGGTGGGGGGTACGGCCGGATGACTCTATCCGCTTCTACGCCGCTCTAGCCCACGTCCCCGCGATCATGCCAGCCATCAACCCGCAGCGGCTCCTCGACGATCTCCGCCGGCTCCGCACGTTCGGCGCGCAGGGCAACGGCGTCGTGCGGCTGGCGCTCTCGCCGGCCGACATCGAGTCCCGCCGATGGCTGGCGAAGCGGCTCACCGAAGCCGGGCTGGACGCGCGCATCGACGGCATCGGAACGGTCTTCGGCCGCTCCCGCGCCAAGGGCAAGGCGCTGCTGATCGGCTCGCATACCGACACGCAGCCGACCGGCGGCTGGCTCGACGGCGCCATGGGCGTCATCTACGGCCTCGAGATCGCGCGCGCCTTCCGGGAGTCGCCGGACAGCCGCGACCTCGCCGTCGACGTCGCCTCCTGGATGGACGAGGAGGGCACCTACGCCGGCTTCATCGGCAGCCGCTCCTTCTGCGGCGAGCCGGTGGCCGGCATCGTCGCCCGCGCCCGCAACCGCGAGGGGCAGCCCATGAGCGAGGCGATCCGCGCCGCCGGCCTCGCCGATCAGCCGCTCGCGCGCATGGAGGCGGGCCGCTACGCCGCCTATCTCGAACCGCACATCGAGCAGGGCGGGCGGCTCGAGGCCGCGGGCAAGCGCATCGGCGTCGTCACCACCATCGTCGGTATCCGCGAGCTGCGGATCGCCTTCCGCGGTCAGCAGAATCATGCGGGCACCACGCCCATGGACATCCGCCGCGACGCCGGCGCCGCGCTGATCCGCTTCGCCGCCGCACTCCAGTCCGAATTCCGCGCGCTCGCTGGTCCGCAGACCGTCTGGAACATCGGTCGGGTCGAGTTCACGCCCGGCTCGGCCAGCATCGTGCCTGGCCACGCCGAGATGGTGCTGCAGTTCCGCGATCCCGAGGCGGCCCGTCTCGACGCTTTGGAAACCAAGGTGGCGACGCTCGTGGAGAGCGCCAATGCCGCCGGCCCCGTCGGCGTGTCGGTGGCGCCCTTCGACGACCCGGTCGCCCCCACCGTGATGAACGCCGAGCTGCAGACTCACATTGCGCGGGCGGCGGAGCAGCATGCGCCCGGCGCCTGGATGCGCATGGCCAGCGCTGCCGGCCACGACGCGCAGGTCCTCGCAGGCCGCCTGCCCTGCGGCATGCTGTTCGTCCCGAGCATCGCCGGCATCAGCCACGACTTTGCCGAGGACACGAGCGAGGACGACATCGTCCTGGGCTGCCAGGTCGCCGCGGCGGCGGCGCTTTCGATCCTGCGCGACGGGATCGCGAAAGCGCAGGGCGGCGCCGCATGATCTCCGAGGGCCTGCCGATCTTCGATGAGAATCTCGGCGTGATGGTCACCAAGCCCGAGAACGAGTTCGTCTGGCGATACGTGAATCTGGCGGACTCCCGGCTGGGGGCGCAGGTGATCCGTGCGAGCGACGAGTTCTTCGCGCCGGCCGCGCGCATGCTGGCGGCGGCGCCGCCGGTCTTCATGCCCGGCAAGTACGACGACCATGGCAAATGGATGGACGGCTGGGAGACGCGGCGCAGGCGCGGCGAAGGATACGACCACTGCGTCGTTCGCCTGGGGCTGCCGGGCGTGATCAGGGGCGTGGACGTCGATACCGCGCACTTCACCGGCAACTATCCGCCGGCCGCCTCCCTCCACGCCTGCCGCAGCGACGGCGATCCGGGAGACTCCACCGCCTGGACGGAGCTGCTGCCCTCGACCGCGCTCTCCGGCAACGCGCGCCATGTCTTTCCCATCCGAGACGAGAGCGTCTGGACTCACCTCCGCCTCAACATCTATCCCGACGGCGGCATCGCGCGCCTGCGCGTCTATGGCGAGGTGCGTCCCGACCTCGCCGACCACGCTCCGCAGGCGCCGCTCGACCTGCTCGCCGTGGCCAACGGCGGCCGGCTCGTCGCCTGCAGCGACCAGCACTACGGCACGCCGCTGAACGTCGCCTTCCCCGGCGTGGGCGTGAACATGGGCGAAGGCTGGGAGACGCACCGCCGCCGCGTCCCCGGCAGCGAGTGGGCGCTCTTCGCCCTGGCGCAGCCCGGCGAGATCGCGCGCATCGAGATCGACACCACGCACTTCAAGGGCAACGCGCCGGACCGCTGCTCGATCCAGGCCGGTCACGTCCGAGGGGGCGGCGATGGGGCGACCGTCGCGCAGTCGATGTTCTGGCGCCACCTCCTGCCGGAGCAGCCGCTGCGGCCCGACTCGCCGCACGTCTTCGAGCGCGAAGTGGCGCCCCTCGGCGTGGTGACTCACGTCCGCCTGAACGTGATCCCCGACGGCGGCATCAACCGCGTGCGCCTGTTCGGGATCTGCGCCAGAGCGGGATCTCCCTGATCCCTGCATTTGAGCTGACACGAGACCCGGAGCGGAATCGGCGCGGCGCCGCGTCAATTTCATGCGGGCCGACAAGCAATATCTCCCTTGCGGCCGCGTCAAGCCGCCCGGACCGGCCCCAAACTGGTCAGTGTTATGTCATTGTTTCCAAACGCCGATTTTTCGATCCATGGGGTCGTTTTGCAGATTCGTATGCTTCGGGATTGGCCGGTGGCGCTGCTGGTCAGTCCAGTTTCCCGCCGCTTGTAGTGCCCCCGGGCGGGCCGCATATTTCGCCTCATGGCTGACATGCTGCTGAAGCCCGATCCGGAGGATGCGCGCCTCACGCGACGCGTGCGGGGCATCGACCAGGAGGGCAAGGCGATCGATACGGCGGTCGTGGTCGAACGGCCGCTGACGCTGTTCCTCAACGGCCAGGAAGTCGTGACGATGATGACCATCGGCGACTTCCCGGACTATCTCGCCGTCGGCTATCTCCTGAACCAGAACATGCTGCGGCCGGACGACGAGATCACGGCCATCGAGCACGATGCCGAGCTCGACGTCGTGGTCGTCCGCACGAAGCGCCAGACCGATTTCGAGGACAAGCTGCGCAAGAAGACGCTCACCTCCGGCTGCGCCCAGGGCACGGTGTTCGGCGATGTCATGGAGAAGTTCGACGGCATCCGGCTCGATCCCGACGCCGTGCTGAAGACCTCATGGCTCTACGCGCTGTCGAAGCAGATCAACCAGACGCCGAGCCTCTACCTCGCCGCCGGCGCCATCCACGGCTGCGTGCTCTGCGAGGCGGACCGGCCGCTGATCTACATGGAGGATGTCGGCCGCCACAACGCCATCGACAAGATCGCCGGCTACATGCACCTGAAGGGCGTCGGTCCCGAAGGCAAGATCTTCTACACCACGGGACGGCTCACGTCGGAGATGGTGATCAAGACCGTGCAGATGCGGATTCCCATCCTCGTCTCGCGCTCCGGCTTCACCGCCTGGGGCGTCGAGCTCGCCCGCAAGGCCGATCTCACCCTCGTCGGCCGCGCCAAGGGCAAGCGCTTCGTGGCGCTGGCCGGCGAGCACCGCCTCCGCTTCGACAGCGACCCGGCCGCGGTGGAGGAGGAGGGCGCCCGCCACCAGCGCAAGGGCAGCCTGGTCGAGGACGCCGTGTAGGCCCGCTAAGCAGAGGCTACTTGATGCCGTCATTTGAGTTGTCACGCCTGCGACAGCGCTGGGCGATGCGCACGTCTTCACGCTGCATGAGCATCCTGCGTCCTTCGACAAGCTCAGGATGAGGGGAAATCTTGGTGGCACAATGAAAAGCCCTCATCCTGAGCTTGTCGAAGGACGCACGCAGCCGCTCCAAGTTTCCTGCAGGCGATTGATTGGACTCGCTTACATGTGTCCCCTAACGCTTTTGCGGGAGTGACAAAGCAATTGCGTCGCGAGATGCGGATCCCTGCTTACGGCGCGTGCTGCCGCCGCCGGTGCCACTCGCGGATCGATCGCCGATAGCCTTCCGGCATCGGCAAGCCGTCGATCTCCGCGAGATCGAACAGCCCGACGGCGCTATGCTCATCGCTCCTGCGAATGTCGCCGTCGCCGTCGTAGCGGCAGCCATAGGTGACGATCACGACCTCCTGGCCGGGCAGCACCTCGTAGAGCCAGCAGTCCAGCAGCTCGTCCACCGCCACGTCGATCGCCAGTTCCTCACGGATTTCCCGCACGACGCAAACCGGCGGCGCCTCGCCCGCCTCCAGCCGGCCGCCCGGCAGCTCCCACTCCGCCCGCTCGTTCTTGAGCAGCACGACCCGCGCGCCGACGAAGACCACGCCCTTGATCGAGACCGGAAATCGCGGCGGCTGCGGCACGGCG
>DATIXH010000437.1:0-2535 GCA_035518775.1 Candidatus Acidiferrum sp.
CCCGGGCAGGCGCCCCCGCTGGTCCTTCATCTTGCTGGCGAGCTGCCAGGTGCGCGAGATCACCTCGTTGATGCGGCCCATGCCCTGGCTGTCGGAGCCCATCATGGAGATGGCGCCGAGGTCGTGCAGCACGTCCTCGGCGGCCACGGTCTGCGGCCGCACGCGGCTCTCGGCGAAGGCGACGTCCTCGGGAATGCGCGGCGACAGATTGTGCGCCATCATCGCCATGTCCAGATGCTCGTCGAGCGTGTTGAGCGTGTAGGGATTGGTCGGGTTGGTCGAGGACGGCAGGCAGTTGGGCTCGCCGTTGCAGCGGATTATGTCGGGCGCGTGCCCGCCGCCGGCACCCTCGGTGTGATACATGTGGATGGTGCGGCCGCCGATCGCCGCCATCGTGCTCTCGTAGAAGCCGGCCTCGTTGATTGTATCGGCGTGGAGCTGGACCTGGAAGTCGTACTCGTCGGCGACCTTCAGGCAGGTGTCGATGGTGGCGGGCATGGCGCCGAAGTCCTCGTGGATCTTCACGCCGATGATGCCGCCGGCGAGCTGCTCGAGGATGGTCTCGGGCTTGTGCGAGCTGCCGCGCGAGAAAAACCCGAAGTTCATGGCGAAGCCCTCGGCCGCGCGCAGCATCTGATCCGAGGTCCAGGGGCCGCCGCAGTCGACGTTGAAGTTGGGGCCGAGCGCGCCGCCGATCATGGTGGTGATGCCGCTCGACAGCGCGTGGGCGCACTGATCGGTGCCGACGAAATGCACGTGTACGTCGAAGCCGCCGACGGTGGCGATCAGGCCCTCGGCGTGCAGGATCTGCGTGTTCGGCCCGACGATCAGGCGCGGATCGACGCCGGCCATGACGTGCGGATTGCCGGCCTTGCCGATGGCGACGATCTTGCCGGCCTTGACGCCGATGTCGCCCTTCACGATCCCGGCAACCGCATCGATGACCAGCGCGTTGGCGATGACGAGGTCGATGGCGCCGTCGGCGGCGCGATGGCCGGCGTCGATGCCCATGCCGTCGCGCAGCGTCTTGCCGCCGCCGATCAGGCACTCATCGCCATAGACCGCGTGGTCGCGCTCGACCTCGACCAGGAGCGAGGTGTCGCCGAGGCGGACGAGGTCGCCGGTCGTGGGGCCGTACATGGCGGCGTAGTCCTTGCGGGTCATGGTGACCATCGGGGGACTCCGCTCAGGCGCCTTTGAAGCCGCGGCTGCGGGCGCGGGCGAGCGCGGCGGCCTTCACGGCGTCGGACTTCACGAGGCCGTTGGTCAGGTTGTTGAGGCCCGTGATCACGCCGTCGCCGCCGAGCGCGACCAGCGTCACCTCCTTGGCGTCGCCCGGCTCGAAGCGGGCGGAGGCGCCGGCCGGCACATCGAGCCGCATGCCGAAGGCGGCGGTGCGGTCGAACTCGAGCGCCGCGTTGGCCTCGAAGAAGTGGTAGTGGCTGCCGACCTGTACCGGGCGGTCGCCGGTGTTGGTGACGCGCAAGGTGATGCGACGGCGGCCGGCGTTCAGCTCGATCGAACCGTCGGCGGCGATGATCTCGCCGGGCTGGTGATCGTCGCCGGCGGGGGTCGCGGGGCGGATCGGCTGATGCACCGTGATCATCTTGGCGCCGTCGGGGAACATGCCCTCGATGTTCAGCACCGGCAGCATTTCGGCAACGCCCGGCATGACGTCATCGGTGGTGAGCAGCGTGGAGCCGCGGCCCTTCAGCTCGGCCAGCGAGTGCCCGAGACGCGCGCCGTAGAGCAGCTCGTCGCAGATGTAGGCGACGGCCTCGGGATGGCTGAGCTTGATGCCGAGGGCGCGATGTTTGCGGGCCAGCTCGGCGGCGGCGAAGATCGTCAGGCGCTCCTGTTCGGTCGGCGTGAGCATCATCGTCTGTGCGCCCCTGTTCTGCCGGAATCCGCGGTCCGGGCCGCGTTTCCGCATCCTTAACCAAGCTGTGGGAAAGTGCCAGAAGCCATTCACAGCCCCGGGGCAGGACGATGGTCCGGATGATCGCGATTTTGGCCGCCATGGCCCTGGTGTTCGCGCTGGTGTTCGGGTTCGCCGGCAGTTCGCAGGCGGTGCAGGTGACCTTCTTCGGCAGCGGCCTGCCGACGCCCGATCCCTCGAACTTCGAGGACTGCGGGCCGACGACCTTCGGCAGCAAGCCGGTCAACGACGACTGCTATGCCTACCTGAAGCCCGGCAACAACGACCCGCTGGAGTGCACCTACACCGTGGGCTTCCGCGCCAGGGACGTGCATGTGGCGCGCCTGCGGGTCAGGGTGGCGCTCATGCGCGACGGCAAGGTGATCGGCCGCGACAGCATCCAGATCAACAGCCTCGACCGCCCGTCCGACGATCCCTACGTCACCAAGAGCTTCCGGGCCGCGTGCGACGCCAAGCAGCTGCGCGTGCTCGAGGCGCGGGCCTATATCGCCGGACAGGAGACCGACCTGATCGCCACCGACAGCATCGGCTCCAAGGGCCTGATGCCGTTCTTCCCCGATTTCTTCATCAAGATCGGGCAGGACTCGGAGAGCTAG
>DATIXH010000438.1:0-5895 GCA_035518775.1 Candidatus Acidiferrum sp.
CCGACGACCTCGTGAACGAGGGCGGCATCATGGACCTCTGGGTCCGCGAGGCGCGGCTCTTCAAGTACGGCTCCGGCACCGGCTCCAACTTCTCGAAGCTCCGCGGCGAGAACGAGCGCCTCTCCGGCGGCGGCAAATCGTCGGGCCTCATGAGTTTCCTCAAGATCGGCGACCGCGCGGCGGGCGCGATCAAGTCCGGCGGCACCACACGGCGCGCGGCCAAGATGGTGACGGTCGACGTCGACCACCCGGACATCGAGGCCTACATCGACTGGAAGGTCGTGGAGGAGCAGAAGGTGGCGGCGCTGGTCGCGGGCTCGAAGCTCGCGCAGCGGCACCTCAACCTCATCATGGCCGTTTGCCACGGGCCCGAGGCGGAGGCGCTTGGCGCCGACGCCTACGATCCCCGCAAGAACGCCGCGCTGAAGCGTGAGGTGAAGGCCGCGCGCCGCGCGATGATTCCCGAGAACTATGTGCAGCGCGTGATCCAGTTCGCGCAGCAGGGCTACGAGAAGATCGATTTCCGCACCTACGACACCGATTGGGACAGCGAGGCCTATCTCACGGTCTCCGGGCAGAACTCCAACAACTCCGTCCGCATCCCCAATGACTTCCTCGCCCGCGTGGCGGCGGATGCGGACTGGCAGCTCACGCGCCGGGTCGATGGCAAGGTGCACAAGACGCTGAAGGCCCGTGAGCTCTGGGAGAAGATCGCACATGCGGCCTGGGCGAGCGCGGATCCCGGCCTCCAATTCGACACCACAATCAACGAGTGGCACACCTGCTCCGAGAGCGGACGGATCAACGCGTCCAATCCCTGCTCGGAGTACATGTTCCTCGACGACACCGCCTGCAATCTTGCCTCGCTCAACCTGCTGGCGTTCCGCAAGCCGGACGGACGTTTCGACATCGAGTCCTATGTGCACTCCGTCAGGCTCTGGACGGTGGTGCTGGAAATCTCGGTGCTGATGGCGCAGTTCCCCTCGAAGGAGATCGCAGAACTCTCCTACGAGTTCCGCACGCTCGGCCTCGGCTACGCCAACATCGGCGGCCTCCTGATGGCTTCGGGCTTCGGCTATGACAGCGCCGAGGGCCGCGCCTATTGCGCGGCACTCACGGCGATCATGACCGGCATCTCCTACGCGACCTCTGCGGAAATGGCGGGCGAGCTCGGCGCCTTCCCAGCCTTCGCCAAGAACCGCGAGGCGATGCTGCGGGTGATCCGCAACCATCGCCGCGCCGCCTACGGCGAGAGCACCGGCTATGACGGGCTCTCGATCCCGCCGGTGGCGCTCGATCACGCAAATTGCCCCGACCCCGCCCTCGTCAAGACCGCGCGGCTCGCCTGGGACACCGCACTCGCGCTCGGCGAGGCGCATGGTTTCCGCAATGCGCAGGCGACGGTGATCGCGCCGACGGGCACGATCGGCCTCGTCATGGACTGCGACACCACCGGGATCGAGCCCGATTTCGCGCTCGTCAAGTTCAAGAAGCTTGCGGGCGGCGGCTACTTCAAGATCATCAACCGCATCGTGCCGGAAGCGCTGCGCACCCTCGGCTACAGCAAGACCGAGATCGATGCGATCGTTCGCTACGCGGTCGGCCGTGGCACGCTTGCGAGCGCGCCGCACGTCAATCACGACGATCTCCGTGCGAAGGGCTTCACCGACGAGGCGATTGCAACCCTCGAGAACGCGCTCGCGAGCGCCTTCGACATCAAGTTCGCGATCAACAAATGGACGCTCGGCGAGAAGTTCTGCAAGGAAGTACTGGGCTTCACCGACGCGCAACTCGCCGACCCCGCCTTCGATATCCTGGCGGGGCTCGGCTTCGGCAAGCATGAGGTCGAGCACGCCAACACCTACTGCTGCGGCGCCATGACGCTCGAGGGCGCGCCTTACCTCAAGCCCGAGCATCTCCCGGTCTTCGATTGCGCCAATCCCTGCGGCCGCATCGGCAAGCGCTTCCTCTCGGTCGAGAGCCACATCCGCATGATGGCGGCAGCGCAACCCTTCATCTCCGGCGCCATCTCCAAGACCATCAACATGCCGAACGCCGCCACCGTGCAGCAGTGCAAGGACGCCTACATGCTGTCCTGGCGGCTCGGCCTGAAGGCCAACGCGCTCTACCGCGACGGCTCCAAGCTGTCGCAGCCGCTGGCCGCCTCGGTGCTGAGCGACGACGAGGACGACATCGAGGAGATCATCGAGGCGCCGGCCGCGGCCAAGGCGCCGCTGGTGGCCGAGCGCATCGTCGAGCGGGTGATCGAACGCGTCATCAACATGCGCGCCAAGCGCGAACGCTTGCCCAACCGGCGCAAGAGCTACATCCAGAAGGCCATCGTCGGCGGCCACAAGGTCTATCTGCATACCGGCGAGTACGAGGACGGCACGCTCGGCGAGATCTTCATCGACATGCACAAGGAAGGCGCCGCCTTCCGCAGCCTGATGAACAATTTCGCCATCGCGATCTCCATCGGCCTGCAATACGGCGTGCCGCTCGAGGAGTTCGTGGAGGCCTTCACCTTCACCCGCTTCGAGCCGCACGGCATGGTCGAGGGCAACGACGCCATCAAGATGGCGACCTCCATCCTCGACTACGTCTTCCGCGAGCTGGCGATCTCCTATCTCGGCCGCACGGATCTCGCCCATGTGCAGCCGAGCGACGTGCTGCCGGACAGCATGGGCAAGGGTGCCACCGAAGGCGCGCTCGTCGCCGAGGAGTCGCAGGCGCTCGACGCGGTGAAGCGCCTGGCCAGCACCGGCTATGTGCGCAACCTGATCGTCTTCCATGGCGCCCGCAACGGCCAGGCTGAGTCCGCCGCCGTCGCGGCGCCGGTCATGGCCGAGGCCGTCAATGGCGGCACGGTCGTGACGGCATCAGCAGGCAACGGCGCGGTGGCGGTGGCCGCCGCGTCGCATGGCAACGGCGCCGCCGCCGGCGTCGCCGTCGGAATCGGCCGCAACGGCGCCGTCGGGGCCGTGGCGGTCGACGCCGCATTCGCCGAGGCGTTGGATGACCGCCTCGAGCGTATTCGCGAGGCACGCCTCAAGGGCTATGAGGGCGATGCTTGCGGCGAGTGCGGCAATTTCACCCTCGTCCGCAACGGCACGTGCATGAAGTGCACGACCTGCGGGGCCACCAGCGGCTGCTCGTGAGAGAGCCGGGCAGACGCTGGATCACGAGGGAGGGGTAGCGCTCTCGCGGTTGTGTTCTCCCTGTGAAACTTCCGGGTCCGCGATGACGGCACGGGCCCGGATTTTGTCGGGTATAGATCAAGGATGATCTCAGGCGAACATGGCCGGGCTTGCCCGGCCATGTTGCTTGCCTAAGTATGCTTCACGCTCCCCTTATGAACGGTCAAACGCGATGGACGCGCAGTCATTCCGCGACTCGACGAGCCTGCCGGCCCCGCCCGACGGCCTGAACTTCGCCCTGCAGGCGCTGTGGTGGGACGCCAAGGGGGACTGGGACAAGGCGCATGAGTGCGCGCAGGCGCGCGACGATCTCGCCGGCATGTCCGTGCATGCCTATCTGCACCGCAAGGAGGGCGACCAGGACAACGCCGGCTATTGGTACCGCCGGGTGCGCAAGCCGCCGGCGACGATGTCGCTCGAAGAGGAATGGACGGAGCTGGCACGGGAATTGCTTTCGGACTCGTAACACAGCGCTCATCTCGGAGCGCTTCCCCCGAAAAGAAAAAGCCCGGATGGCAGCGGCGTGCCATCCGGGCAAGTCGCGCGAAGGGAGGATCATTTCGCGCGGAACTGGGACAGTCAAAATTCCAACAGGCAAAAATCCATGGTCGCGCCGGGCGACGGCGCCATTTACCGGTCGACGCCGCCCGGCCCGTGGAGACCGGCGGCGCGCCTCGCTGTCGCGCCGGGGTCTGTCTCGGTACCCCTCTCTCTGACGTTTCCTTCGATCACTGTCGTACTCCCTGTCTAACTTGCCGGCCGACGATTGGCCGTGGGCCTTTGTTTGCCGTTGCCGGCGGTCCAGGACGGGGCGGGTTCCCAGCGCCCCATCCTGAGTCCATCAATACAAGTCTCGTGCCAAAATTGCTGCAGCGCACAGGTGAGCAGGATTATTGCTGTATAACAATGAGATAACTGATTTGTGCTCTACGGCGGCGCACAATCGGAGTGATTGCGGCCATGCCCAATTGTCCGGCAATCGCCGGAATATCTGCCCATCGAATCGGCGATCGTTCGCACGCTAGCGTTCGTGCCGGTTCCGCCACAGTTCCCAGCGCTCGCGAAAGAGCACGCCGAGGCCGAGGAAGGGCTGCGGCGGCAGACGTTGCGGCTGGCCGAGGCTCTCCATGTCTGCGATCAGCGCGTTGTCGATGCCGCAGGCCATGTCGGCAGCGAGCATGCCGCCGATCGTGCTCTTGGTGACTCCGGTCGCGTTGCAGCAGACGGCGGCGTAGACGTCGGACGACACGCGGCCGAAGCCCGGCGCAGAGTTGCGCGACAGCGTGACGAAGCCGGCCCAGCAGTGATCGAGCGTCACGTTGGTCAGCATGGGAAAGCGGACGCGGAAGGCCTGCTCGTGGTCGCGCCGCACCGCCGCGTAGTGGGCCGGGCCGACGCGGAAATCCGGTCGGTAGTCGATGTGCTGGCGGATCAGGATGCGATGGTCCTGCGTGTAGCGCATGGTGCAGCCGGCGAAGGCATTCGCGGGCGTCACGCCCCAGTCGTCCTCGCCGCCGAGGGCCGCGCACTCCACCGGCGTCAGCGGGCGGGTGAGGCTGGCGAAGGCCGCGAAGACGAGCAGCCGGCGCGTGAAATAGCCGAAGGATTCGGCAAAGCCGTTGGTGCAGAGGATCAGCTTCGGCGCGTAGAGGCTGCCCCGTCCGGTCTCCAGGCGTACGCCGTTGTCGTGCGTGAGGCGCACGACCGGCGAGTGTTCGCACAGCGTCACGTTCCCCGGCAGGCTGGCGGCGAGGCCGCGTGTCAGCGCCGCCGGATTCATCAGCATGCAGCCGGGCGTATAGACGGCGGCGTGGTAGTAGGGCGTGCCGATCTCCTTGCGCAGGGCCGCGGCATCGAGCCAGCGATAGGGCTCGCCGAGCGCCTCGAGCTCGCGCGCGAAGGGCTCCGGCACCTGCTTGCGCCCTCTTTCCGAGACGGCGGTGTGATACTTGCCGCGTCGGCTCCACTGGCAATCGATGCCGGCGGCCTTGACCGCGCCATCGAGATAGTCGATGGCCGCGCGCGAGAGCCGCATGAACCGGTGCGAACCCTCGAGCTCGGCCAGCGAGCTGCCGACGTTGTGCGGCAGGTCGATGGCGAAGCCGGAGTTGCGGGCCGAGGCGTTCTCGCCGACCTCGTGCGCCTCGAGCAGGACGATGCGGTCGTCGGGCCGATTCTCCGCCAACCGGCGCGCCGCGGCCAGCCCGGCATAGCCGGCGCCCACCACCGCCCAGTCAGCGCGCTGGTCGCCGACGAGCGGCGGCTGCGGGGTGCGCAGCGATAGGATTCGATTCCAGCCGTTGGTCTTGTCGTTCTCGGGGACAATGCGGATGTTAGTCATGATCGCGACAATTGTGGCCGAGGGGCCGCATTCTGTCCAATTCGGGCCTTCTCTTCGCTGTCATCGCCGGCTTGACCCGGCGATCCATGCTTGAGCGGCTTCGGTCGGGCCGCCAAGAGATGGCTTGCCAGGTCAAGCCCGGCAATGACAAGGATGGCCGAACGTCCAACGGGGCTCGCCGGATTGCGACGGGGTTCGCTGGATCGCCTGCACTCGACCCGCTATGCTGCTGCCTCAGTCTGCGAAATCGGAGGAGAACAGTATTATGGCCGGACGGATCGAGGCGCGCTTGGCGGAACTGAAGATCGAGCTGCCCAAGGCGGCCATACCGGTGGCGAACTACGTGCCAGTGGTTAT
>DATIXH010000439.1:0-2823 GCA_035518775.1 Candidatus Acidiferrum sp.
CAGAGCTTTCGCGCTGAGCCTACGATGCCGCGCTGAGAGGCCCCCATGATGTTCCGCCTCGCGCTGGCGCTCGCCGCTTTCCCCTTCTTTTCCGCCTCGGCGGACATGCTCGATTCCTGGTGTCGGCAGGTAAGGCTCCCATCGAGTATCGCCATCTGCAGCGACCCGGAGTTGCGCGCCCTTGCCATCGAGCGACAGCAGGTTTTCAACGAAGCGCGCGGCCGGGTCGGTGAGGCGCGTGCCCCGGCGCTCATGGCCGATCAGAACGCGTGGGTCGCCTCCTATCCCAAAGCGTGCGGACTGAGCACCGACGTGCCACCCTCGCTGCCGCTTCCGTCTCGCGTGCGCGACTGCATGGCCCGCGCCGGTCGCGACCGGGTCGTCTATCTCCGGGACTACGGTCGCACGACCGGGACTTCGGCGACGCTGCGAGAGTTTGGCCTTGCTGGCGTCTTTGCGCCTGACTGCTCGCAGCCGACGACGGAGCATGAGGGCCGCTATTCGGTGTGGAACGACGGGGGTGGAAATGGCGCCACCGTCCTGATCGTAAGAGCACAGGGCGAATTCCGGCGCTTCGCCATCGTCCGTGCCATCCGCCGATCTGACACCGAGATCGCGATCGTGTTCGAAGACAAGTCTTCGCATGAGCGGTTCGAGGCGGTGTTCGAGAAACACGGCACCGCATATCGGAATACCGTGACCTCGCTCAACGGCACGGCGCTGGTCAGCAACGGTGTAGATGCGAACACACAACAGAAGATGCCGGACATGCGGCAATGCGAGGAGCACAGCACAGTCTTCGAGGAGGCCCGTTCAGCTTTGGGAGCGGCTGCGGTGTTTGGCGCTGTGCCGTCAGGATCACCAGCCGTCGGTGCGGCCGCGATCGTGTCGGGCGACAGGATCGGTCCGGGCTTCGACTGCACAGTCGCCAAGGCACCGCTCGCGCAGCTAACCTGAACAATTCATCGCCTGAATCTGGGTGGCGTGGGTCGGCGGCGCGGGCTCGCGCATAGGGTGTGCTGAAGTGTGGCGCCGGAGACGCATTTTTTGGGGCTTGTAGGTTGCGGGGACGGTGTTTTTCGGGGGCGCATCGCCCCGGCGGTCATGGCGGCAGTTTGGCCAGGCGCGCGGCGAGGGTTGCGAAGCCGTGCTGATAGGCGAAGCCGGTCGGCAGCGCGATCTTGATCCTGGTGACCAGTTCGGTGACCCGGACGGCGACCTTGATCAGGCCGAGCCGCAGGGTGTCGAACTGGGCGTCACGCCAGAACGATGTTTTAGGTGCCATCCCCCGCAGGGTATGCATCAGCCAATAGGCGGCGGTATGAAGCAGCAGGCGGAACTGGTTGGCGGTCGCCTTGGTGCAGGACGTGCGGTCCGAGGCGAGGTGCAGCTTGTGAGCCTTGATCAGGTTCTCCGCCTGGCCCCGCGCGCAGTAGATTTTCTCGTAAAGCGATTTGGGCAGGCCCGCCAGGTTGGTCACGATGAAGCGGCTGTCGACGCCTTGGGCGGAAGCCTCGACGCGGGCGATCACCCGGCGCTCGGTATTCCAGGTCCGGGCGGCGTAGAGGAATTCGGCATAGCGGCGCACCTTGCTCTGGGCGGGCGCGTCGAGGCGGTCCAGGGCGACCTGCTCGGCCTCGGCCGTGACCCGGCGCAGCAGCACCTTGTTGCCGGCCAGGCCGAAGATGTAGCCAATCCGATTGCGCTCGCACCACGCCATGCCCTCGGGCCGGCCGTAGTGACTGTCGCCCCGGATCAGGATATCGACGCGCGGCCAGCGGACGCGGATCGCCCGCACGACATGGCGCAGCACCAGGCAGACTTCGGTGCCGTCGGGCGTCTTGCCCGGCCGCAGGAAGACCGCGACCGGCTTGGCCGAAATCGCCTCGTAAATGTGGATCGGCATGAAGCAGCGGCTGTCGTGGTGTGCGTTGAACAACGAGAGTTGCTGCCCGCCATAGGCCCGATCCTCGGTGTCGTCGATGTCGAGCACGATGCGCCGAGGCACCGCTTCGAAGCTGTCACAGAACAATTCGACCATCGCCGCCATCATGCGCTTGAGCGCGAGCGGACCGGGCAGGTTCTCAAGCCGCGTCATGGTTGGCTGCGAGCAGAGGTCGCCCCCGGTCTCGGGGAGACGGCCGACCGCCATCTTGAAGGCCGCGTCCTTGCGCAGGGCATCGCAGTCATTGGCATCGGGATAACCCGCCGCTATGGCCAAGGCACGGAAGCGGATCATCTCGGCAATCGCGTGCGTGATCTGGTCCGGGGCACGCGGGTCTTCGATGCAGCGCGCCAGCCGCTCGGCGATCTTGAGCCGGCGCTCGACCTCGGCCAGCAGCAGAATGCCGCCATCCGAGGACAGCCGACCGCCGTCAAAACGGGCGACGACCGGCTTGCCGCAGACCGGTGACAAGCCCGGCAGCGCAGGGGTAGGATCAACTTCGGCGTGCATGGCGTTCCGGAACCGCAGGTTCGGCCTAAGCAATCCAATCCTACGCAATTCCAATGGTTTGCGCTATGCCCGCCAGCCCCGGTGAATTATCCCGGTTAGAGCGGGCGCGCCGAGAGGCCGCCGAACAGGCCGAGAGGGAGGCGATCCTCGCGGCGCGCCGGATCGGCCGCAAAGCCAAAAAGCGGCGCGGCAAGTAGTGCTATGGCTCTGGCGCGCGCGTATCCGATCTCCGGATGGCGGGCAAATCCTCGACCTTTTATCCGCCCGCCTTGGAATGCGATGATAGGCCAGCTTCTTGCCAGGGTAGGGCGATGAGACCGATGTCCCCAGCGGAGACCGCAAAGGCGGTGCAGCTGCTCGACCTCATG
>DATIXH010000440.1:0-5373 GCA_035518775.1 Candidatus Acidiferrum sp.
AAGCGGCCGCACCGTGCGCTCGGTGATCTCGCCGTCGCCGTTGCGGTAGCCGAACTTCACCTTCCGCTGCTCGCGCAGCGCCGCCCGTAGGTCCGTGAACTCGCCGGGCAGCGGCTCGCGGTGGTGGTTGTCGGGCGCATAGAGCGCGATCTGGCCGAGATGGTCGCGCAGCCGGTCCGGCAGCACGGCCGCGATCTTGGCGAGCGCGTCGTCGGCGGCACGCGCCAGCTCCTGGTCGCTCCACTCGGCGACGATGCGGGCGCCGAGCACGAGCGCTTCGATCTCCTGGGCGCCGAACATCAGCGGCGGCAGGTCGTGGCCGTCGCGCAGGATGTAGCCGACCCCGGCCTCGCCGTCGATCGGCACACCCGACGACACGAGATCGGCGACGTCGCGATAGATGGTGCGCTCGGAAACCTCGAGCTCGCGCGACAGATGCTGCGCCGTCGTCAGGCGGCGGCGGCGCAGGATCTGGATGATCGAGAACAGGCGATCGGCGCGGCGCATGGCGGGATTCTGGTCACGCCCCGCGATCATGCAAGCGCGTCGTCTACCACGGCCACGGCCATTCCTGCGCCTTCGGCGGCGGCTCGATGCCGATGTCGCGGCAGAGATACGCGCTCGAGTAGGGCGGCGGCGAGTGCTGCCGCAGCCGGCGGCCGACGGCAGACTGCAGGCGGCGGAGCAGTGTCTCCGGCTGCTCTTCCGGGCGATGCGGGTAGCGGGTGGGGGCGAGGCGGCCGATGAATTCGAACAACAGCTGGGAGGCGATCATGGCGGGTCCTGTGCGGTGGGGAGTGTCGATGGTGACAAGATAACAACCCCCTCCTGACAACGTGCTGTCAGGAGGGAAAAGCGGGGCGCAGAGCGAGGCGAAAAAGCTGCGGGCGGGCGCCCGTGCCACGAAAATCACACAGCGCCGATACGCACTATGATGAGCCCGGGAGCAGCTTCCGTGCGTCCTTCGACAAGCTCAGGATGAGGGCTCTTCTTCGTGCCACCAAAAGTATCCCTCATCCTGAGCTTGTCGAAGGACGCAGGATCGATCTGCAGCGCGGATTGCGCGCCGGCGAGCCCGCTTTCGCGGGCCCGCCGGCAACGCAGGCCGTGAGCCGGTTACCAGATCCAGTCGTTGCGCTGGGGCAGCGGCTCCAGGCCGATATCCCGGCGCATGTGGTTGCTCAGCTCGACCGGCGGCGAATGCTGCCGCAGCCGCTCGCCGACAGTGGAGATCAGGCGGCGGATCGGAGAGACCGGACGATCTTCCGACTCGTTCGAACGCCGGCGGGCACTCTCACGGCCGAGCAGCTCGGCCATGAACATCAGGTGAGACGCGATCATCTTGAACATTCCTCTTCTCTTGGGTTGGGCCGCTGTCGCGAAGGAAGCAACGGTCGCCCCAGGCAAGGCTCTCCCGTTGCCGCCATCGATGACGATGCGGCTTGGTTGCAGGTGACGTGACGGTGCGTGCCGGCCGGAGCGGCTGCCTATGCCGATGCGTTCAGCCGAACGCCCGGCAGCGACAAACCAAGACCTAATCGATTGTCAGTGGTGGATCAGAAACTCGAGGATTAACGAGGTTCGGACGCCGTCCGGCGCCCTCCGACATCGACCGTCAGGCTGCGCAGACGCAGCCCCATGTATGACTAAGCATGTACGTCATGTGATGTCCCTCCTCGCTATTCAGAGGTGAGGCGGAATTTAATGAGCGGACGATTCTGCGTCAATCGAATTCTGCCCGCAAAGCGAGGAATCGGCGGCGTTGTGACATAAATCACACAACCGATTCGGAACATGCAGGGGGCGGCCCCGTGTGGTCGCCCTGTCTCATGCGGCTTGAGTGGCCGGCCTACTTCTTGCGGAATGCGTCGAGGGTGACGACCTCGCCGCTCTTGGCCTTCTCCTGTGCGTCGGTCTTCGCTTCGGCCTTCGCATGCTCGGCGGGCTTCAGCAGCGTCGGCTGCTTGTCGCGCTTGGCCAGCGCCAGGGCCTCGCCCTCGGCCGGCGCCTCGAACTTCAGCTGGAACTTGGCGAACGGATCGACGAAGGCGGTGACGGCGAGGAAGGGGACCGTGAGGCGCTCGCGGACGTCGCTGAAGCTCAAGGTGACGGAGAACTGATCATCCTCCACCTCGAGGTTCCAGAACTCGTACTGCAGCATCACCGAGATGGTGTCGGGATAGCGCTCGCGCAGATAGTCCGGCATGGCGACGCCGGGGAACCCCGTCTTGAAGGTGATGAGGAAGTGGTTGCCGGCGGGCAGCCCCCGCTGCGCCACCTGCTCCAGCGCGCGCCGCACCACCCCGCGCAACGCGTCGGCGCACATCCGCTCGTAGTCCAGCCGGTTCTGTCCCATGCGTCTCGTGTCGCCCCTTCTGCGCCCTTGTCGTCTGGCCTTGTGGTTGCGGCCGGGGCGTCATCGGCTTAGTCAAGTTGGGGGGCTTCTGTTGCCCGGTGCCCCCCGGACCGCGCTTACCTAACTAGGTTAGGCAGCGAGTACCATACGGTTATCGTTGGCACTTACTGATTGGCCCGATAACGGCGGTACCATGCCGAGCGAAAACCATGCCTTTACCACGCGCGTCGATCCTGTTTCGCCCCCTCGAAGCCCGCCGTCGCGCGATGCGCGTCGGCGGGAGAAGCTGGTGGAGGCGCCGGGTACTGCCCCCGGGTCCGCTGCGCTTATTCCACATGGCGTTTATCGCCATAGTCGGTTGCCCGACGACATAAATATAGGTCTCCGGCCGGCGAATCGAAAGGGCCTTGAAGCGCGCTGGAGTCGCCGCGGGCAAGCCGGTAATCTTCGATTCACCATCTTCGATTCACCGCCGTCCGGGAATTTCAATGCCGCTTTCCGCCGAACAGCAAGCCGAAGTCGACGCGCTCGCCGACGCCGCGCAGCCGACGCGCCGCGCCACCGTGCCGGCGGTCGAGGAGATCCTCTACCAGGCGATCCCCGTGCTCGACCACGGCTTCGTGCGCGTCATCGACTACATGGGCGACGATGCCGCGATCGTGCAGGCGGCGCGCGTCTCCTACGGCAAGGGCACGAAGAAGGTGAGCGAGGACAAGGGGCTCATCAACTACCTGCTGCGCCACCGCCACACCACGCCGTTCGAGATGTGCGAGATCAAGTTCCACGTGAAGCTGCCGATCTTCGTGGCGCGGCAGTGGATCCGCCACCGCACGGCCAACGTCAACGAGTACTCGGCGCGCTACTCGATACTGGACCGGGAGTTCTACGTGCCGGACCGCCGCTATCTCGACCGGCATCTGATCGAGAAGCGGATCGAGCGCCAGCTGGAGGAGCGCGGCCAGCACGATCTCTTCGGCCCGCCGGCGCCGGTGCCGCTGGCCGAGCTGGCAGCCCAGTCGAAAAGCAACCGGCAGGGACGCGATCAGCTGCTGAGCGACAGCGAGGCCGAAGACGTGCTCGAGTGGATCAAGGCCGAGTCGACGCGCGAATACACGATCTACCAGAAGCTGCTGAACGTCGACGAGCAAGGCAAGATCCTTGACCCCGGCCGGCACGGGCTGGCGCGCGAGCTCGCGCGCATGGTGCTGCCGGCCAATATCTATACGCAGTGGTATTGGAAGGTCGACCTGCACAACCTGCTCCACTTCCTGTCGCTGCGCGCCGATCCGCATGCGCAGTACGAGATTCGCGTCTATGCGGACGCCATGCTCGACGTGGTGAAGCGCTGGGTGCCGATCACGTACGACGCCTTCATGCAGCACCGGCTCAACGCGGTCACGCTCTCCGCCGGCGCCTTCGCAGTCGTGAAGCGAATGCTCGCGGGCGAGAAGGTGACGGAGAGCTCGAGCGGCCTCGGCAAGCGCGAGTGGCAGGAGCTGATGGCGGCGCTAGAGCGCAAAGGGTAGGGCGATGCCGGAGGTGAAGACGATGGACGACGACAGCGACATCTGCGCGGTGCCGAGCCAGAGCGCGCTGCGCGGCATCATGGGCACGCCGATGGACCTGGCGGTCCAGAAGCAGCTCGGCAAGCTCGACCGCTACTGCCGCGCGTTCATCGCGCGCTCGCCGTTCCTGTGCATCGGCACCGCCGACGCCGACGGCAAGGCCGACGTCAGCCCGCGCGGCGATCCGGCGGGCTTCGTGCAGGTGCTCGACGACAACACGCTCATCATCCCCGACCGGCCCGGCAACAACCGGCTGGATACCATGAGCAACATCATGGCGAACCCCAATGTCGGGCTGCTGTTCTTCATTCCGGGTTTCGACGACACGCTGCGGGTGAACGGGCGCGCGACCATCGTCAACGACCCGGCCGTGCTGCAGCGAGCGGCGGTCAACGGCAAGGCGCCGAAGGTGGCGATCCGCGTCTCCGTCGACGAGGCCTTCCTGCATTGCGCCAAGGCGCTGAAGCGCTCGCGGCTGTGGGATGCCGAGAGCCGCGTCGACCGCAAGGAGATGCCGAGCCTCGCCAAGATGATCCTCGAGCAGACGGCGCCGCCGCAGAAGCCGCCGACGGCGAAAGAGGTGGCCGAGGCCGACGAGTTCGTCGAGGAGGACTACCGGACGGGGATGTACTGAGCATCGCGACGCGTGCGACAAGCCGGAAGGTTTCACCCGTAACCGAATTCCGCTAGGGTCGCGGCTCGAACCTGCCCGCCAGCGTCCGCGCAGCGAGGGCCGATGGAATCGCTCGATCCCGTCCTGCTGTCCCGCCTCCAGTTCGGGTTCACGATCTCGTTCCACATCCTGTTCCCGGCTTTCACGATCGGACTGGCCGCGTGGCTCGCGGTGCTGGAGCTGCTGTGGTGGCTCCGCGACCGCGCCATCTACGGAGAGATCAGCCGCCTCTGGACCAAGGTGTTCGCCGTCTCCTTCGGCATGGGCGTGGTCTCCGGCATCGTGCTGTCCTACGAGTTCGGCACCAACTGGAGCGGCTTGTCGGAGCGCGCCGGCAGCATCCTGGGCCCGCTGCTGAGCTACGAGGTGCTGACGGCCTTCTTCCTGGAGGCGGGCTTCATCGGCGTCATGCTGTTCGGGCGCGATCGCGTGCCGCGCCCCGTCCACGTGGCGTCGGCCTGTATCGTGGCGCTGGGCACGCTCATCTCCACCTTCTGGATCCTGTCGGCCAACAGCTGGATGCAGACGCCGCAGGGCTACGCGCTGCAGGACGGCGTGTTCCATCCGGTCGACTGGACGGCGATCGTCTTCAATCCGTCCTTCCCTTTCCGCTTCATGCATATGGTGGCGGCGGCGTTCCTGACCACGGCGTTCGCCGTCGGCGGCATCGGCGCCTGGTACCTGCTCGCGGGACGGCGCGCCGACCATGGCCGCATCATGGTCGGCATGGCCGTCAGCATCATCGTCTGGCTGGCGCCGCTCCAGCTCGTCCTCGGCGA
>DATIXH010000441.1:0-4545 GCA_035518775.1 Candidatus Acidiferrum sp.
GGCATTCCGCCCCCGGCGGTCGGTTGGCGGAAAACATCATGCATTTCGCCCGCACGCTCCGCGCCGCCGGGCTGCCGGTCGGACCCGGCCGGGTCCTCGATGCCATCCGGGCAACCGAGACCGTTGGCTTCGGCAACCGGCAGGACTTCTACTGGGCACTGCACGCCACACTCGTGAATCGGCGAGAGCAGCAGGAGATCTTCGACCAGGCGTTCCACATCTTCTGGCGCAACCCCCGCCTGCTCGAGCGCGCCATGGCGATGCTGCTGCCACAGATGCGCGGCAGTGCGGAGGCTGCCGAGGACCAGGCCGAGATGAGCCGCCGCCTTGCCGAGGCGCTGGCGCGCGAGGGCGGCGGCGAAGGCCTGGGCGAACAGGAGCAGGAGGAGAAGGTCGACGTTGACGCGGTCATGACCTACTCCGACCGCGAGCTGTTGCAGAGAATGGACTTCGAGAAGATGTCGACGGCCGAGATCGCCCAGGCCAAGCGGCTGATCGCCGCCATGCGCCTGCCGATCATGGCGCTGCCGACCCGCCGCTTCCGTCCGGATCCGCTCGGCCGGCGCATCGATATGCGCGCCAGCTTGCGCGCCGCACTGCGCTCCGCCGACAGCATCCCGCTGCGCCGGCGCATTCCGCGCCGCCGTCACCCGCCCCTCGTCATCCTGTGCGACATCTCCGGCTCCATGAGCCGCTACTCCCGCATCATCCTGCACTTCCTGCATGCCATCACGAACGATCGCGACCGCGTCCATACCTTCCTGTTCGGCACGCGCCTGACGAACGTGACCCGCTATATGCGCCATAAGGACATCGACGTCGCGCTGGAGAAGGTGGGGCAGACGGTCGACGACTGGTCCGGCGGTACGCGCATCGGCCGATGCCTCGCGGATTTCAACAGCTGGTGGTCGCGCCGGGTCCTAGGGCAGGGCGCGGTCGTCCTGTTCATCAGCGACGGGCTCGATCGCGACGCCGGCGAGGGCCTCGCCAAGGAGGTCGAGCGCCTGCACAAATCCTGCCGGCGGCTGATCTGGCTCAACCCGCTCTTGCGCTACGAGGCCTATGAACCAAGATCCATGGGTGCGCGCACGATCATGCCGCATGTCGACGAGTTCCGCCCCGTGCACAACCTGGAGAGCCTGGCCGACCTGACGCGCGTCTTGAGCGCGCCTGGACGGCGCCGGCTCGAAGCCAAGAGCGAATGGGTCGAAGCGCTGCGGGCGTGACGGCGGCGCCCGAATGACAGCTAAGGAGTCCGGATCGATGACAGCATATCGCGATGACATCCTGGAACAGGCCGCCGCGTGGCGGGCGCAGGGCAAGGGCGTGGCGATCGCCACCGTCGTGACCACCTGGGGATCCTCGCCGCGTCCCGTGGGCAGCCAGCTCGCGGTGGATGAGAGCGGCGCCATGATCGGGTCGGTCTCCGGCGGCTGCATCGAGGGCGCGGTCGTGCACGAGGCTATTGCCGCCATCAAGGACGGCAAGCCGCGCCTGCTCGATTTCGGCGTGACCAACGAGCAGGCCTGGGAAGTGGGGCTGGCCTGCGGCGGCAAGGTGCAGGTCTACGTCGAGGCTCTGCAATGAAGCGCGCGCTCCTCGAGCGCCTGCTGAAGGACCGGGCCGCAAAGCACGCGGTCGTGCTGGTGACGGACCTGCAATCCGGCGCTCAGGCGCTCGTCTATCCGCAGGAGACGTTCGGCGACCTGGCGCTTGATGGCGACGCCCTCGCACGCGTCCGGCAGGCGCTAGAGGCCGATGAGAACGGCACGGTCGACCTCGGCGGCAAGCGGCTGTTCCTGCAGGTGCAGAATCCGCCCTTGCGCCTCATCATTGTCGGCGCCGTGCATATCGCGCAGGCGCTGGCGCCCATGGCCGCCCTGGCCGGATACTCCGTCACCATCATCGACCCGCGCCGCGCCTTTGCCACCGACACGCGCTTTCCGGACGTGAAGCTGATCGGCGAATGGCCGGACGAGGCGATGGCGGCCATGACGCTCGATCGCCGCACGGCTGTGGTGACGCTGACGCACGATCCCAAGCTGGACGATCCGGCGTTGCAGACGGCACTGAAGGGCGATGTCTTCTACGTCGGCGCGCTCGGCAGCCGGAAGACGCACGCCGCGCGCCTCGGTCGCCTCAAGGCCGCCGGACTCGGCGATGCCGAATGCGCCCGCATACACGGACCGGTCGGCCTCGATATCGGCGCTCTCTCGCCGGCCGAGATCGCCGTGTCGATCCTGGCGCAGATAACCGCTGTCCTGCGCGGCGCCGCCGGCGGCCGGCATGAGAAGGCGGCATGATCTTTGC
Organism: Candidatus Acidiferrum sp.; assembly: GCA_035518775.1. Classification (GTDB taxonomy): domain Bacteria; phylum Pseudomonadota; class Alphaproteobacteria; order Dongiales; family Dongiaceae; genus JBGPEQ01. Next base: position 2,311 of record DATIXH010000441.1, read on the forward strand.
CGACCTGCCCGTCCTGGAGGCCGAAGGCGCGCTGCTCGTTCACAGCATCAGGATAGGAAAGCTCGCGTTCAGGAAGGGCCGTACGCTCTCGGCCGATGACGTGCGGGCGCTGGCGGAGGCCGGCCGCACGACGGTGACAGTGGCGCGCCTCGATCCGCAGGATGTCGGCGAGGACGCCGCCGCGACGCAGATCGCCGAGGTGCTGGCCGGGCCCAACGTGACGCTGGCCAACGCCTTCACCGGCCGTTGCAACCTGCTGGCGCAGGCCGGGGGCGTCCTGGTGGTCGACCGCGAACGGCTCGATCGCCTCAATCTCGTGGACGAAGGCGTGACGGCCGCCACGCTGATGCCTTACGAGGTCGTGCAGCAGCGCGAGATGGTGGCGACCGTCAAGATCATCCCGTTCGCCGTGTCGCGGTCGGTATTGGACGCCTGCATGGCCGTGGCCCGGGAGGGCGGAGCGCTTCTGCGTGTTGCCGCCTTTCGGCCGCGCTCCGTCGGCCTCATCCAGACCCGCTTGCCCGGGATCAAGGAGAGCGTGTTGGACAAGACGCTCGAGGTCATGAATGGCCGCCTCGCCGCCTTGGGCTGCCCTCCTGCCGCCGAGTCACGCTGCGCCCACGAGACCGCTGCCCTGGCTGCGGCCATCGCGGAGATGCGCGGACACGGCACGGAGATGGTGCTGGTCGCCGGCGCGTCCGCCATCACCGACCGCCGCGACGTGATCCCCGCTGCGATCGAGCGCGCCGGCGGGCAGGTCGAGCACTTCGGCATGCCGGTCGACCCGGGCAACCTGTTGCTGCTCGGGCGGCTGGCCGACGGTACGCCAGCGCTCGGCCTGCCGGGCTGCGTGCGCTCGCCGAAGGTGAACGGCTTCGACTGGGTGCTGCAGCGGCTCATTGCCGACCTGCCGGTGACGCGCGCGGACATCATGCGTATGGGCGCCGGGGGACTGCTAAAGGAAATTCCCAGCCGGCCGCAGCCGCGCGCGGGCGCGGACGACCGGGCGACAGCGGCGCCGGCGCGTACGCCGAAGATCGCCGCCATCGTCCTCGCGGCCGGACGGTCGAGCCGCATGGGTTCCGCCAACAAGCTCCTGGCCGCGGTCGATGGCGTTCCCATGGTGCGCCGCGTTGTCGACGCCGCAGTCGCTTCGCAGGCCAAGCCGGTGATCGTCGTCACCGGCAATGAGCAGGGGAAAACGCAAGCAGTTTTGAGGGGTTGCAGGGCAACATTCGTGCACAACGCGAGATTTGCTGAAGGCATGAGCACGTCGCTGCAGGCCGGACTTGCCGCGCTGCCGGCCAATGTCGATGGCGCTCTGATCTGTCTGGGCGATATGCCACTAGTGACTGAGGCCGTGCTCAACCGACTCATCACTGCCTTCAATCCGCTCGAGGGGCGCGCCATCTGCGTGCCGACCTGGAACGGCAAGCGCGGCAATCCCGTTCTGTGGGACCGCCGCTTCTTTGCTGCCATGGGCGAGCTCGCGGGCGATGTCGGCGCCAAGCACCTGATCGGAGAGCACGCCGATCTGGTCGCCGAGGTCGCCATGACAGACGACGCGGTTCTCACCGATATCGACACGCCCGAAGCGCTGGCGACCCTGCGACAGGCCGGCACGAAGGAGGCCTGAGCGCGCCCGCCCCGTGCAAGCGCCTCGATCAGCACGCTATTCGAGAAGACTCAAGCCCGTGGCGTGCTAGCCGACCGGCTGAGTACCTGCACACCTTCCAAGGGCGTGCTGTCGACTTGCCGAGGGAGGAAACCGCCGGGCGCTGCCGGAACGGTCAGAAGGATATCGCCGTCGCTTGCACGCCCTGCTGGATGTTTCCGAACCCGGTGCTGATCTGCCCGCTGTTGCCGCTCAGACCATCGATGTTGCCGGTCGTGACAGGGCCGGTGACGGTGATCGGACTATCGATCGTCGCGTTGGCGCTGGCATTGGCGTGCAGGGTGTCCTCGGTGACCTCCGCATCCGCCGACGCACTCGCCGTCGCCGCCGCGCCCTTCGCAGACGTCTTGGACAGGGTTGCCGGCGTCAGTTCAGCCGGGAGATTCAACTCGCTGGAATCATCGGCAAGAGCAACACCGCCGCACACTAGCCAAGCAGCGGTCAGCCATGCAGAAAATAGCTGTCGCGACATCTTCGGTCCCCGTTTCAAGACTTCATGCAATCTTTGGCAGTGTTCATTTTGTTTACAGTCTAGCGGTCTCCAAAGTGACTCGCTAGCG
>DATIXH010000442.1:0-7208 GCA_035518775.1 Candidatus Acidiferrum sp.
GGAAGCCCCTGGCCTCGGCCGCTCTTCTGCGATTCGATGCGCAGATTTCGATCTTCAAGGCCCATCTAGGCGATCCGCACCCCTGTTATCGCTGCCTCTTCCCGGAACGGCCGCCCGAGGACCTGATACCCCGCTGCGAGCAGGCCGGCATTCTCGGCGCACTCGCGGGCACGGTCGGGTGCCTGCAAGCGACGGAGGTTCTGAAGGAACTGCTCGGGATCGGCGAGAGCCTATCGGGTCATCTCCTGATATACGACGCGCTCGCGACCACCTTCCGCAAGATCAAGGTGAAGCGCGATCCCGCCTGTGCCTTGTGCGGTCCACAGGCGACGATCAAGGATGTGCGCAAAATTGACTGACGCTCGACCCGACGGGTCGAGCGGGGCGCATTTGTCTGCCGTCTATCTGCCATCGCCAAGATTCCGGTCCTAAGGCGATCGCGACGGCTCCCTTGATCTTGACCGCGCAAGGGACTAGTTATCGCGCGGCAGCGGAATGACGGCCCTCCGAGCGCACAACACTTTGTGGTTGTGGATCGATCGCGTCAATAGGTATTGCCCTTTTTTTATCACGGGGTCACAATTAGGGGGCGTTTATTCTCACTGCTGCACAATCCGTTCAGTCTGGAGGTTCCCGGATGAGTATGTCGATCAGAATTCTGACCGTGCTGGCCCTTGTGGGTGGCTTGGCACTGGCGGCCTGCAAGAAGGAGGAGGCCGGCTCCACAACCAGTGGCACGAGCGCTGCTCCTGCCACGACGGACCAAGGCACGTCCGGCGGCACGTCGGGCACGACGAGCAACTAACGGCGTTTCGAGCGCCATTCGCCCGAGCGGCGATATCACAGGGAATTCAGCACTCGCGCCGACTCGATCTTATCGGCAAGCTGCAGGCAGAGAGGCGTTCGCCCGAGGGGTGAGCGCCTCTCGCTTTTTCCGCGCAGGCAGATTTCAGAACATCGACTCGAGGACGCGGTCGGGCGGCTTGTGGCCGTCGGCGAAGGTCTTGATGTTGATGATCACCTTCTCGCCCATGTCGATGCGGCCTTCGAGCGTGGCCGATCCCATATGCGGCAGCAGCACGACATTGTTGAGCTTGAGCAGCTTCGGATTCACGGCGGGCTCGTGCTCGAAGACATCAAGGCCGGCGCCGGCCAGCAGGCCCTTCTCGAGCATCCGTGTCAGCGCATTCTCGTCGATCACCTCGCCGCGTGAGGTGTTCACCACGTAAGCGTGCTTCTGCAGCAGCTGCAGCCGTCGCGCCGACAGCAAGTGGTAGGTGGCGGGCGTGTGCGGGCAGTTGACGGATATGATGTCCATGCGCGCCAGCATCTGGTCGAGGCTCTCCCAGTAGGTCGCCTCGAGCTCGCGCTCCAGGTCCGGGTGAACGCGCCGGCGGTTGTGGTAGTGGACGGCCACGCCGAAGCCGCGGGCGCGCCGGGCCACCGCGCTGCCGATGCGGCCCATGCCGATGATGCCCAGCCGCTTGCCCCAGATGCGGTGCCCGAGCATGAAGGTCGGTCCCCAGCCCTGCCACTCGCCGGAGCGAATCAGCCGCTCGCCCTCGGCCAGGCGCCGCGGGACCGCGAGGATCAGCGCCATGGTCATGTCGGCCGTGTCCTCGGTCAGGACGCCGGGCGTGTTGGTGACGGTGATGTTGCGCTGGCGGGCGGTCTTGAGATCGATGTGGTCGACGCCCGTGCCGAAGTTGGCGATCAGCTTCAGCTGCGGCCCGGCCTGCGACAGCACGGCGGCATCGATGTGGTCGGTCACGGTGGGGACGAGGACGACGGCGGTACGCACGGCGTCGACGAGCTGGGTCTGCGTCCATGGCCGATCGTCGAGATTGAGGCGGACGTCGAACAACTCCATCATCCGCGTTTCGATGACGTCCGGCAGCTTGCGGGTGACGATGACGAGCGGCTTCGTGGGCATTCTTCTGGCTCACTTGGACGGCCGCGACGACCGCGTCCGGCGAGGCTCTGCCGGGTGGCAATAGCAAGCCGCCCCCCGCTTGTCCAGGGAATGACCGGCGGGCCGCGGCCTCGCTTGGCCGCGAAGCGCTTGACCGAGCGTCCCCGCAGCGAGTAGGTGATGAAAATCCCAATGGCGGGAGTGGTCATTGTCTTTGCGATGACTTGCCGAAGACTTGTCAGAGCCTTCGCCGGCGCGCTGCTGATCGCCGGCCTCGCCGCTGCGGCCGACCGCCAGCCGGCCGCTGAAACCCTGGGCAGCGAGACCAAGCTGCCGCTCCCCCGCTTCGTTTCGCTCAGATCCAGCGAGGTGAACCTGCGCACGGGTCCCGGCACGAACTACCCGGTCGACTGGGTGTTCGTCCGCCGCGAGCTGCCGGTGGAGATCATCGCCGAATTCGACGTGTGGCGGAAAATCCGCGACTGGCAGGGGACCGTCGGCTGGGTGCATCAGAGCATGCTCGACGGCCGGCGCACCGCCCGCGTCACCGGCGCCGACCGGGAGCTGCGCAACGAGCCCGCGGACGCCGCCGCGGTGGTCGCGCGCCTGGCGCCCGGCGTGATCGGTCGTCTGCTGGAATGCGAGGCGGCGTGGTGCCGGATCGACGCCGACGGTTACCGCGGCTGGCTCAAGCGCGACGAGTTCTGGGGCACCTATCCCGACGAAAAGGTGCAGTAGCCAGCGAAGCAGGCAGCGGCCGGTGGCCGGTCAGTCGAAGTCCTCGGCGAGCGCCGCCCTCACCGCCTCCGGCATGACCGCCATGTGGCCGTAGGCCGGATGCGCGAAGCCGACGACGACCTGCGCGCCGGCCTGCCGGAACCGGGCGATCTGAGCCGGCGTGAACGGGAAGTGGATGAACTGAACGGCCGAGGCCTTGCCCTCGGCGCTCGTCCGGTCGATGTCGGCCTCGGAGACGCCCTTGACCGTGTCGCCATCGATGCGGATGAAGGCGGCCTCCTCGATGCCGCCCAGGCGGGCGAGCACCGCGGCGCGGCGCGCGGGGTCGTCAATTTCGAACAGGACCGTGGCGACCAGTTCGCGGCCGTTGGGGATGAGCGGGTTGTAGGCGCTCAACTCGTCGGCGATCTGCGCCTCACCGCCCTTTTCGATGTACAGCATCTCCTGCACCTGCAGCCACATGCTGTCATAGTCCTCGAAGTGGAAGGTCGCGACCGGCCCGACCTCGAGCCGTCGGTTCTTCTTCTTGGCGACGGCCGCGGCGCGGCGGTCGCTGCGCACCTTGGCGTACTCAGCCAGCGGCATGAGGTCCTGGGGCGTGATTTGTCGCTTCATGGCCATCGGCACTCCGTCGTCGGCGGGACCGCTACAGGCCGTAGGCCCGCGCAAACAGCTCGACCGGATGGAGCGTCGACGCGGATGGCGGCCCGCTTCCATCCAGGCGCTCGATGCCCTGGGCAATATGCATGGCGGCCAGTGGACACTCCGACGCCAGGTAGGTCTTGCCGCTGTCGTTGGCCTGGCGCGCGACCGGCCGCCCGACCTTGAGGGCGGTCTCGAAATTTCCCTTCATGATCCCCCAGGAACCGCCATGGCCCGAGCAGCGCTCGATCACCGCGAGATCGGCCTCGGGAATCAGCCGCATCATCTCGGCCGCCTTCTGGCCCATGTTCTGCGCACGCGCATGGCAGGCGATGTGCAGCGCCACGCCGCCGTCGAGGGGCTGCAGCCCGGGCGCCAGGCCCTCGCGCTTGGCGATGTCGACGATGTATTCCGTCGCATCGAACGTTGCCTCGGACAGCCGCTTGACGGCGGCGTCCTCGGGCAGGATCAGGGGCCACTCGAACTTCAGCATCAGCGCGCAGGACGGCACCAGGGCCACGACGTCGTAGCCTTCGTCGATCCAGGGCACGAGCGCCGCGCTGACCCGACGTGCGCTGTCGGCGACCCGCGCAATGTCGCCCTGCTCCAGCTGCGGCATGCCGCAACAAGCGGGATACACGACCTCGCACGCGACGCCGTTCTTCGCGAGCACCGCGAGCGCGGCCGTGCCGATCGAGGGGTTGTTGTAGTTGGCGAAGCAGGTGGCGTAGAGCGCCGCTTTGCGGCCGAAGGCCGGGGCCTCGCGGTTGACCTCCGGTTTGCCCTCCATGGCGCGCCAGACCAGCGTCTTGCCATGAAACTTCGGCAGCGCGGCGGCGCGGTCGACGCCAGCCATCTTCTCCAGCAGCGGCCGCGTGACGCCGTTGTCGGTGCGACCCGCCCAGTTGGCCATGGGCGCCGCCAGGCCGGCGAGCTTGCCGTTGCGATCAGTCTCCGTCAGCTCGCGCTGCATGCGCCCCACCTCGCCGCGCTTCAGCTGCGCGGCACGGTAGCGGAGCATCAGATGGGGAAAATCGAGATTGAACTCGTGCGGCGGAACGTACGGGCACTTCGTCATGAAGCACATGTCGCAGAGCGTGCAAGCATCGACGACCGGCCCGAAGTCGCTGCTCTTGACCGAGTCGAGTTCACCCGACTCCGAGTTGTCGACGAGATCGAAGAGGCGTGGAAAGCTGTCGCACAGGTTGAAGCAGCGTCGGCAGCCATGGCAGATGTCGAAGACCCGGCGCAGCTCGGCGTCGATCTTCTCGGGGTCGTAGAAGTCCGGATCTTCCCAAGCGATCGGATGGCGGACCGGCGGCTCGAGACTGCCTTCGCGCATGAAAGACCCTTCTGCCGCCCTCGTCCGGGCGAGTCAGCGAACACGCCGGAGCTGGATTTGGCCTCGCTGCGGGCGGCCGCGAAATCGCTCCGCCCGCCGCACCGACAGCCGCAGCCTCAGCCGAGCGTCTGCAACGCCTTCTGGAAGCGGCCGGCGTGGGACTTCTCGGCCTTCGCCAAGGTTTCGAACCAATCGGCGATCTCGGCGAAGCCTTCCTCGCGCGCCGTGCGCGCCATGCCCGGATACATGTCGGTGTATTCGTGGGTCTCACCGGCGATGGCGGCCTTCAGATTCAATTCGGTCGTCCCGATCGGCTGGCCGGTCGCGGGATCACCGACGGTCTCCATGAACTCCAGATGGCCGTGCGCGTGTCCCGTTTCGCCCTCGGCGGTCGACCGGAAGACGGCGGACACGTCGTTGTAGCCCTCGACGTCGGCCTTCTGGGCGAAATAGAGATAGCGGCGGTTGGCCTGGCTCTCGCCGGCAAACGCAGCCTTGAGATTTTCCAGGGTCTTCGAGCCTTTCAACGCGGCCATGGCGAATTCTCCCTCCTGATCTGACTAGAACAAAAAGCGATCTGCCTGAGCTCCCTCTCCGTCAGGCGTGACCGCATAAATCATATTCCAGCCAAGACGATTGTCAATAGTCTAGAATTATTCAAATATTCTTACAGCCAGAATCATGATTCGTTCGGCGCGACCCGCACGATCACGTCCACGCGGCTCACATGCGTACCGGCGGGCGCGCCCGGAATCCGCGCCAACTCCACCTGGTCGACCGGAATGTCTTCGAGGCGGCCCTGCGACTCGAAGAAGAAGTGGTGGTGATCGACGGTATTGGTATCGAAATAGGATCGCCCAGGCTCGACGACGACCTCCCGCAGAAGGCCGTGCGCCGTGAATTGGTGCAGCGTGTTGTAAACGGTCGCGAGCGAGAGCCTGATCTTCGCGGCCTGCGCCTCGCCATGAAGCTGTTCCGCCGTGACATGACGGTCGCCGGACTCGAACAGCAAGCGCGCCAAGGCCAACCTCTGACGGGTCGGCCGGAGGCCAACCGCCTTCAGACGCTCGAGCACGGGCGCAAAGGGTCGTGAGATCGCCATGCCCCTAATATAAAACCAAAATCAATGAAAATAAAGGCTAACACTGCGGGCTACGCCGCTAACTGGAAGCGATAAAAAGAAGTTGGCGGGATCAGTCGCCGGTCTGTATCCGCTCGACCAGCTGCTTCACGGTGGGGATGAAGCCGTTCGCATAGAACGGGTCATCCTTGAAGCGAAAGGCGTTGTGGCCGGCGAACATGAGCTGGTTCTCAGTGTCCTCGGAGTGGCTGATCCTCTGCAGCGTCTTCTGGATGCAGTATGACCGCGGATCGGCCTTCTTGCCCGTCGTGCCCTGTTCGTTTTGCGCCCAGTTCGAAAACAGGCAGGCGCTGAGGCAGCCCATGCAGTTGATCTGGTCGGTCAGGATCTCGTTGGCCTTGGCCGGCGAGACGAAGATCAGCGTCGAGTCCGGGGTGCGCATCGCGTCGGTGAAGCCCTGGCCGACCCACTCGGTGGCCCGCAGCTTGTCGGCCGCGGTGAGATAGACCAGCCGGCCCCGGGCGCCCACCGGACAGTCCCACTCATGCTCGCCGACCGGCGAGCTGCTGAAGGCCACCTGGCGCTCCGAGCGGCCGCGGAGCTCGGCCAGGAACGGGTTGCTGACCGCCGAGGAATAGAAGCCGGTCGGGCTGAAGCGGTTGAGGAAGACGTCACCCTCATGCAGCTCGAGCAGGCGCTTCTTCCAGGCGGCGGAGATCGGGCTCTCCTGGGTCAAGAGCGGGCGGGTGCCGAACTGGAAGGCGATCGGGCCGATCTGCGGGTCGGCCAGCCAATGCTCCCATTCGCGCAGATACCAGACGCCGCCGGCCATGAAGATCGGCGTGTTGGTCAGGCCGCATTCGGTGACCATCGTCCGGCGCAGCTCGACGACCCTGGGATAGGGATCCTCGGGGCGGTTGGGATCCTCGCTGTTCGACAGTCCGTTATGGCCGCCGGCGAGCCAGGGATCCTCGTAGACCACCCCGCCCAGCCCGTCGCGGAACTTGTGGTAGGCCCGCTTCCACAGCGCGCGGAAGGCCCGGGCCGACGAGACGATGGGGTAGTAGTGGACCCCGTAGCGGGCGCAGATCTCGGCGATCCGGTAGGGCATGCCGGCGCCGCAGGTGACGCCGTGGATCAGCCCCTTGGCGCCTTCGAGCACGCCATGCAGCACGCGCTCGGAGGCCGCCATCTCCCACAGCACGTTCATGTGGATGCGGCCCCGCCCGGCCGCCGCCTCATAGGCGATGCGGGCCTGCTCGATGCCGCCTTTGACCGCGAAGGCCACCAGCTCCTCGTGGCGCTCGCGCCGCGTCCGCCCGCGATAGAGCTGCGGCAGCAGGTTGCCGTCGGCATCGTAGGAATCGGCATTGACGCCGGAGAAGGTGCCGACGCCGCCGGCCGCCGCCCAGGCGCCGGAGCTCTCGCCGTTGGAGATGGAAATTCCCTTGCCGCCCTCGACCAGCGGCAGGACCTCCACACCGGAGATGACG
>DATIXH010000443.1:0-13266 GCA_035518775.1 Candidatus Acidiferrum sp.
GGCGCCCAGGTGCTGCTGGTCGACGAGCGCCCGCAGCCGGGCGGCCAGTACTTCAAGCAGCCGATCGATATCGCCGGCCGAGGCGCGCTCCCCGACGATGCGCAATTCGCCGGCGGCCGCGCCCTGATCGCCGCGGCGGAAGCCGCCGGCGTCGCGTTCCTGAAGGGCGCGCAGCTGTGGGGCGCCTTCGAGCCGCTCGACCTCATGGTCTTCGACGGCGAGGCCAGCCGCCTGTGCCGGCCGCGCCGGCTGATCGTGGCGGCCGGCGCCTATGAGCGCGGACTGCCCTTCCCCGGCTGGACGCTGCCGGGCGTGATGACCACCGGCGCGGCACAGACGCTGCTGCGCAGCTATGCCGTGCTGGCGGGCCGCCGCGTCCTCGTCGCCGGCAACGGTCCGCTCAACCTGCAGGTCGCCGTCGAGCTGGCGCGCGCCGGGGCGGAGATCGCCGCGGTCGCCGAATTGGCCCGCCGCCCCGGCCTCTGGGCGGCCGCAGCGCTCGCCAGGATGCTGACGAGCGCTCCGGCGCTCGCCTTGCGTGGCCGCGGCTATCTGGCGGAGCTGCGGCGGCGAGGCGTTCCGCTGCTCCATCGCCATGTCATCGCGCGCGTCGCGCCGGCCGGTGATCGCTTGCGGGTGCAGGTCTCGCCGTGGCCGGCCGCTCAGGGTTTATCCGGTGCCAGCTACGACGTCGACGCCGTCTGCGTGGGCTATGGGTTCATCCCGGCAAACGAGATCCTGCGCGCGCTCGGCTGCAGGCACGCCTACGACCCCACCCGCGGTCATCTCGTCACCGAGCGCGACGAGAATGGCCTTACCAGCGTCGCCCAGGTCTATGCCGTCGGCGATTGCACCGGCCTCGGCGGCGCGCCCGCCGCAGAGGCGGAGGGCATCATCGCCGGCCTCGCGGCCGCCCGCTCCCTCGGGCTGAGACCGGCGACCGGTCAGGAACCGGCAATCGCGCGAGCGCGCGCGCAGCTCCGCCGCCACCGCCGTTTCCAGGCCGGATTGTGGGAACTGTTCCGAGCGCCCCGCCTGCTGACGGAGCTCGCGGATCCCGAGACCGTCATCTGCCGTTGCGAGGAACTGACCCTGGCCGAGATCGAAGCCGGTTTCGACGACGGCACCGGATCGATCGGCGCGCTCAAGCGGGCGACGCGGGCGGGCATGGGCCGCTGCCAGGGTCGTTACTGCGGCCCTATTTTAGCGGCCGTCGCCGCCGCGCGCCGGACCCTGCCGCTGGACGAATCTGCTCATTGGGCTCCCCGCCCGCCGCTGAAGCCGATCCGCATCGCCGACGTCGTCGGGCAATCCGAATAGCCGCTGGCCTCGGCTCGACCGGCTTGGTGCCGATAGCCACAGCTGACGGCGGCGGGGCGGTCCCGCATCCGGCGATCCGTTCGGCGTCGCGAGAGAGGCCTCGCTTGACAGCTGTCGGCTGCGATTATAGTTGTTTTGGAACGCTCCAAATTCTGTGATGATCATGGTTGTCCCGAACCTCAAGATCGGTCTGGTGACGGAGGCGCTGGCGAGCAAGCCGCTCCGCGAGGTCATGGACTGGGTGATCGCGGACGCGCCGGAAATCAGCGGGCTCGAGATCGGGACCGGCGCCTACGCGCCCACGAACCACTGCGACATGCCGCGGCTGCTCACGGAGGCCGCCGCTCGCCGGGCATGGAAGAAGGAGATTGAGGCCCGCGGCCTCCACATCGCAGCCTTCAACTGCTGGGGCAATCCCCTCCATCCGGACGGCAGCATCGCCCGCGCCCATGATGCCGCGCTGCGCGACACCATCCGGCTTGCCAGCGAGCTCGGGGTCGACCGGATCGTCGCCCTCGCTGGCTGCCCGGCCGGATTTGCCGGCGATGTGACGCCGCACTTCGCCGGCGGCGGGTGGCTTCCGTATCTGGAAAGCGTCTATCAGCGCCAATGGGAGCATCAGGTCCACGACTACTGGGCTGACATCGGCGACTTCACCGTCCGCACAGATCCGGCCCTGATGATCTGCCTGGAGCTCCATCCCGGCACCGTCGCCTACAATGTCGAAACCTTCGAGCGGCTGGCGGCGCTCTCCCCCGCCATTGGCGCGAATATCGATCCCAGTCATTTCTTCTGGATGCAGATGGATTCCAACCTCGTCGTGCGGCGGCTGGCGGGGCGCATCGGCCACGCCCATGGCAAGGACGTGGTATTCCGCGCCGAGAAGCTTGCGCTGAACGGGCTGCTCGATCACCGCTGGCCGACGCCGGCGGCGGAGATGCCCTGGAACTTCGCCGTGGTCGGCCGAGGTCATGGCCTGCCCTGGTGGCGGGCGCTGCTGTCGGATCTCGCGGCAGCCGGACGGGTGAAGACCATCGCGATCGAGCATGAGGATCCCTTCGTGGCGCCTGAGCTCGGTATTCAGCAGGCGGCCCGCCTTCTGGCCGAGGCCCTCGGCAGCGCCGCAAGGACGAAGGTGGATGCATGACCATGGTCCGACTGCCGTCACCGGGCGTCCCGGCGTTTCGCTGCACGGGTCTCGGATACCCGATCCCGCACCCGGCACGGCGATCATGAAGGGGCGCTGCTCAGCCCGGCAGGCGATCGAGATGGCCCAGGACGACACTGCCATGAGGGTCGTCATGCGGGCGCATGGCGCCACGGCCTGAGGGGCCGCGCCTGGCAGATCGGGTCCATGAGCGGCGGAGCTTGATGGAGACCAAGCCTACGGGCGACAGGCCGCCGACGATTCTCGATGTCGCCAAGCGCGCGGGCGTCTCGAAGTCCACGGTCTCGAACGTGATTCGTGGCATTCGCAGCATCAAGCCCAAGACCAAGTTGAAGGTCACCAGGGCGATCGAGGAACTCGGCTATCGTCCGAACATCCTGGCGCGCCAGATGGTGCATCAGCGGACGACGATCTTCGGCGTCGTCGTCGGCGATCTCGCCAACCCGTTCTATGCCGAGATGGCCAAGCAGATCGAGCGCTCCGCCGCCGCCCGCCGCTATCGTGTCATGTTCTGCAACACCCAGGGCGAGGAAGCGGCCGAGATCGATGGTCTCCAGGGCCTGCTCGAGCAGCGCGTCGCCGGGATCATCTTCCTCGCCTATACCGGCGGCTCGACCAGACCCCGGGCCCTGCTCGAGGGCCGGGTGCCCACCGTCTTCGTCACCTGCTCGGCCGAGTGGGGCGATGTCGTCTGCGCCGACGACGAGCGCGGCGCGAGGCTCGCCACCGAGCACCTCATCGAGCTCGGCCATGAAAGGATCGCCTATTGTGCCGACCCGATCGTCGAGGACGCCACCGACCGCGCCCGCCAGGCCGGCTATCGCCAAACGATGGAACGTGCCGGGCTGACGCCCATGGTCTTCCACTGGGAGCGGGCAGAGGATCGGCTGCTGCGCGAAGGGCCGGTCGAGGAGATCCTGAGGGGACCTCGACGCCCGACCGCCTTCGTCTCCTCGAACGACCTCGGCGCCATCGACCTGCTCGACTGCGCCGACCACCTGGCGATTCCGGTGCCCCGGAAGCTCTCGGTCGTCGGATTCGACGATGTCATGATGGCCCGCCTCGCCCGCATCAATCTGACGACCATCGCTCAGCCGAAGGAGATGCTGGCCCGCCTCGCCGTGGAGACGCTCGCGAGCCGGATCGAAGGCCAGCTGCGCGGCGCTCCGATCCGCCAGACGGTAAGCTGCCGGCTCATCGTTCGCGGCTCGACCACCCGGCCGCCGAAGTAGCCCGGCTTGACAGCGCGAACACGCGGTCGCTACAGTATTTGGAACGTTCCACAAGAACCGGGTTGGATCGATGCCGCAGAGGCTTCGGATCGGTGTCATCGGTTGCGGTTTGATCGCCCAGGTGATGCACCTCCACTATCTGCGCGAGCTCGCAGACCGGTTCGAGATCGCCGCGCTCTGCGATGTGTCGGAGGAGCTGATGCGCGCTTGCGCCGGCGATTACGGCGTGCCCCGCACGTTCGCGCGCTGGCAGGATCTTCTGGCCGCGCCGCTGGACGCCGTCCTGATCCTGACCTCCGGCAGCCATGCGCCGATCGCCATCGCCGCGGCCGAGGCCGGCAAGCATATGTTGATCGAGAAGCCCATGTGCTTCTCCGTGGCCGAGGGCCGGGCGATGATCGAGGCGGCCCGGCGCGCCGCGGTCACCCTCATGGTCGGCTACAACAAGCGCTACGACCCGGCCTATCGCGGCTTGTGCGAGGAGATCCGCAGCCTCTCCGACCTCCGGCTGCTGCGCGTGACGACGCTGGAATCGCCCCTCGCGCCTTATGTCGCGCACTATCGTCTGCACAAGCCGGCAAGCCTCGCGCCGGAACTGGCCGCCGCGTTCCAGGCCGACAACCAAGTCCGCATCACGGCGGCCATCGGCGAGGCCGATCCGCTGGCGCGCCATGCCTATCACCTCGTGCTCCTCGACAGCCTCGTGCATGAGTTCAACGCCGTCCGCGGCGTTCTGGGCGAGCCCGACCGCCTGGATTTCGCCGATATCCGGGAGAACGGACTGACAGTCGTGCTGCGCTTCGGGGCGGCCGAATGCATCCTCGCCTGGGTCGATCTGCCGGGCATCGCCCGTTATCAGATGGAGCTCGCCTTCTACGCCCCCGATCGGCGCCTCACCCTCTCCTTTCCCTCTCCGTTCCTACGCAGCATGCCGACCCTGCTCCGGGCCGAAGGCGGCGAGCCTCCGTCTCCCTCCGCCTGGCGCAACGAACAGGTCGTCTCCTATGCCGAGAGCTTCAAAGAGGAGCTGATCCATTTCCACGACTGCGTCACCAGCGGGCACCCTCCTCTCACCTCGGGTGAAGACGCGCTCCGCGACATCGCCCTCTGCGAGGCCGTCGTCGACGTCCATCTCGGCCGCCGCGCACGGGAGATGCCGAGCGATCCCGCGGCCTCACGCTCGCGCATCGCGGGAAGAGCCTGAAACGATGGCGCCCTTCCGCATGGGACTGGTCGGTGCAGGGCGCATGGGGCGCACGCATCTGCGCGCGCTCGCGGGCAGCGATATCCTCCGGGTCGTCGCCGTCGCCGATCCGCTGGAGTCGGCTCGCGCGGCCGTCGCGGCGCCGGACATTTCCGTCCACGCCGACCTCGCCACGATGCTGCGCGCAGGCAATCTCGACGGCGTCCTCATCGCCTCCTCGAGCGACACGCATCTCGCCGCCATCGGCGAACTTGCCGCCGTCGGCATGCCGATCCTCTGCGAGAAGCCCTGCGGCCTCAGCTCCCGCCAGGGAAAGGAAGCGGCTGCGCTCGCCGCTGCCGCCGGGGTGCCGCTGCAGGTCGCCTACTGGCGGCGCTTCGTGCCCAGCCTGAAAAAGCTGAAGGCGCGCATCGTCGCCGGCGAGCTGGGCGACCTCTATCTCGCCGCCTGCTATCAATGGGACGAGCAGCCGCCGGCCCCGAGCTTCCGCACGCGCAGCGGGGGCATCTTCATGGACATGGCCGTCCATGAGTTCGATCAGATCCGCTGGCTCTCCGGCCAGGAGATCGGGACGCTCCACGCCGTCGCCGCGCGGACTCTGTCCGACGCACCCGTGCCCGGCGACGCCGAGAGCGCCCAGGTGCTCTGCGTCCTTTCCGGCGGCGCCACCGGGCTGGTCTCGCTGGGACGGCGGTTCCCGCTCGGCGATGTCTGCAAGGTCGAGGTCTTCGGAACCAAGAACGCGGAGGAATGCCGCTTCCTCTGGCCGCCGTCGGCCGAACAGGCCTTCCTCGGGGCGCTGCGGCTGCAGGCAGAGAGCTTCGTGCGCTGGGTCGGGGGCGCGGACGCCGAAGGGGCGAGCGCGCTCGACGCCGTCGCCGCCCTCGATGCCGCCGAGCGCGCATCGCGGATAGTCCAGAATGGAAGGGAGGACGCTGATGCCCGAGTTGCCTGAAGTCCGGATCGGCATCGTCGGCTATGGCATGATGGGCAAGGCCCATTCCTATGGCTACAGGGAGGCGCCGCGGCTGCGCGACCTGCCGGTCCGTCCGCGCCTTCGGCTGATCAGCGGCCGCCGGCGCGAACTGGTGGAAAGGGCGGCATCCGCCTACGGCGTCGAGGAAGTCACCACCGACTGGCGCCGCCTCGTCGAGCGCAAGGACATCGATATCGTCGATATCTGCACGCCACCCGGAACGCATGCCGAGATCGCGGCGGCGGCTGCCGCCGCGGGCAAGGCGGTAATCTCAGAGAAGCCCTTCGCCACTTCCTACGCCGAAGGCAAAGGAGCCCTGGAGGCCGTGCGCCGGGCCGGCGTGCTGAATGCCATCGGTTTCAACTATCGCCGCCTCCCGGCCGTCTCGCTGATGAAGCGCATGATCGACGAAGGCGCCATCGGCCAAGTGCAGCTTTGGCGCGGCTGCTGGCTCTCCGACGAGTTCGTCGATCCGAATATTCCCTTCGACTGGCGCTTCGACCGGCGCATGGGCGGAACGACCATCGCCGATCTCGGCGCCCATCTCATCGACATGGCGATCTGGATGGCGGGCGACATCGCCGAGGTCAGCGCCCAATCGGCGACCTTCGTTGCCGAGCGCGCGGATCCCGAGAAGCCGGGCGCCGCCCGTCCGGTCACCATCGATGATGCGTCCTCGGCATTGATGCGCTTCGCCGCCGGGCCTCGCGGCGTGCTGGAGATGGCGCGCAGCTGCGTGCGCCGGCCCTGCGATTTCACCGTAGAAGCGAACGGCACCAGAGGCACGCTGCGGTTCGACTATGCACGCCTCAACGAGCTGCAATACGGCGACGGCGGCGATGCCGCGGGCCTCTACGGCATGCGCCGCATCCGCGCCGAGCATCCGAGTCATCCCTACGCCGCCAGCTGGTGGCCGATCGGCCAGGGCGTGGGCTACGGCTCGAGCTTCGTCAACCAGTTCGCCGATCTTCTCCAGGCCTGGCCCGCTG
This sequence comes from Candidatus Acidiferrum sp., assembly GCA_035518775.1. Classification (GTDB taxonomy): domain Bacteria; phylum Pseudomonadota; class Alphaproteobacteria; order Dongiales; family Dongiaceae; genus JBGPEQ01. The sequence goes on from DATIXH010000443.1 coordinate 6,890, forward strand.
GCCCCTGGGATCCCGACTTCCGCCAAGGGCTCGCCGTCCAGGCCGTCTGCGACGCGATGGAACGCGCGGCAGCGGAGCGGCGCTGGGTCAAGGTCGAGGAGATCGTCAGCCTTTGATTTCCGAGTCCTCCACGAACACGATGTCCTCGGGGCGCCAATGTAACGACACGACCGACTCCGGGCGGAGATTCTCCTCGCCGAGCGCCGTAACCTCCTCGATCGTCAGCGCCGCCCGCACCTCGAGCCGCTCGCTCACGCGCACATGCGCGTTGAAGACGGACCCGGTGAAGATGAATCGCTCGACCGTGCCCCGCACCGCGTTCGCTTGCTCGCTCGCGCCTTTCGCGATGCTGACCTTGATCCGATTGCGCGGCAGCACGGCGGCGATCGACCGCGCCTCGCTGAGGTATGGCGGCAACTCTCCTCGCAACGTCATGTCCGGATGGGAGACCTCCACGGAGCTGCCCTGACGGCTGTTCTTGCCGCGAACAATCGTGCCAGCATCGATGAAGCTGGCCACGTAGCTGTTGCGAGGCGCCCGGTAGAGAGCCTCGGGCGTGTCGACCTGGGCGATCATCCCGTCCTTCATGACGGCGATGCGGTCGGCGATCGCGCAGGCCTCCTCCTGATCGTGCGTGACGTGGATCAGCGTGGTGCCGGTGGATTGCTTGATGCGGACAAGCTCATCCTGCATCTGGCGCCGCACCTTGAGATCGAGCGCTCCGAGCGGCTCGTCGAGCAGCAGCACCGCCGGCCGCTTCACGAGCGCGCGCGCGAGCGCAACGCGCTGCTGCTGGCCGCCGGAGAGTTCGGAGATCCGGCGCCGCTCCATTCCCGCAAGGCCGACGAGCGCGAGCGCCTCCTCGACCCGCCTGCCCCGCTCCGCCCGCGGTACGCCGTCCATCTTCAGCCCGTAGGCGACGTTGCCCTCGACGCGCAGATGCGGGAACAGCGCATAGCTCTGGAAGACGGTGTTCGTCGGCCGCTCGTAGGGCTGGCGGCGCGTGACGTCGACGCCCTCGATCTCGACGGTTCCGGTCGTCGGCTCGATGAAGCCGCCGATGATGCGCAGCGTCGTCGTCTTCCCGCAGCCGCTCGGCCCGAGCAGTGCGAAGAGCTCGCCGCGATTGACCGAGAACGAGACGCCCGTCGACGCGGAGCCCAGGGCGTAGGCCTCCTGGCCCGGATAGCGAATCCGCAGGTCGGTGCACTTCAAAGCGGGGCCTGCGGGTGCATTCACGGCGCATTCTCCGCTGCGAGCATCCGGGCCACCCGCTCGCGCCCACGCAGCCTCTCCCGCCCGACGGCGATCAGCGCCCCGATGGTCAACAGCAGGAACGAGGCACCGAGCATCAGCGCGGAGATGGCGTTCAGATCGGGCGTCACGCGGATCCGCAGCGACCCGAAGATGTAGAGTGGCAGCGTCTGCTGCGATCCCGTCACCAGGAAGGTGAGGATGAACTCGTCCATCGAGATCGCAAAGGCGATCATCACACCGGCGAGGATGCCCGGCAGGGCCTGCGGCACCGATACGGTCAGGAAGGCCCGCCACGGCCGCGCTCCCAGGTCCATCGCGGCGGTCTCCTGGTTGCGGTCGAGCCCCTCCAGTCGCACGAGGATGAGAAGGGTCACCACCGGAAGCGTGAGAATGGCGTGGCCTGCGATGATCGTCCAGAGACCGCGCGGAATACCGAGCGCGTTCAGGCCGACGATGATCGCGAGGCCGAGCACCAAGGGCGGCAGGAACAGCGGCAGGCCGATCATCCCGAGATTGAACGAGCGCAGCCGGCCCTTGACGCGCGCGATCTGCACCGCCGCAGGGGTGCCGAGCACGGCGCCGATCAGGACCGCCGCGATCCCGACCTGAAGACTCGTCCAGAGCGCGTCGAGCAGCACAGGATTGTTGAACACCTCGGTGAACCAGCGGGTGGTGAAGCCGACGAACGGCAGGCCGGTCTCCTCGGAGTCGTTGAAGGCCAGCAGCACGAGCAGCGCCGGCGGCGTATAGAGAAAGATGAGATACAGCACCGAATAGCCGAAGAGAAACGGCGCGCGCCGGCGCGTGAAGCCGCCCGTGTACTCGCCGGCCGCCTCGACCCCGCCGACCATGAGGCGGAGCACGATCACCAGCAGCAGGATGGCGACCAGGAACAGCACCGCGAGCGTGGAGCCGAAGCCCCATTGCAGCGAGTAGCCGAACTGGTTGGTGATCAGGTTGGCGTAGAGGGTGCCGTTGGTGCCGCCGATCAGCTGCGGCGTCGCATAGTCGCCCATCATGGCAATGAAGGCGAAGACGAAGCCGGCCACGATGCCGGAGCGGGCGGTCGGCAGCGTGATCGTGACCAGCCTCCGCCACGGCCGCGCGCCGAGGTCGGCGGCGGCATCCAGCATGGCCGGGTTGATCCGCTCGATTGCGATGTAGGTCGCGAGAAAGGCGAGCGGGAACAGCAGGTAGACGAACGTGATCACGATCGCCGGCCGGCCGAAGCCGAAGAACTCGATCGGCGAGTCCACGAGGCCGATGTCGGTCAGCGCCTTGTTGATCAGCCCCTCGTCGCCGAACATGTTGAGCCAGGCGAGGACCCGGATCAGATAGCTGGTCCAGAACGGAATGATCGCGACCAGGATCCAGGCCAGCCGCCGCGACGGCCGCACCTTGGCCGCCACGAAGTAGGCGAAGGGGAAGCTCAGGACGACCGTGAGCGCGGATGCCAGTGCCACCAGCCAGAACGAGCGAAGCAGCATCCGCCGATAGGCTGCCTCGCTGAGGAAGCGCGCGTAGTTCGCGATTGTCCAATGGTGGACGATCCGCCCGTCTTCGGTCGGCCAGAAGGAGTAGACGACCAGCACAACCAGCGGTGCGAAGAAGCCGATGGCCACCGCCAGCACCGCCGGAAGGGGAAGCAGCGGGTTCTCGAGGCCGCGACGACGGAGACGGCCGAGCAAGGGCGGCGAACCGCCCTCGCCTGTCAACAGCGGGGCACCCGGAGCAACCACGCAGCGTGTCTCCGGTTGCCGAGTCGCGGGTGGCTAATCGGCCAGCACGGCGTCGTACGCGGCCGCCCACTCCTTCGGATGCTGCGACGGCCCCTGGAAGACCATGCTGGTGGCGATCTCAGGCTTGCCGCCGCCGAGCGCCTCATAGATGGGGGCGTTCTGCTTTGCGCCCGACTTCATGATGCGCTCCGAGGTCGTCTGGCTCGCCATCCCGAAGACGTTGTAGTCCCAGAGCCAATCCTGCATCGCCTCGTCGCCCATGAGGAAGTCGATGAATTTGATCGCGTTGCCGCGGTTCTTGGCGCTCTTGACGAGCTGGGGACCGTCGACCCAACCGAGCGCGCCCTCCTTTGGCAGCTGGATGTCGGCCACGTGCTTGCCCGCCTTCTCATTGATCCGGTAGGCGAGGCCGAGGCTGGTCGCCTGGCCCACGACGGCTTTCCCGGTCCGGATGGCGTCTGCCGTCACGAGGTCGGAGCTGGCGCTGATCTGGAACGGCTTCAGCTCGCGCAGGTAGTCGGCCGCCTTCTTGAGCGTGGGCCCGGTCATCGCGTAGATCTCGGAGCGCGGCACGCCCAGGGCGAGGCCGGCGAGCGAGAGGAAGTCGTCGCCGGCGCCCTGCAGGATCACCTTGCCCTTCGGAGCGTCCCACAGCGACGTCCACGAATACGGGGCCGGCACCTGGAAGCGATCGACGTTCCAGCAGATGCCAAAGGATGCCCACATGCTCGGGTAGAGCAGCGTCTGGTTCGCCGCAACGACATACGGAAAGTCGGTGTTCGTCTTGAAGATGGGCCAGAGATTCTTCGCGGCCGGCACCTCGTTGAGATCGATCGGCTCGATCAAACCGGCCTGGTGGTACAGGGGGCAGAAGCCGGCGTTCGCGAAGACGACGTCGTACTGGTCGCCACCGCCCGCCTGCAGCTTGGTGAACATGTCCTGATCGGAGTCCGCGGGGATGCCGCGCATCGTGATGCCGGTCGCCGCCTTGAAGCGCTTCTGGATCTCGGCATGGACGTAGTTCTCCCACGCCATCACGACCACCGTGCCGGCGTCGCTCGCAGCTTTCCGGGGTGCGATGAAATTGGAGAGTGCGCCGACCGCCAGCGCGGCACCCGCTGTGCGCCCAACGAAGGCGCGGCGCGAGATTCTCGGCGTCGACTCAGAGTCGACGCCCGGTCGCGCAGAGCCAGCCGACGTCGAATCCATCGCCGTCCGCGGACGTTGCCGTCGAGGTCCGGACAATCCCCGTGCGTTCTTCGCCATCGCTTGTTCCTCCCTGTTGGTGTTTTTGTGGAACGTTCCAAAATTAACCGTAACTAATGCCATGATCCGAGTCAAGATCGCCGGAGCTTTACGGCAGCGCTCTGCGCGCGCGTGTGCCTTATATTCAGGGAGGTAGGCGCCGCCGGAACTCCCAACCGCGAGACACCGGCGGCCGGCCAGGCATCAAAGTCGATAGGCCCGAAAGGCATTCGCGCAAGACGTTGCAGCGCGATCGGCTCACGCCGACTGCTTCAGGATTCTGCTGTCGACCGGCATCTTGCGCAGCCGCTTGCCGGTCGCCGCAAAGACCGCATTGGCGATGGCGGGCACGATCGCCGACGTCCCGGTCTCGCCCATTCCCCCCGGCGGCTCCAAGCTCTTCACGATATGGACCTCGACAGCCGGCGCCTCGTTCATGCGAAGCACTTGGTAGCTATCGAAGTTGGCCTGTTCGACGCGGCCGTTCTTGAGCGTGATCTCGCCATAGAGCGCGGCCGTGGCGCCGAACATGATCCCGCTCTGAATCTGCGCCTGGACCGTGTCGGGGTTGACGACGGTGCCGCAATCGACCGCGCAGACGACGCGGCGAACGCGCACGCCGCCATCCTTCGAGACCTCGACCTCGGCGACCACCGCCAGGTAGCTGCCGAACACAGACTGCAGCGAGACGCCCCGGCCCTGCCCCTGGGGCAACGAGCCACCCCAGCCGGCCTTTTCCGCGGCAAGATCCAGCACCGCCCTTGCACGCGGCGACTTGTCGAGAAGTGCCCGCCGATAGGCGACGGCATCCTGTTTTGCCGCGCCGGCCATTTCATCGATGAAGCTTTCCGTGACGAAGACGTTGTGCGACGGACCGACGCTGCGCCAGAACGCCGTCGGAATGCCCGGCGGCTCCACGCGCACATACTCGACGTGGAAATTCGGCAGATCGTAGAGCAGATCGATCGCGCCTTCCGTCGAGTCCGGGTCGAGGCCGTCCTTGAATGCCGGCGGCAGCCATCGTGCGATCACCGAAGAGCCGGCGAAGCGGTTCTTCCAGGCCACCGGCCTGCCCTGGTCGTCCAACCCGGCGGCGATGCGGTCGAACCAATAGGGCCGGTACATGTCGTGCTGGATATCTTCCTCGCGGGTCCACACGACCTTCACGGGTCCGTCGACCTGCTTGGCGATCTCGACGGCGCGGACCGCCCCGTCGGCCTCCAGCCGCCGACCGAAGCCGCCGCCGATCAGATGATTGTGAACGATGACCTTTTCCGGTGCCAATCCTGCGGCCTCCGCGGCCATCCGCTGAACGCGCGCCACGGCCTGGCTCCCGATCCAGATCTCGCAGGCGTCCTGGCGAAAATGCACGGTGCAGTTCATCGGCTCCATGGTGGCATGCGCCAGGAACGGGACCTGATAGACCGCCTCGACCCTGGTGGCCGCGCTCGCCATGGCCGCGTCGGCATCGCCGATGTTCTGCGCCACCGTCCCCGACCCGAGTGTTGCCCGGTCGAGTTCGTGCGCGACGTCGTCCGTGCCGAGGCTCGCATGCGCACCGTCGTCCCATTCTATCTTGAGCGCTTCCAGGCCCTTCTTCGCGGCGCCCATGTGATCGGCCACGACCGCGACGGCGTCATCGAGCCGCACGATCTGCCGCACGCCCTTGACGACCTTGGCTGCGGAATCGTCCACGCTCTTCACGCGCCCGCCGAACACGGGCGATTGCGCCAGAGTCGCGATCTTCACGCCGGGCGGGCGCGCATCGATGCCATAGACCGCGGCCCCGTTGACCTTTGCTTGGGCGTCGAGCCGCTTGACCGGCGTGCCGATCAGCTTGAACGCGTCCGGCTGTTTCAGCGGCACATTCTCCGGCACGGGCATGCGCGCCGCGTCTGCGGCAAGCTCGCCATAATGCAGCCTTCGCCCGGTCGGCGTATGGATCACCGCGCCGTCCTGGGCGCGGCAAGACTCGGGAACGACACCCCAGCGTTGGGCCGCGGCGGCGATCAGCATGATCCTGGCGGCCGCCCCGGCCTCGCGCAGCGGCTTCCACGCGCCGCGCATCGCATTCGAATTGCCGGTCGCCTGCACGCCCAGCAGCGGGTTGGCATAGAGCTTTTCGTTCGGCGGCGC
>DATIXH010000444.1:0-55057 GCA_035518775.1 Candidatus Acidiferrum sp.
TATCGTCGACAGCGCCAAGGACGTGATCGTCGACATCAGCGGCACCGACGACCGCATCCAGGCCTCCATCTCGATCGACCTCAACGCAGCCGCCTATGCCGGCATCGAGCATGTCACGCTCACCGGGACAGGCGCGCTCAACGCCACCGGCACCGACGCTGTCGACAACGTCCTCATCGGCAACGCCGGCGCCAACATCCTCGACGGCAAGGGCGGCGACGATCAACTCGCCGGCGGCGCCGGCAACGATACCTACGTCGTCGACAGCGAGAACGATGTCATCTTCGAGAATCCGGGCGAGGGGACCGACCAGGTCAACGCCTCGACGACTTACGGGCTCGCCGCCAACATCGAGAACCTGACGCTCACCGGCACCGCCGATGCCGGCGGCGAAGGCAACGATCTCGCCAACAAGATCACCGGCAATTCCGCCATCAATCGCCTGGAGGGCGACGACGGCAACGACACGCTCACCGGCAACGAGGGCAACGACACGCTCGACGGCGGCCTCGGGGCCGACAGCATGACCGGCGGCACCGGCGACGACAGCTACATCGTCGACTCCACCGGCGACAAGGTGGTGGAGAGCAGCGCCAGCGGTGGCCACGACACCGTTGCCAGCAGCATCAGCTACACGCTCGCCAGCAATCTCGAAGACCTTCTCCTGGAGGGCGGCCTGGATCCGCTCACCGGCACGGGCAACAGCCTCAACAACCTCATCGCCGGCAACGGCGGCGACAACGTGCTGAGCGGGCTCGCCGGCAACGACACGCTCGACGGCGCCGGCGGCAACGACCTCCTGCTCGGCGGCGACGGCGCCGACACGCTGCAGGCGAGCGCGGGCGCCGACACGCTGGCGGGCGGCGCCGGCAGCGACCGCTTCGCCTTCGACAACGGCAGTCTCAACGGGCTCGATGTCATCACCGACTTTACGAACGCGCCCGGCGGAGACGTGCTGGATGTGAGCCACCTGCTGTCCGGATTCGATCCGGCTACGTCCAACATCAACGACTTCCTGCATGCGGCCGAGAGCAACGGCAGCACCACCATCAGCGTCGATACCAACGGCGACGGCAGCGGCTTCGTCGACCTGGTCGTCCTCCAGGGCGTGAACACCGACGTCATGGGCCTCCTCAACAACGGCAGCTTGGTGCTGCCGGACAATTGAGCGGCCGCGCCAGGCCCGCTCAGATCCCCCAGCGCCGGACGAACCACAGCTTGATGAGGTGCGTGAGCACCGCGTAGCCCGCGAGCAGGGCGGCGACGAGCGGCCAATAGAGCGGGGGCAGCGGCGTGAAGCCCAGCGCGTCGCCGACCCAGGTGAAGGGCAGGGCGATCCCGACGAGGCAGATGACGATGGTCGTCGCGATGAGCGCCGGGCTCGCCCGGCTTTCGACGAAGGGAATCCGGGGCGTGCGGATGATGTGGATGATCAGCGTCTGCGTGAGCAGCGATTCCACGAACCAGCCGGTCTGGAACAGCGGCGCATTGCTCCAGGCGCCGAACACGACCAGCATCATCGCATAGGTCGCGTAGTCGAAGATCGAGCTGACCGGCCCGATGAACAGCATGAACTTGAAGATGCCGCTGATATCCCAGCGGCGCGGCTTCGCGACGTATTCCGCGTCGACGTTGTCGGTCGGGATCGCAGTCTGCGAGAAATCGTAGAGCAGGTTGTTGGTCAGCACCTGGATCGGCGCCATCGGCAGGAACGGCAGGAACAGGCTGGCGCCGAGCACGCTGAACATGTTCCCGAAGTTCGAGCTGGCGCCCATCTTGATGTACTTGGTGATGTTGGCGAAGATCTTGCGCCCCTCGATCACGCCGGCCTGCAGCACCAGCAGGTTCTTCTCCAGCAGGATGATGTCGGCCGACTCCTTCGCGATGTCGACGGCGGTGTCGACGGAGATGCCGACGTCCGCGCCCTTCAGGGCCGGGCTGTCGTTGATGCCGTCGCCGAGGAAGCCGACGACGTGTCCCTTGCGGTGCAGGGCGCGCACGATGCGCTCCTTCTGCGCCGGCGTGAGCTTGGCGAAGACGGTCGTGCGGTCGGCCGTCTCGGCGAGCGCCTCGTCGCCCAGCGCCTCGACCTGCCGTCCCAGCAGGATGTCGCCGGCGGCGAGCCGCACCTCCCGGCAGACCTTGCGCGTGATCACCTCGTTGTCGCCCGTCAGGATCTTGACCTGCACGCCCTTCTCGGCCAGGGCGGCGATCGCCGCGCGGGCGCTCTCCTTGGGCGGGTCGAGGAAGGCGATATAGCCGAGCAGCGTGAGGTCGCTCTCGTCCGCGATCGAATAGGCCGCCTTCGGCGTCTCGATCACCTTGTAGGCGACGGCGACCACGCGGAAGCCGTCCTCGTTGAGCGCGACCGTCTCCTCCTTCGCGGTCGCGAAGTGGCTCTCGTCGAGCGCCCCCTTCGTTCCGTCGATCTCGTACTGGGTGGAGACCGCGAAGATCTCTTCGACCGCCCCCTTGCAGATCAGGACATGCCTGTCCTGGCCGTGCGCGACCACCACGGAGAGGCGGCGCCGGGAGAAATCGAAGGGAATCTCGTCGACCTTCGCGAATCCCGTATCGATGCCCAGCACCTTGTGGATGTCGACATGCTCGAGGACGGCGACGTCGAGCAGGTTCTTCAGGCCCGACTGGAAGTGGCTGTTGAGATAGGCATATTGCAGGACGCGCTCCGACTCCTCGCCGCGAATGTCCAGGTGCCGCTTGAGGATGATCCGGTCCTGCGTCAGGGTGCCCGTCTTGTCCGTGCACAGCACGTCCATGGCGCCGAGGTTCTGGATCGCGGCGAGCCGCTTCACGATCACCTTGGCGCGCGCCATGGCCATCGCGCCCTTCGCCAGGTTGACCGTCACGATCATCGGCAGCATCTCGGGAGTGAGGCCGACGGCGACTGCGACCGCGAACAGCAGGGCCTCGAGCCAATCGTGCTTGGTGAATCCGTTGATGAGAAAGACGGTCGGTGCCATCACGACGATGGCGCGGATCATCAGCCAGGCGAACCGGTTGATGCCTTGGTCGAACGCGGTCGGCACGCGCCGTCCCGCGATCTCGTCGGCGAGCTGGCCGAAGAAGGTCTGCGCGCCCGTGCGCGCGACGATGCCGGTGGCGTAGCCGCTGACGACATTCGCCCCCATGAAACAGATGTTCGGCAGGTCGAACGGATCGTCAAACCGCCCCTCGCAGGCCTGCGGATGCTTCTCCGCCGGCATGGCCTCGCCGGTCAGCGCCGCCTGGTTGACGAACAGATCCTTGGCTTCGAGCAGCCGCAGGTCGGCCGGAATCATGTCGCCGGCGGAGAGCCGCACGATGTCGCCGGGCACCAGCGTCTCGAGCGGCTCCTCCGCGAAATCGGCCGGCGCGCCCGCGCGGGGGCGCCGCACGCTCGCCGTCGTCTTGACCATGGCCCGCAGCCGCGCCGCCGCCTCGTTCGAGCGATGCTCCTGAATGAACGCCGTCACGACCGAGAGGAAGACCATGACGACGATGACGACGGCCGCGCGCACGTCGCCCAAGATGTACGAGGCCGCTGCCAGAGTGACGAGCAGGGCATTCAGCGGATTCCTGGCCCGGCCCCAGATCTCCTGCGGGATCGTCGGCTTGCGCTCGCGCGTGACGAGATTGGGCCCGGCGCCCTTCAGCCGCCGCGCCGCCTCGTCGGCCGCGAGCCCGAGCGCGCTCGACCCGAGCCTCTGGCAGGCCGCATCGGCCGCGAGCCGGCTCAAGGCGAAGAGCTCGTCGGCGCTCTCCTGCGCCTGATGCTGTACTACTGGGGTATGCACAGAAGTCGGCATCGACGCAGGGCCGATCTACAGAGTCCCCTCTCCCTCTGAGGGAGAGGGACAGGGTGAGGGGTTTGGCGCCGGTAGGCGCCGATGCAATCGACGCGCACAAGCGCACGCGAACCTTGAGTAGCGCCCGATACCTTTCCCACTTCCATCGATCGACATGAACAAGATCTCTTCGCGCTGCCGCGCGAGTCCCCTCACCCTCTCCCTCAGGGGGAGGGGGCAGATCGGCTCCTGCGTCGCCTCGCAAGATCCGTGCATCCCCAGCGCGAAAGCGGGGGCGACAACGTCAGTCGAATCCCTGCTTAGCCGCATGAATATGCCGTGTAGGCGCCGTCTGAAAAAGCCCGGTTCTGTTACAAGGCCGTCCAGCGCCATTCAGCGCATCCAGTCTGTTCGAGGGAACTGCGGGGCGGCCTCGCGTTCACCCCTTCCGCCCGCTGAAGATCGCGTGCCCGGCCAGCAGCCAGTGGCAGTCGACGCCCGTGAAGCCAGCCTCCGCCATCCATGCCAGCTGCTCGGCCAGCGACGACGGCTTGTCGATCGGGTCGCCGCCGGGGTCGCGGAAGTAGTTCCAGCGCAGGCGGCCGAACTCCTCGAAGGCCCGCAAATCGCCGTCGAGCGCCAGCGAGCGCGCGCGCACCGCCTCGTCCCACTGTTGCGCCGCCGTGGCCAGGCCGCGCGCATCGGGCGGGCGCACGATGTCGGCGATGACCAGCACGCCGCCGGGCGCCAGCGCCGTCGCCAGGTCGCGGAACAGCGCCCGCTTCTCCCCGCCGCCGAGATGGTGGATCGCCAGCGAGGAGACGACGGCGTGGGGCGGCTCGGGAAAGGCGCGCCAGTCCGGGGCAGCGAGGTCGAACCCCGCCACCGTCAGCCGCCCGGCATGGGCGCGGCAGGTCTCCGCCGTGCGCGCCCGCATCTCCGGCGACCCGTCGAGGGCGAGCAGGTGGCAGCCTGGGAAGCGCTCCAGCAGCGCCCGGCTCAGGAGCCCCTCGCCCGAGCACAGCTCGACCAGCAGGGCGCCCGCCGGCGGCTCCGGAATCAGGTCGCCGATGATGCCGATCTGCCGCTCCCGCTCCGGCACGAAGTAGCGGCCGTAGTCGAGGAACTGGCGCGAGTTGTCTTCGCTCCAATCCCCTGCTCTCTGCGCATCGCCCATGGGCGCCATCCTCCCCGTCGCCTCCGCAGGCCATAGCACGGGCGCGTGCGAAACGCGCTCTTTTCCCGCGCGCGCCGCGCCAAGATCGGCCAGAGAGCGGCCAAAACGGACCGAAACTGGTCGAGCTCATCTCTCTGGAATCAAAGGGCGATTTTTTGATCCATAGGGTCGTTTTGCAGAATCGCATAGTTGCGGCTTTTTGAGCCGATGTTTCACGTGAAACATTTTTGCGTAAAGCCGGCCTGCGGCGTCTCGCGCCGTCGAGAGAATCCGATCGACCGCCGCTGCGATGTTTCACGTGAAACATTTTTGCGTAAAGAACCGCCGCCGGAATTTGTCTCACCGCGCGCGCGACCCTATAGTCGCCGCCCGTCCAACCGAAGAGCGCAATCGTGAATATCAATCGCCTGCTGAAAGCCCTCGACCTCGATTCCGCCAAGCTGAAATCCGGCGACCTCGTCGTCCGCTCGCCGATCGACGGCGGCGAGCTCGCCCGCCTGAAGAGCCACACGCCCGCGCAGGTGAGTGCCGCCATCGCCAAGGCCCAGGATGCGTTCCTCGCCTGGCGCGAGGTGCCGGCGCCCAAGCGCGGCGAGCTGATCCGCCTGTTCGGCGAGGAGCTGCGCGCGGCCAAGGCTGATCTCGGCGAGCTCGTCACCGTCGAGACCGGCAAGATCCTGGAGGAGGGCAAGGGCGAGGTTCAGGAGATGATCGACATCTGCGACTTCGCCGTCGGCCTCTCGCGCCAGCTCTACGGCCTCACCATCGCCTCGGAGCGGCCGGGCCACCGCATGATGGAGACCTGGCATCCGCTCGGCGTCGCCGGCGTCATCAGCGCCTTCAACTTCCCGGTCGCGGTGTGGTCGTGGAACTTCGCCCTCGCCATCGTCTGCGGCGACGCGGTGGTCTGGAAGCCGTCGGAGAAGACTCCGCTCACCGCGCTCGCCTGCGAGCAGCTCTGGCGCAAGGCCGTGCGACGCTTCGGCGCCGCTCCCAAGCACCTGCTGGAGATCGTCATCGGCGGCCGCCCCGTCGGCGAGGCGCTGGTCGACGATGCCCGCGTCGCCCTCGTCAGCGCCACCGGTTCGACGCGCATGGGCCGCGAGGTCGGTCCGCGCGTGACCCAGCGCTTCGGCCGCCTGCTGCTGGAGCTCGGCGGCAACAACGGCATGATCGTGGCGCCCTCGGCCGATCTCGACCTCGCCGTGCGCGCCATCGCCTTCGCCGCCGTCGGCACGGCCGGCCAGCGCTGCACGACGCTGCGCCGCGTCATCGCCCACGAGCAGATCTACGATCGCCTCTTGCCAAGGCTGAAGAATGCCTACGGCAGCGTGAAGGTCGGCGATCCCCGCGAGCCCGGCACGCTCATCGGCCCGCTGATCGACGGCGCCAGCTTCGAGCGCATGCAGCAGTCGCTGAAGCGCGCCGCCGCCGACGGCGGCAAGGTGTTCGGCGGCGAGCGCGTCCGCCTCAACAAGCTGCCCGACGGCTTCTACGTGAAGCCGGCCATCGTGGAGATGCCGGAGCAGACGGAGGTGGTGCGCGAGGAGACCTTCGCCCCCATCCTCTACGCCCTCAAGTACCGGAAGTTCGAGGACGCTATCGCCATCCACAACGGCGTGCCGCAGGGCCTCGCCTCCTGCATCTTCACGACCGACCTGCGCGAGGCCGACCGCTTCATGGCGGCCGGCGGCAGCGACTGCGGGATCGTGAACGTGAACATCGGACCGAGCGGGGCGGAGATCGGCGGCGCCTTCGGTGGCGAGAAGCAGACCGGCGGCGGCCGCGAGTCCGGCTCCGACGCCTGGAAGGCCTACATGCGCCGCGCCACCAACACGATCAACTATTCGAACGCGCTGCCCCTCGCCCAGGGCATCAAGTTCGACGTCGGCTGAGGCGCGCCTACGAGCCCTGTTCGGGGAGGAACTTGGCGAGGTCGGCCAGGGTGCCCCGGCGCTCCTCCGGCTTCGGCGCCTCCGGCTGCGGCGCGGCGCCCTCTTCCTTGACGGCCGCGCTCTTCTCCAGCGCCTTGCGCGCGCGGATCACCGCTGCGTTGAGGTCGCTCTGCGTGCACAGCCCCAGCAGCACGGGATCGCGCGGCCGCAGGTTGGCGAAATTCCAATGGCTGCGATCGCGGACCGCGGCAATGGTCTGCTTGGTCGTGCCGATCAGCTTGGAGATCTGCGCGTCCGACAGCTCCGGATGATGCCGCACCAGCCAAGCCACCGCGTCCGGCTTGTCCTGGCGCTTGGCGACCGGCGTGTAGCGCGGGCCCTTCGTGCGCGGCGCCGGCAGCGGAATGCTCGGCTTCTCCATCTTGAGGCGCTGGGTGGAATCCGCCTCGCAGCGCGCGATCTCCTCCTTCGTCAGCTGACCGTTGAGGGTGGGATCGAGGCCGACGATGCCGATCGCCACCTCGCCGTCCGCGATGCCCTGCACCTCCAGGGAGTGCAGCCCGCAGAACTCGGCAATCTGCTCGAAGGTGAGGGTGGTGTTGTTCACCAGCCACACCGCGGTTGCCTTGGGCATCAGCAATTGCGCCATCGCACGTTCCTCCGTAACTCAAACCCCGCCCGCTTGCGGCCCGCCGGTAACCGCCCGGCAAGCCGTCGCTTCGACCGATCCCAGATCTGGGACTAGATCAGCCTGAATGCGAGGGAGGTGCCGGAAATAGCACTGTTTCGACGCTGCCGCCAGGGTGAATCTTTCCGAGTGCGGCGTGCCTATTCCGTCGTCAGCACGATCTTGCCAGTATGCGCGCTCGACTCCATGAGGCGATGGGCATCGGCGGCCTTCGCCAGTGGGAAGGTCGCATGCACGACCGGTGCCACCGTGCCGGCGTCGAGCAGCGGCCACACCTTCCGGCGGAGCGCCTCGGCGATCGCGCCCTTCTCCGCCACCGAACGCGGCCGCAAGGTCGACCCCGTCAGCGTCTGCCGCTTCATCATGAGCGGCAGCAAGTTGATCTCCACGGTGCTGCCCTTGAGGAAGGCGATCTGCACTAGGCGGCCCTCCATGGCCAGGCACTTCAGGTTGCGCAGGATGTAGTCGCCGCCGACCATGTCGAGGATCACGTCGACGCCGCGCCCCTCTGTTGCCTTCCCGACGACCTCGACGAAATCCTCGTTCCGGTAGTCGATCGCGACCTCGGCCCCGAGCCGCTTGCAGGCCGCGCACTTCTCCGCCCCGCCGGCGGTAGCGAAGACGCGCGCGCCGAACGCCTTGGCGAGCTGGATCGCGGTGGTGCCGATGCCGCTCGAGCCGCCATGGACGAGGAAGGTCTCGCCCGCCTTCAGGCGGCCGCGGTCGAACACGTTCGTCCACACGGTGAAAAAGGTCTCGGGCAGCGCGGCCGCCCGCACGGCGTCATAGCCCTTGGGGAAGGGCAGGCATTGCGGCGTGGGCGCGGTGCAATATTCGGCATAGCCGCCGCCGGCCACCAGCGCGCAAATGCTGTCGCCGACCTTCCAGCCGGCGACGCCCTCGCCCAGTCCGACGATCTTGCCAGCGATTTCCAGGCCGGGGATATCCGAGGCGCCCGGCGGCGGCGCGTAGCCGCCCTGGCGCTGCAGCACGTCCGGCCGGTTCACCCCGGCCGCCGCCACCTTCACCAGCACCTCGCCGGCCGCCGGCCGCGGGGCTGGGCGCAGGCCGGGGGTCAGCACCTCCGGTCCACCGGGCTGCTTGATCTCGATGGCGGTCATGGATCCGGGATGGGCTGACATCGAGGCCTCCGAGGCTGGCGACGGGCCGCGCCCCTCTAGTATGATCGACCGCGGCACACAAGCCGAATTGACGAGGCCGACCGATGGACCCCGAGGAACTCGAGCCGCGCAAGAAGGCGCCGACGCCCCCCGACCTCGACCGCATGTCGATCGAGGAGCTCAAGGACTACATCGCCGGGATGGAGGCGGAAATTTCCCGCGTGAAGGCTAAAATCGAGGCCAAGAAGGCCCACCTGGCGGGTGCCGCCGGCCTGTTCAAGGGCAACTAGCCGGTTGATTCATCGATGGAATCGAGAAAGCTGCGATTTCTTAAAGTCGTTAACCATAATTTAACTCTTTACTCCTAGATTCCGTAACAGACGATCCCTGCCATGGGGATCCTCTCGAGGGTCGCTTCCGATCCTTGTTGACGCCTCCCTGTCTAACTTGCCGCCGGTCCTTCGACCGGCGGTTTTCTTTTGCGCGGGCGGCTAGCGCAAAGGCTCCAACGAAGGCAAGAAGAAATGCGCACAGGCCGTCAAAATCTGCGCTTGACGCAATCCTGCAATGCAAACTAGCGTTTCGTCGGCAAGTTACACAGGGTTGAGGCTGACACAACGAAGAGGGCCGCGGCCGGACCAATCCGGTTGAGCGGCCCTCCGCTTTTCGGCGGGGGCGCTTCCGATGGCCGACCCGAAGTTTCCCAAGTTCGACACGCTCAGTCTGCACGCCGGCCAGCAGCCCGACCCGGCGACAGGGGCGCGGGCGCAGCCGATCTACCAGACCACCTCCTACGTCTTCCGCGACACCGACCAGGCGGCCGCGCTGTTCAACCTGGAGCGGCCAGGCCATATCTATTCGCGCATCTCGAATCCGACGGTGGCCGTCCTCGAAGAGCGCATCGCCGCGCTGGAGGGCGGTGTCGGCGCGGTCTGCACGGCCAGCGGCCAGGCCGCGCTCCACCTCGCCATCGCCACGCTGATGGATGCCGGCGGGCACATCGTCGCCTCGGCCTCGATCTATGGCGGCAGCGTCAACCTGCTGAAGCTGACCCTGCCGCGCTTCGGCATCGCCACAACCTTCGTGAACCCGCGCGATGCAGATGCCATCCGCCGCGCCATCCGGCCGGAAACGCGGCTGGTGTTCGCCGAGACCATCGGCAACCCGAATCTCGAAGTGCTGGATCTCCCGACGGTCGCGAGGATCGCGCACGAGGCCGGCCTGCCCTTGATGATCGACTCGACCTTCTCGACGCCCTATCTCAACCGGCCGATCGAGCATGGCGCCGATATCGTCATGCATTCGGCGACGAAATGGCTCGGCGGCCATGGCATCGCCATCGGCGGCGTCATCGTCGACGGCGGCCGCTTCGATTGGGAGCGCGCGGGTAAGTTCCCGACTCTGACCGAGCCCTATGCCGGCTATCACGGCATCGACTTCGCCGAGGAATTCGGTCCGCAGGCCTTCGTCATGCGCGCCCGCGCCGAGGGCCTGCGCGACTTCGGCGCCTGCCTGAGTCCGGCCAACGCCTTCTATATCCTGCAGGGCGTCGAGACGCTGCCGCTGCGCATGGCGCGGCACGTCGCCAACGCCCAGAAAGCGGCGGAATTCCTCCGGGCCAATCCGGCCGTGGCCTGGGTCAACTACCCCGGCCTGCCCGAGCACCCGGACCACGCCTTGGCGCGACGCCTGTTCCCGAAGGGCTTCGGCGGCATCGTCAGCTTCGGCATCAAGGGCGGACGCGCGGCGGGCCGCAAATTCATCGAGGCGCTCCAGCTCGCCTCCCATCTCGCCAATGTCGGCGACGCCAAGACGCTGGTGATTCATCCCGCCAGCACGACGCACCAGCAGATGGATGCCGAGGCCCTGAAGGCTGCCGGCCTCGGCGAGGATCTGATCCGGCTTTCCATCGGCATCGAGGACGCAGACGATATCCTGGGCGATCTCGGCCAGGCGCTGCGCGTCTCGCAAAAGGGCTGAGCGTGGAACTCGCCGTCGACGGCAACCGGGTCTTCGCCGCCACCGGCGGGCGCCCGTTCGATGCCACGCAGCCCGCCGTCGTCTTCATCCATGGCGCCGGCATGGACCACACCGTGTGGGCCTTGCAGGCGCGCTACTTCGCGCATCACGGACGGTCCGTGCTCGCCGTTGACCTGCCGGGCCACGGCCGGTCGGGCGGGGAGCTGCTACGCTCGATCGGCGCGATGGCGTCGTGGCTCGTCAAGCTGCTGGACGCTGTCGGCCTGGCGAGCGCGGCGTTCGTGGGTCACAGCATGGGCGCGCTGATCGCGCTGGAGGCCGCTGGGTCGGCGCCGGCGCGCGCGCGCGGCCTGGCGCTGCTCGGCGTCGCCGCGCGCATGCCCGTCCATCCCGATCTGCAGTCGGCCGCGGACGGCAATCGCCGCCTGGGGCCCGAGCTCGTGACCTCCTGGGGCCACGGGCCGAGCGGCCATCTCGGCGGCAATCCGGCGCCCGGCCTGTGGATCATGGGCGGCAGCCTGCAGCTGCTCGAGCGCGCGCCGCCCGGTGCGCTCGCCGCCGATCTTGCCGCCTGCAATGCCTATGACGGCGCGGTCGCCGCGGCGGCGCGCGTCGCCTGCCCGACGCTGCTTCTGCTGGGCGGGCTCGACCGCATGACCCCGCCCGCGAAGGCGGCGCCATTGGCGGAGGCGATCAAGACGGCACGTACGGTCACCCTGGCCGGTGCCGGTCACATGCTGATGAGCGAGCGGCCGGATGCGGTGATCGACGCGCTGCGCAAGGCGATCTGACCGCGGCGGCTCTCACGCCGGCGGCAGGTTCTTGCGAGCGAGGTCGAGCAGCGACCCGTTGCGCGCCGGGTCGAAGACGGAGCGCGCGAAATCCTCCGAGCGAGCCTGTTCGGCGCGCTCCACCAGCAGCCGATCGAGCTGCGGATCGTCGTAGCGGATCGGCTCCGGCGCGCCGAGCATGGCGGCCAGGGCATTCATCTTCGGCGTGTTGCTGTTCAACATCACGAACGGCGTCCGCATGGCGAAGGCGGCCAGCGAATGATGGAAGCGCCCAGAAACCAGCAGCGCGGCGCTCCCGATCGTCGACAGCCATTCGGTCAGTGACCCGGCCTCGACATAGCGCCAGTCGCCGGTGCCGAGCGCCCGCAGCGCGGCCACGAAGCGCGCATCGTCGGCGGCCGGCTTGGCCTGCGCGCCGGTGATGACCACGGGCTGGTGGCCGCGCTGTTTCATCCCGTTGGCGAATGCGACCAGCGGGCCGAGGCCGACGGCCTCGAAGGCGACCGAGCCGGCGATCGCCAGGGTCTCTCCTCTTGCCGGCCTTGTGGAGAACAGCTGCCCGGCCGTCAACGGCAGGCAATCGAACGACAGCACGGCCGGCATGCCGAGCCGGTCGGCGATCTCCTTGCTCAGGGTCTCGCGGATCGCGATGTAGTCGAAGACCGCATAGATGCTGCGATAGAAGGCGTCGGCGCTCGCAGCGTCAGCGCCGCGGCCGGTGTGCGGATAGAGGGAGTGATTGACGACATAGACCGGCTTGCCCAGGTGGCGGCGGGCTGCGAATGCCATGTAGAGCAAATTGACCGCCGCACGCGACAGGCCGTGGATGGTGCCTTCGCCATGCACGAACACGCAGTCCGCACGCTCGATCCGCCGGTAGAGATCGGCGTTGTCGGCTGCATGCGCCCGGAAGAAGGCGGCATCCTGGAACTGCGTCGGGGAATTGGGCGGGCGCGCGAGCCCGTAGGTGACCCGGATCGGGACGGCGTCGATCAGGTCGTAGCGCTCGCCGATGAGCGACTTGAGGCCGAGGCTCGTGGCCGTGCAGCCCCAGTGGTACCAGTCGGTCGTGTCGTTGAGCAGGATAGCGGTCGGGCGCGCCATGGCGACGATGCTCGACGAGTCGCGGCCAAACGGCAAGGGCCGGACGGTCGCCCGTCCGGCCCTGTTCGGTCGGCGATCGGGACGCGGGGTTAGGCCGCCTTGCCTTCGATCACCGTCGGCTTCGTCGCCGCCTTGGTCTCGATCTTGATGCTGCGGGGCTTCATCGCCTCCGGCACCTCGCGCACGAGATCGACATGCAGCAGGCCGTTCACGAGGGTGGCGCCGCTGACCTTGATGTGGTCGGCCAGCTCGAAGCGCCGCTCGAAGGCGCGCCCGGCGATGCCGCGATGCAGGAACTTGCGGTCGTCATCCGACTTGGCAAGCTTGCCGCTGATGACGAGCGAGTTCTCCTGGGCGGTGATGCTGATGTCGTTGTCACCGAAGCCGGCGACCGCCATCGTGATGCGATAGGCGTCCTCGCCGAGGACCTCGATGTTGTAGGGCGGGTAGGAGACCGCACTCTCGTCGACCCGGCTGGCCGCATCGAGCAGACGCGACATCCGGTCGAAACCGATCGTGGAGCGGAACAGGGGGGAAAGATCAAGCGTGGTTCGCATGTGCCATATCCTCCTGGGAGCAACATGGGGACGGAAGCGCCTCCGCCGGGCTCTTAGGAACGGACCCGCTAATGGCATCCGTTCACGCCTTAGATAGGGGTGCGACCCCCGGAATCAAGAGGGCGGCCCCCTGCCGGCGGCCGCCCCGAAGCCAGCCGATAATGCCTCGCAGTTACTTGCCCTTGAGGCCGATTCCCTGGAACCGCTTCTGGAACTTGGCGAGCTGGCCGCCGGAGTCGACGAGGCGATGGACGCCGGTCCAGGCCGGGTGCGACTTGGGGTCGATGTCCAAGCGCAGCGTGTCGCCGGCCTTGCCCATGGTCGAGCGGGTCTTGAAGCTGGTGCCGTCGGTCATCACCACGTTTATCTCGTGGTAGTCCGGGTGGATGCCTTTCTTCATAGCGCGCTCCGAAAATGCGAGGGCCGGTTTATAGCGAAGGCGGCCGGGGCAGGCAAGGCTTGCGACTCGGCTGGAATGCGACCTCCTGTCCCTCTGTTTATTAACAATTAGACGTGGTGGGCGGCGAGGGCGGCGGCTAGCATCCGCCGCCGGCCGCCGGGCAGGGGGCATCGCCATCGCAATGAACCAGCCAAGCCAGAAGCCAGACAGCTCCAGCGCGCGCGAACGCGCCAAGAGCCGCGACCTGCGCCAACTGGGTCGGCTGTGGCCGTTCCTGCGGCCCTATCGCTGGCGGATCCTCGGCGCCACCGGCGCGGCGACCGTCGCTGCCAGCACGGTGCTGGCGCTCGGCCGCGGCATTGCCGCGCTCATCGACCAGGGTTTCGGCAAGGACAACAGCGAGCTGCTCGATCACGCGCTCGCCGCCATCATCGCCGGCACGATTTTGCTGGCGAGCGCCACCTATGTGCGCGTCTCCGTCGTCTCGTGGCTGGGCGAGCGCGTGGTCGCGGACATCCGCCGCGCGGTCTACGACCATGTCATCGGCCTCAGCCCCGGCTTCTTCGAAGTGACGCGCACGGGCGAGGTGCTCTCGCGCCTCACCGCCGACACGACCCTGCTGCAGACGCTCGTGGGCTCCTCGGCCTCGATGGCGCTGCGCAACCTGCTGCTGTTCGTCGGCGGCAGCGTCATGATGATCGTCACCAGCGCGAAGCTGACCGGCCTGGCGCTGCTGGTGGTGCCGCTCGTCGTGCTGCCCATCGTCCTCTTCGGCCGGCGCGTCCGCCGGCTCTCGCGCGCCACGCAGGACCGCGTCGCCGACGTCAGCGCCTATGCCGGCGAGACCCTGGAGGCCGTGCGCACCGTGCAGGCCTTCACGCACGAGACGATCGACCGGCGGCGCTTTGCCGAGCGGCTCGAGCGCACGGTCGCGACGGCCATGGGATACATCCGCGCCCGCGCGTTGCTGGTGGCGATCGTCATGCTGCTCGTGTTCGGCGCGATCGCGGTCGTCCTGTGGCTCGGCGGGCACGACGTGCTGGCCGGGCGGCTCAGCGGCGGCGATCTGGCCGCCTTCATCTTCTACGCCGCGTTCGCCGCCGGCGCGGTCGGCGCCCTCGCCGAGGTGGCCGGCGACGTGCAGCGCGCCGCCGGCGCCATCGAGCGGCTGACGGAGCTGCTGGAGACGCCGCCGGTCATCGCGGCGCCCGCATCGCCGGCGCCCCTGCCGGAGCCGGCGCGCGGCAGCGTACGGTTCCAGGGCGTCACGTTCCACTATCCCTCGCGGCCGGATCGCTCGGCGCTCGAGGGCTTCGACCTCAGCGTGGAGCCGGGCGAGCGGGTGGCGATCGTCGGCCCGTCCGGCGCCGGCAAGACCACGGTGTTCCAGCTCCTGCTGCGCTTCTACGATCCGCAGGCCGGCGCCATCGTCCTCGACGGCGTCGACCTGCGCGCGGCCGCGCCGGAGGCGGTGCGGGCGCGCATCGGCCTGGTGGCGCAGGACCCCGTGGTGTTCTCCGGCGACGCCCTGGAGAACATCCGCTACGGCCGCCCCGATGCCAGCGATGCGGAGGTGCGTGCCGCCGCCGACGCCGCCCATGCCAGCGAGTTCCTCGACCGCCTGCCCGAGGGCTTCGCCACACATCTCGGCGAGCGCGGGGTGCGGCTGTCCGGCGGCCAGCGCCAGCGCATCGCCATCGCCCGCGCGGTGCTGCGCAATCCGGCCGTCCTGTTGCTCGACGAGGCCACCAGCGCCCTCGACGCCGCCAGCGAGCGGGTCGTGCAGCAGGCCCTCGATCGGCTGATGAACGGCCGCACCACCCTGGTCATCGCCCACCGTCTCGCCACCGTCCTCAAGGCCGACCGCATCGTGGTCATGGACCACGGCCGCATCGTCGAGCAGGGCACCCACGCCGAGCTTAGTCGCCGGGGCGGACTCTACGCGCATCTGGCCGCGCTGCAGTTCGATCAGGCGGACGTGGTCGAGAACGGAGAGCCGCTGCGCCCTACAGGTAGCGGCGCATGAAGGGACGCTTCGGCGTGCGGCGGGCGACCTCCTGAAAACCCTCGGCCGCGAACGGTTCCAGAAGGCCGACATAGCCGCTCGCCGAATCGATGCGGGCGCGGCCGGGGTCGCGCGGATAGGCCTCGACGATCCTGGCTCCGTGGCGCTTGGCATGCTTGACGGCGGCGTCGATCAGCGCCGCCATCACGCCGTCGCGCCGCGCCTTGGGCTCGACGAAGAAGCAGGTGATGGACCACGCCGGCCGGTCGTCGACCGGTTTGCAGACGGGCGAGCGCTCGAGCCCGGGCGTCGCCGCGCGCGGCGCGATCGCGCACCAGCCGACGGGTTGCGCGCCCTCGTAGGCGAGGATGCCGAGCGGCGCGTTCGATTTCACGAGCTCGCGGAACGCGGCCTTGCGCTTCTGCTTGCCGAGCGCGTGGAACTCCGAGCGCCGCAGCCGCCAGAACATGCACCAGCAGCCGCTGTCCGCGCCGCGCTCAGGGCCAAACAGCCGCTCAAGGTCGTCCCAGCGGTCGGGAGTCAGAGGGTGGAAGGTGAGTGCGGGCATGGTGGCGAGTCCGGCGTGTTGTAGGGGCGGCCCCGCGTGGCCGCCCCGGGGCGGCCCCTACAGTGTTACCGCTGATCCAGCTTCAACTCGATGCGCCGGTTGCGGCGGTAGGCGATCTCGTCGTCGGTCGGATCGAGCGGGCGGAACTCGGCGAAGCCGGCGGCGGCCAGGCGATTGGCCGGCACGCCCTGGCTCTGCAGGAAATTCACCACGGCGATGGCGCGTGCGGAGGACAGCTCCCAGTTCGAGTGGAACTGAGGGGTGTTGATCGGCCGCTTGTCCGTATGGCCGTCGACGCGCAGGATCCAGTCGATGTCCGTCGGGATCTTGGCCGCAATCTCCAGCAGCGTCTTGGCGAACTGCCCGAGCTGCTGCTTGCCGGCATCCTCGATATCGGCCGAGCCGACGTCGAACAGCACCTCCGATTGGAACACGAAGCGGTCGCCGACGATCTGGATGTCGGGACGCTCGCCCAAGACTTCCTTCAGCTTGCCGAAGAATTCCGAGCGATAGCTCGCCAGCTCTGCCACCTTGTTGGCGAGCGCCACGTTCAGCCGCTTGCCGAGGTCGGCGATCTGCACGCCCTGTTCCTTGGCCTTGGCCTCGGAGGCATCGAGCGCCGTCGCCAGCTGCGCCAGCTGCTGGCGCAGCGCCAGCACCTGCTGGTTGAGCAGCTCCACCTGCATGCGCTGGGTGTCGCTCAGCTTCTTCTCCTCCGCCAACTCGTTCGCGTTCTTCTCTGCTTGCGCCGCGTTGTTCTTTGACGCTTCGTCGCTGGCGAGCAGCTTCTTCGAGAGATCGTCACGCAAAGACTCGAGCGCGGCGATGTCGCCGAGCAGCGCCTGCACCTTGGCCTTGTCGGCATCGATGGTCTTGTAGGCGTTCTCCAGCTCGATCAGCTTCTGCTCCAGCGCCGCCTTCTGGTCGGCCGTGGTCTTGAAGGCCTGGTCCTTCTCGGACTGCGCCGTCGCCAGCGCCGCCTGGCTGTCGGCGACCTGCCTGGCGAGGTCGTCGCGCAGCTTCTGGAGCGCGGCGATCTCCGCCAGCATGGTGTCGATCTTCTCCTTGTCGGCTGAGATCGTCTTGTAGGCGTTCTCCAGCTCGGCCAGCTTCTGCTCCAGCTGCGCCTTCTGCTCGGCCGAGAGCTTGCTGGCCTGCTCCGACGCGCTCTGCGCCGCCGTCAGCGCGGCCTGCTGTTCGGCCGCCTGCTTGGCCAGGTCGTCGCGCGCCTTCTGCAGCGCCGCCAGCTCGGCCAGCGTTGTCTGAATTTTTTCCTTGTCGGCGTCCATCGCCTTGTAGGCGGCCGCCAGCTCGGCCAGCTTCTCGTCGAGCGCAGCCTTCTGCTCGGCGGTCAGCTTGCCGGCCTTCTCTGCGTCGGCGCGGGCGGCGGCCAGGGCCGCCTCCAGCTGCGCCTTGGTATCGGCGGCCGACTTCTTCGTGTCCTCGACCTGGGCGAGCGCGGCGAGCAGCGCGGCCTTGTTCTCGTCGGACAGCTTGTAGGCCTTGTCCAGTTCGGCGCGCGTGGCCATGAGCGCGCTCTGGTCGGCCTCGTGGTTCTTCAGCAGCTCCGCGATTTGGGCCTTCAGCGTCTCGTTCGCATCATTGGTATTGGCCAGTTGCGCGTTGGCGTCGGCCAGGCCCGTGGCCAGGGAATCGCGCTCCGAGAGGATCACGGTCAGGCGCTGCTTCGTTTCGCTCGTCTCTGTCTGCGCGCCCGTAAGCTGATCGTTGAGCTGCTGGATCCGCGCGTTCAGATTTTTTAGATCCAGCTCTTGCTCCGCGACCGTCTTTTCCGCCGCGGCCAAGTCGCTCTTCTTCTGCAGCAGCTCGGTGTCGCTTTCATTCAGCGCGTGCGACAGGAAGACCTGGGCGATCACGAACACGATCAGCACGAAGATGACGACCATCAACAGCGTGCTGAGCACGTCGACGTAGCCGGGCCAGGGGTCGAAATAGCGGCGGCGTCCGCGTCCGGCGGCGATGGTGGCCATGGCGGCGGCCTCCTACCGTTGGCTCTCTTCGGCGATGGCCGCGATGGTGCGGGCGACCATGCGGATCTCGCGAGTCAGCTCCTGGGTGGAGACTTGGCGACCCGTGGTCAGCTCTTCAAGCAGCCGGTTCATCTGCAGGTCGACGTTGCGCAGGTGGTTGCGGCTGGACTCATCGATCCCGAAACCGCCGGAGCGCGCCAGCTCGGCCAGGCGCGTCAGCAGCGGCCGCACCTCGCCTTGCGTCTCCGCCAGCTGGGTCATCAGCTGCTGCTGGCTGCGCATCTGGTCGCTGAGCCCGCCCAGCCGCTCGACCAGCGCCGCCAGGTTGTTGTTGGCCGCGATGCGGCTCTCCTCGCCGCGCGACATCGTGCGCTGCAGATTCTCCAGGCTGTCGGCGGTCTGCTCCAGCAGGGCCTGGATGTAGGCCGGCACGGACTGCTCGCCTTCGCCGACCGGGCCGGCGCCGGTAAGCCGCGCCATGCCCGAGAGCCAGTCCTCCAGCTCGTTGAAGAAGCGGTTGTGGCACTGGCTCGCCTGCAACTCGAGATAGCCGAGCACGAGCGAGCCGGCGAGGCCGAGCAGCGAGGAGCTGAAGGCGGTGCCCATGCCTTCGAGCGGCGACTGCAGCCCGCCCTTCAGCTGGTCGAACAGGCTCTTGGCATCGCCACCCGTGGCGGTGATGGTCTTCAGCGCGTCGGCGACACCGCCGATGGTCTGCAGCAGGCCCCAGAAGGTGCCGAGCAGGCCGAGGAAGACCATGAGGCCGATGAAGTAGCGCGCGATGTCGTGGCTCTCGTCGAGGCGCGCGTTGATGCCGTCGAGGACCGAGCGCAGCGACAGGGCGGAGAGGCTGAGCTTGCCCTTGCGGGCGCCGATCATGGCCGCCATCGGCGCCAGCAGCCGCGGCGGGCTGTAGTTCGTCGAATCCATCTGTCCCGTGCGAAAGCGCTCGATCCAGGTGATCTCGCGGTTCAGCCGGATGACCTGCCAGAAGATGTAGGCGACGCCGATGAGGAAGACGATGAAGATGGCGGCGTTCAGGCCGGGATTGTGCCGGTAGGCGGTATAGAGCTGCTCGTGCAGCAGTGCCGCCAGCACGGCGGCAGCGATCAGGCCGACCGCCATCCAGGCGAGATAGCGGGTGGGCCGCGTCATGGCTGCTCCCGGCGTCGCTGCGATCTCGGCTCCGGGACGCAGCGGGTCATTCCGCCAGGGGGACGAGATCGACCCGGTCGGCCGGCTCCTCTTGCGCCGAATTGCCGAGCGCCTTGATGTCCATGCGCTCGACGGTGACGCCCTGCTCCATCAGGTAGTCGCGCATGGCCAGTGCGCGCGCCAGCGAGACGCCGCGGGCATGCGACGACGCGCTGTCGTCGCCGCCGGCATAGGCCAGGATCTGCAGCCGCAGCATATAGTCGGTCTTCAACTTCTCGATCAGCGGGCCGAGATCGGCCTTAGCTTCGTCGGAGAGCTTGGAGGCTTCCGGCTCGAACGTCAGGCGCAGCATGCCGTCGATCGGCGGCTTCGCCGCGGTCTGCTGGTCGGTCGGTGCAGCCGCCGGCGCGCCCTCGGCCGTCTGCGGCGCGGCTGCCGGCGTCTCGCTGGACGTCGCGGCGGGGGACGCCGCGGCGGGGGGCGTCGCCTCGGTGGTCGCCGCCGGCTGCGCCGGTGCGGTTTCGCCCTCTGCGGCCTCGCCGGCGGCGGGAGCGACGCCCTCTCCCGGCTCCTCGGAGCCGCCGAGGCTGGTCGATTCGATCGGCGTCGTCGGCACGGCCGGGTAGGTGGTCTCCGAGGTCGTCTCCGGCGGCGTCGCGGCTTCGATCGCGCTCTGGCCATCGGTC
The DNA here is from genome assembly GCA_035518775.1 of Candidatus Acidiferrum sp. GTDB lineage: Bacteria > Pseudomonadota > Alphaproteobacteria > Dongiales > Dongiaceae > JBGPEQ01. The sequence goes on from DATIXH010000444.1 coordinate 19,904, forward strand.
ACGAGGCGGCTGACTGGCTGGCGCGCCGGCGCCGGCAACACCTCGCTGTTGGCGTTGCCGCCCGGCGAGCCGTCGAGCACGCTGTTGTCGACGATGACGTTCGGGTTGGCGGCATCCTCGGCGGCCGCCGGCCCGCCTGCGTAGAGCAGGATTCCGGCCAACGCAGCCGTGGCCCACAGCGCCGACGCGGTCAGGCGGCGGCGTGGAGAAAAGGTGAATTCGGTCATGATGCTAAGGACTTCCCCTTTTTATGGCCCAGACGCTTGACGGCGCCCGCACTATAGTCCACACGGCTGGAATCCGACAACCGCCTTGGGACTCACCCCGCCCGCTTGTCGCGGACGGGTGCCGGCGCCGGCGTGGCCGCCCGCAGGAGGCGGCCGATCTGCTCGTGCAGAGCGGCGTTGGCGGCGAAGGTGCTGCCGGTCGCCAGCATGTCGGCGCCGCCGTCGATCTCCGTCACGTAGCCGCCGGCCTCGCGCACCAGCACGATGCCGGCCGCGATGTCCCAAGGTGACAGGTGGTCCTCCCAGAAGGCCTCGTAGCGGCCGGCCGCAACATAGGCGAGGTCGAGCGCGGCGCTGCCGAGCCGGCGCACCCCGGCCGTGGCCGCCAACGCGGCGTCGAACTGGGCGACGAAGGCGGCCCGGTCGGCGTCTTCGCCTCGGTGCCGGGGCGTGATGCCCGTGACCAGCAGGGCGTCCTCGAGGTGGCGCCGCGACGAGACGCGGATGCGGCGGTCGTTGAGATAGGCGCCGATGCCCTTTTCGGCCCAGAACATCTCGTCCTTGATCGGATCGTAGACGACGCCGGCCACCAGCTCGCCGGCGCGCTCGAGCCCGATCGACACGGAAAAATGGGGTATGCCGTGCAGGAAATTGGTCGTCCCGTCGAGCGGGTCGATGAGCCAGCGATGCTCGGCATCGCTGCCGGCGACGGCGCCGCTCTCTTCCATGAGAAAGCCGTAGCCCGGCCGCGCCTTCTGCAACTCGCGCTGCAGGGTCTTCTCCGACTTCAGGTCGGCGGCCGAAACGAAGTCGCCCGGCCCCTTGCGCGAGGTCTGCAGATGCTCGACCTCGCCAAAATCGCGCTTGAGATCGCGCGCGGCCCGTTCGGCGGCGCGGACCATCACGTTGATGGTGGGCGAGCGTGTTGCCATCTAGCGCGCCCGCCCGCCGGCTGAGGTGTTCAATCCTTCGCCCGCTCGACGTAGCTGCCATCGGCCGTGTTGACGACGATGCGCGTGCCGGCGGCGATGTGCGGCGGCACCATCACGCGCACGCCGTTCTCGAGCTTGGCCGGCTTGTAGGAGGAGGACGCGGTCTGGCCCTTCACGACCGGATCGGCCTCGACGATCTCCATCACCACCGTGTCCGGCAGCGCCACCGACAGCGGCGCGCCCTCGTAGCTCTGAATCGTGACCACCATGCCGTCCTTGAGGAACACCGCGCCGTCGCCGATCGCCTCCTGGTTCAACGTGATCTGGTCGTAGGTCTCGTTGTCCATGAAGGTGTAGAGGTCGCCCTCCTTGTAGAGATACTGGTAGTCCTTCTCGTCGAGCCGCACCCGCTCCACCACGTCGCTCGAGCCGAAGCGCTCGTTGAGCTTGGTGCCGGCTTTGATGTCCTTCAGCTCTACCTGCCAATAGGAGCGCCAGTTGCCCATCTGCACCTGCTGCGCCTTGACCGCGCGCCAAAGCTTCCCCTGATACTCCAGGATGTATCCCTGACGGATTTCGTTGCCGTTGATCTTCATGGCGCTAACGATCTTGCTGGAAAGGCCGGAAAAAGCGGCGCGGAAGCTAACAGCTTGGTCCCAGGGAGTCTATGGTTACCGCCGGATATTTCTGAGCTTTTCGTGCGCAAGCCCGGTTAACAGAGGTCGCGGCATGGCCGAACCTGCAGCGCCCGGCATCCCTCCGCTGCGGAGCAATCGGGACTTCCGGCTGCTCTGGCTTGGCAGCGCCGTCTCCGTGCTGGGCTCGCGCGCCTCGGCCATCGCCTATCCGCTGCTGGTGCTGGCGCTCACGGGTTCGCCGGCCGATGCCGGCCTGGCCGGCTTCGCTGCCACCGTCCCTTACCTGCTGTGGCAGCTGCCGGCCGGAGCGCTCGTCGACCGTTGGAACCGCCGGCGCATCATGATCGCCTGCGATGCCGGCCGGGCGCTCGCGCTGGCCAGCATCGTCCTCGCCCTGGCGCTCGACTGCATCACGCTCGCCCAGATCGTGCTCGTGTCGTTCATCGAGGGCAGCCTCTACGTGTTCCACAGCCTGGCCGAGCCGGCGGCCGTCCGGAACCTCGTGCATCCGACGCACCTGCCGCTCGCCCTGTCGCAGATCGAGGTGCGCGAGCGCGGCGCCGCTCTGCTCGGCCAACCGCTCGGCGGCTTCCTGTTCGATCTCGGCCGCGCCGTCCCGTTCCTGGCCGACGCCCTCTCTTATCTCGCCTCGCTGAGCGCCCTGCTGCTGATCAGGGGCCGGTTCGAGAGCGAGCGCGCGCCCCACGGCCCGTTCGTCGCCGAGATCGTGCAGGGCCTCGTCTGGCTCGGGCGAGAACCCTTCCTGCGGGCGACCGCGCTCCTGATCGCCGGCAGCAACCTGCTCTTCCAGGCCCTGAACCTGCTGGTGATCGTCATCGCCCGGGAGCAGGGCGCCTCCTCGACGGCGATAGGGCTGCTGCTGGCGGGCTTCGGCGGCGGCGGCGTCCTGGGCTCGCTGGCAGCACCCTGGTTTCAGCGGCGCCTGCCGATGAAGGCGATCGTGATCGGCGCCAACTGGGTCTGGGCATTGGCCCTGCCGGGCATCGGCCTCGCCGACAGCTTGCTCGTCGTGGGCGCGCTGCTCGCCCTCATGGCCTTCGTCGGCCCGCTCTGGAACGTCGCGATGGACGTCTACCGCCTGCTGATCACGCCGGACGAGTTGCAGGGCAAGGTCGGCAGCGTCATCAGCCTCCTCGCCTGGGGCGCCATGCCCTTGGGCTCGCTGCTCGCCGGTTTCCTGCTGGACTCGTTCGGCTCCTGGACGACGACCATGGTCTTGGCCGCCGCGATGGCCTTGGTGGCCGTCGCGGCCTCCGTGAGCCCGGCCATCCGCAGGGCGCCGAGCAACGCGGGAGCGACTCCTCCAGCCTGACGGCAGATCATCCCATCGCCGGATCGACCGGCACCGGCGGCGTCTCCGCCGCCAGGCCGCCCGCCAGCGCCGCCACCGAGGCCGGCTTCAGCCCCAGGCGGCGGCAGATCCCGAGCGTGAGGTCGGCGCGGTTGAGCGTGTAGAAGTGGAACTGGTCGATGCCCTCGGCGGCGAGGGCGCGGCACTGCTCCGTCGCCACCATCGCGGCCACCAGCTTGCGCGTCTCCGGGTCCTCGTCGAGGCCGTCGAAGAGCTCGCTGAGCCAGGCGGGGACCGCGGTGCCGCACATGCGGCTGAACTTCACGACCTGACCGAAATTGCTCACTGGCAGGATGCCCGGCACGATCGGCGCCGTGATGCCGGCGCGCGCCGCCCGCTCGCGGAAGCGCAGGAAAGTCTCGACCTCGAAGAAGAACTGCGTGATGGCGCGCGTGGCGCCGGCATCGAGCTTGCGCTTGAGGTTGTCGAGGTCGCTCTCGGCGTCGCGCGCCGTCGGGTGCACTTCCGGAAAGGCGGCGACGCTGACCTCGAAGTCGCCGGCCGCGCGGATGCCCGCCACGAGGTCGGCGGCGTATTCGTAGCCGTCGGGGTGCGGCCGGTAGTCGGGGTCGACAGGCGGGTCGCCGCGCAGCGCCACGATGTGGCGGATGCCGGCGTCCCAGTAGCGCTGCAGCAGCTCGCGGATCTCGCCCCGGCTGCTGCCCACGCAGGTGAGGTGCGCCGCCGCCGGCAGGCCGACGTTGCGGGCGATGCGCGTCACCGTCAGGAAGGTGGTCTCGCGCGTGCTGCCGCCGGCGCCGTAGGTGACGGAGACGAAGCGCGGCCGCAGCGGCTCGAGGGCGCCGATGGTTGACCACAGCTGCGCGGCCGCGGCCTCGCTCTTCGGCGGGAAGAACTCGAACGACACCGCCGGCGGCATCGGCGCGACGGCGAGAGCCGGATGCGGCGCGCGTTCCGCCGCGGCGGGGCGCAGGCGATGGATCATGCCGCCGCCCTCCGTCCGCTCGCCGTGGCAGCCCCGCGCGCCGGCCCGCGCACCGCCTGCCAGATGCTTACCGTCAGTTGCTTGCCCGGCAGGTGCTGCACCGGCTCGGTCCGCAGCCCGGCGGCCCGGCACCACTTGTTGACCTCGTCGTCGGCGAAGCCGAGCCGGCGATGGGCATGCTCGCTGCGCAGCCGCTCGAGCGCGTGCGGCGCGAAGTCCACGACCAGCAGCACGCCGCCCGGCCGCAGCACGCGCGCCGCCTCGGCGATCACGCGCGCGGGATCCTCGGCATAGTGCAGCACGCGGTGCACCGTCACCGCGTCGAAGCTCGGCTCGGTCCAGGGCAGGCGGTACATGTCGGCCTGCCGCACCTGGCAGTTGGCGAGCCCGGCGCCCTGCAGGTTGGCGCGCGCCACGATCAGCATGTCGCGCGAAAGGTCGATGCCGACGCCGCGCCCGACCCGACCGGCCGTCAGCTCGAGGATGCGGCCCGTGCCGGTGCCGATATCCAATAGGTCGGCGATGCCCTCGGCCGGCAGCCGTCGCAGCAGCTCGGCTTCCACGCGCTTCTCCTCGACATAAAGCGAGCGCAGCTCGCCCCAGCGCGCCGCGTTCTTGCGGAAATAGGCGGCAGCGCTGGCCGCGCGCTCGGCGCGGATCGCCCGCAGGCGCTCGCGGTCGAGCCGCAGCGTGGCGTCGTCGCGCGGCAGCAGCCGCAGCACCTGCTGGGCCAGCGCGCTGCCGGCGCCGCGGTCGGCCAGCCGGTGGAACACGGCCGTGCCCTCCGGCAGCCGTTCCAGCACCCCGGCCTCGCACAACAGCTTCAGATGGCGCGACACCCGCGGCTGGCTCTGCCCGAGGATCTGCGTGAGGTCGCCGACCGTCAGGTCGCCCTCCGCGCACAGCGCCAGGATGCGCAGCCGCGTCCGCTCCGCAACGGCCCGCAGGCCGCCCAGGAGGTCGCCGAGATCGCTGTCGGGGCTATGAGCCGTCCGGGCCATGAGGCGTGGTATAGTCCATAACTATATAACAATGTCTTTATACATGGATATCGAGCGCTCGTCCAGTGATCGCTATCACAGAGAGTCGTAGGAGCGGCCGGCGGCCGCCCGCGGAAAATCCGGCGGGATCTGGGGAACTGTCACGCGGCGGAAAGACGGGCGGCCGCCGGTCGCTCCTACAACGGCGAACGGCCGAGCGCCTGCGCGATCTCGCGCAGCGTGGTCGCGAGATCGTTCCAGGCCGCTGCGCCCAGCCCGACGAAATCGGCGCCCGCCGCGGCCAGCCGCGCCGCGTCGCCGGCCGCGGCGCAACCCGTGGCGACGCAGGGCACCGTCATGATCTCGCTCCACCACTCCGTGAGATCGAGGGTGGCCGGCCGCGGCGCAGGATCATCGAAGTCGCCGAAGGCCACGTAGTCGGCGCCGTGCTCCGCGACGTCGATGGCCTCGTCGCGGGTGGCGCAGGCGACGCCGACGATCAGGTCCGGCCCGAGCCGGCGCCGCGCCTCGTCGTAGGCGACGGCCAGGCTCAGATGCACGCCGTCGGCTCTCGCGCTCTGCACGAGGTCGACGCGGTCTTCGAGCAGGATGGCGATGTCGCGGTCCTGCGCCGCCGCACGCAGTCGCTCGACGGCTGACTTGATTGCCGAGTCGGCAAGGCCGGGCTCTGCCCGCAACAGCAGGCAAGCCACGCAGCCCGTGGCGATCGTTGCCGCGACTGCCGTTGCGAGTTGTGCGATCTCGCCGGCGCCGGAGAGGCGCGGCGTCGCCAGGTAGAGCTGCGGCGCAGTCATGCGCTGGCGCGAAGATTTGTGGTGCTGCGCGATGCCTGGATCAACGCGGTGCGTCCTTCGACAAGCTCAGGATGAGGATCTTCCTTCGTGCCAGAAAGAATACCCCTCATCCTGAGCTTGTCGAAGGATGCACGCTCGTCGTGCAAGCCGGATGGCGCGGTCGCGCTAGCCGCGGCCGCCGAAGATGCCGACGATCTGCTCGAGCATCTTCAGGGCCTCCTCGCGCTTCCGCTGGAAGCTGTTGCGGCCGATGATGAGGCCGGTGCCGCCGCCCTTGTGGATCTCGCGCGCCTCGCCCACGATGCCGTCGAGGTCCTTGGCCGCGCCGCCCGAGAACACCACGAGCCGGCGGCCGGCGAAGCAGCTCTGCATCACGTGGGCGATACGGGCCGAGAGGGTGGAGATGTCGATCTTCTCCTTCTCGTACACCTTCTTCGCCTCGGGCTGCTCGAGGAAGCTGGTCGGCGGCTTCACCTTGATGATGTGGGCGCCGAGCAGCGCCGCCATGTGCGCGGCGTAGGCGCAGATGTCCATCGCCGTCTCGCCCTCCTTGGAGAGCGTGCCGCCGCGCGGGTAGGACCAGATCACCACCGCGAGTCCGACCGATTTCGCCTCCTCGGCCAGCTCGCGGATCTCCTCCATCATGGCGAAGGCGTCGTCCGAGCCCGGATAGATCGTGAAGCCGATCGCCGAGCATCCCAACCGCAGCGCGTCGCCGACCGAGGCCGTCACCGCCTGGTCCTTGGCGCTCGCCAGGCTGTTGGAGCTGTTGACCTTGAGGATGGTCGGGATCTGCCCCGCGAAGGTGTCGGCGCCCGCCTCCATCATCCCGAGCACGGAGGCATAGGCCGAGAGCCCGGCATCGATCGCGAGCTGGAAGTGATAGTGCGGATCGTAGGCCGGCGCGTTCACCGCGAAGCTCCGCGCCGGCCCGTGCTCGAAGCCCTGGTCGACCGGCAGGATCACCAGCCGGCCGGTGCCGGCGAGCTTGCCGTGCATGAGGATGCGCGCGAGGTTGGCCTTGGTGCCGGGATTGTCGCTCTCGTACCAGGACAGGATCTTGCGGACCTGCGGCGTCATCTGCATGGTGCGTGTCTCTCGATCGGTTCTGCGGGGCCCGACAAACGAGACTCCTGGATAGCCGAGCAGGGCGGCCTTTTCAATGCGCGCCTTTCCGGATGGCACGCCCATCCCGCGTCCTTCGAGACGCGCGCGGGCGCGCACTCCTCAGGATGAGGAGCGATTTTTGTGGCACCAAGAGTGTTCCTCATCCTGAGGAGGCCGCGCAGCGGCCGTCTCGAAGGACGCACATCGTCGACCCCGGCACCTTGTCGCGCGCCCGCCGCCTGCCTACGTCCGAGACAGTGGATCGCAAGCTTGAGGTCATGCATTGACGGTCGAACCACACCGCAAACCTCCCGATCTGCCGCAGCGACAGCGTGCATCCGACACCCGCGAGCGCGACGAGCGGGCGATCCGGGCGCACGTCGACGCGCTGCTCGATGCAGCGCTCGCCGATACGTTTCCGGCGAGCGATCCGGTCGCCCTGCTGGTGCCGGCGTCCTGACGCACGCCGTTGCGTCATCGCTCGCTCGCCTCCCGCTGCAGCAAGGCCAGAATCCACAGCGGCAGCGTGCACAGGAACGGCGCCTGCATGGCCAGGGTCGCCGCCAGCCCCATGGCGGCCAGGTAGTCGCAGGAGGAGTAGCGCGGTTGCGCGGTCATTGCTTGTCACCGAGCCAGGCGCGGCACGCCGCGTCGGCGTCCGCGCACTTGTCGAGGTCGAGAACGCGCGACGGCCGCTTGCGGTGCAGGGTTGCGCTGTATTGGCGCGCGATGTCCGTGAGCTTTGCAGCCACAACGTTGGAGCCGCGGAAGCAGACATGCGTCAGGCCCTGCCGCAGCGCAGCCTGCACCAGGTCGGCACGGTCGTCGCAGTCGAGCACGCCGATAAACACGGCCGACGGCGCCCGGTTCCCGGCCGCGCGCAGGAGGGCGTCGAACCAGCCGGCCCCGGCATAGGCGGCGGCGCCAGGCGCGCTCCAGAGCTCCACGGGCACGCCGCGCGCCGTCGCCGCCGCCAACGCGGCGCGGGCGTGGGCCAGCCCATGGATGATGACGGCGCGCCCCTGCATGCCGCCGATGATAGCGGGCGGAAACGGCGTTCGGCCAACAGCGTTAAGCCGAGGTTATCGCGACGCGGCATTTACGATGTCGCAAGACTTTCATTAAGGAGTCTCAATCCGCGGCTCGTATCCTGGCGCAATGGAACCGATGCGCCGTCTCGTTCCGCACGCGAAACGGCCGCCGGCGACGAAAGCGAGAGTGTGCGAGGATGGGTATCGTGGTGCAGTTTCCCTCCAACGAGGAGCGCGCGCGGCGCACTGGTGCCGCGGAGCTGGATCGTGCGCGCCGCGATTGGACCGTGCTCAGCGGCTACGATCGCGACGCGGCGGCGTCGGCGATGACCGAATTCTACCGGCTGTGGTTCGCCGCCGCCGAGCGCCAGGGCTATTTCGAGACGGCCCGGCCGAGCGATTCGGAGTAGCCCGCCCGGCGGCAAAACTGCAGGCGCTGTGACGGCCGTCACTCACCGCACCCCGCGAAAAGACTATGTTTGCGGGCGTCGGCCGTGCCGAGACACGTAAGTCCGACAACCAAGCGCTGCTGAGAAGGGCGTGCCGGCGGTTCCCCTCCCGGACGGCCGGCACGCCCATCCTTTTGATCGCGCTCGATCCTCTCTGCCCATTCATTGTGCAGCGCAAGATTCGCGCTTGAAAAAGGTGGCGAACAGGCCAACCTTGCCCTTGTGCATCGCAGCATAGCGAGCAAGGGGAGCAGGATATGCCGCACGGCCCGCAAGCACTCGGCGCGTCAGCGCGCCGCGATCCCGACGTCGCTGCCGCCGCGCGCCGCACAGGCTGATCGACGCCGGCCGATGCCGCTCCCGCGTCCGCTGCTCTCCGCCGGCTCCGATGCCCGGCGCCGCAAGCCGCTGAACCTGGGCCTGCAGGGCGGCGGCGCGCACGGCGCCTTCACCTGGGGCGTGCTCGACGCGCTGCTCGAGCGCGCGGACCTCTCCTTCGACGCCGTCAGCGGCGCCAGCGCCGGCGCGATCAACGCCGTGGCGCTCGCCGCCGGCCTCCTGGAGGACGGCCGGGCCGGCGCCCGCGCCAAGCTGGCCGCGGTCTGGGGCGCCATTGCCGGCGCCACGCCCGCGGCGCTGCTGCCGGCGGTCGGCCTGCCGGCGGAGGCCTGGCTCGGCATCGCCACTCGCATGATCTCGCCCTATCAGTTCAATCCGTTCGACGTGGACCCGCTGCGCCATGTGCTGACGCAGACGATCGACTTCGAGGCGCTGCGCCGCCACAGCCCGCTGCAGCTCTACGTCGCCGCCACCGACGTCGCCGACGGCAAGGCGCGACTGTTCGGCACCGCCGAGCTCTCGCGCGACGTGCTGCTGGCATCGGCCTGCCTGCCGCATCTGCGCCAGGCCGTGCGCATCGGCGACCGCCACTATTGGGACGGCGGCTATTCCGCCAACCCGCCGGTGCTGCCGCTGGTGCTCGAGCGTGCCGCCGCCGACACGCTGATCGTGCTGGTCGATTCCACGGAGCAGGCGCAGGTGCCGACTAGTGCTTCGGAGATCGCCCGCCGGCTCGGCGCGCTCGCCTTCAACGCGCCGCTGCGGCGCGAGATCGAGCTGATCGAGCGCTGGCGCGCGCTGGCCAGCGAAGGCGTCAGCCTCGGCAGCCGCCGCCAGCGCCGCCTGCGCCGCCACCGCTTCCACCTGATCGAAGCCGGCGACGCCACCGGCGACCTCGCCCCGGCGAGCAAGCTCTACCCGGTCTGGCCGCTGCTGGAGAAGCTGCGCGATCTCGGCCGCGCGGCCGCCGCCGCCTGGCTCGCCACCCACGCCGCCGCCCTCGGCGCCCGCTCCACCGTCGACCTCGCCGCACGGTTCTTGTGAGACCAGGGCGTGTAGGGGCGACCCCGCGTGGTCGCCCTCTATCCCGCGACGGCTGCAGGGCGACCGCATGGGGTCGCCCCTACACGCTCCACCGCGGGCTTTCGCTAGACGACCGCCCACCCACCTGAAAGAATCCGCCCGAACCGAGGAGGTGGCATGATCCGGGTCGGCATCGGCGGTTGGACCTACGAGCCCTGGCGCGGGACCTTCTACCCGGCCGATCTCAAGCAGGCCGACGAGCTCTCCTACGCCAGCCGCCGGCTCACCTCGATCGAGATCAACGGCACGTTCTACCGTACGCAGTCGGCGGCCAGCTTCAAGAAGTGGCGCGACGCCGTGCCGGACGACTTCGTCTTCTCGGTCAAAGGCCACCGCAACATCGTCAACAGCCGCAAGCTCGCCGAGGCGGGCGAGGGCATCGAGTGGTTCTTCAAGAGCGGCGTGCTCGAGCTTGGCGACAAGCTCGGCCCGATCCTCTGGCAGTTCGCGCCGTTCAAGAAGTTCGACGCCGCCGACTTCGGCGCCTTCCTCGGCCTGCTGCCGCGCGAGGCCGGCGGCCGCACGCTCATGCATGCCGTCGAGGTCCGCAGCAAGAGCTTCCTCGTCCCGGAGTTCATCGCGTTGCTGCGCGACCACAACGCTGCCGCCGTCTATGCCGACTCCGAGGAGCATCCGGCGATCGGCGACGTGACGGCGGACTTCGTCTACGCCCGGCTGCAGCGTACTACCGAGCAGAACGACGCCGGCTACGCCGCCGCCGACCTCGAGCGCTGGGCGGCCGGTGCCCGCGCCTGGGAGGCGGGCGGCGTGCCCGACGGCCTGCAGCAGGTCGATAAAAAAGCCCCGCCCAAGACTCCGCGCCCGGTCTTCATCTACATGATCAGCGGCGCCAAAGCCCGCGCCCCGTCCGCCGCCATGGCGCTCATCGAACGCTTGAAGACCTGATTTTCACGTTGATGCGGCGTCTGAGGCACGCTCATCGAATATCTCAGGATATGTCCGGAATATACGAATTTTATTAAGAAATTCCCGATTGCGCTGGACTTTTGCCCGGCCGGCGACTAGCGTTGCGCCCTTCCAGTAACCCGGAGATCAGCTCCATGCCGCGCTCGACCTGGAAGGGTTATCTCAAGCTCTCGCTCGTCTCCTGCGCCGTCGCCCTCTACAACGCGACCTCGGCCGCCGAGCGGGTGTCGTTCAACACGCTGAACCGCAAGACCGGCAACCGCCTGAAGCAGCAGATGCTGGATTCCGTCACCGAGGAGCCGGTCGATCCGGCCGACCGCGTGAAGGGCTACCAGGTCGGCAAGGGCCAGTACGTGATGGTCGAGGACGAGGACCTGGAGAAGCTCAAGATCGAGAGCACGAAGATGATCGAGATCGAGGCCTTCGTGCCGCAGGCCGAAGTCGACCAGATCTATCTCGACAGCCCCTACTACCTGGCGCCCGACGACCAGGTGGCGCAGGAGGCCTTCGCGGTGATCCGCGACGCCATGGCCGCCAAGGAGGTCGTCGGCATCGGCCGCATCGTGATCGCCCGGCGCGAGCGCATGATCATGCTGGCGCCGCGCGGCAAGGGCATCCTGGCCACCAGCCTGCGCTATCCCTACGAGGTGCGGCAGGATGCGGAGTACTTCACCGACATCACCGACGTGAAGCTGCCGGACGAGATGATGGGCATCGCGGAGGTGATCATCGAGCGCAAGTCCGGCCATTTCGACCCGGCCAAGTTCACCGACCGCTACGAGGAGGCGGTCGTCGGCATGCTACGGGCCAAGCAGGCGGGTCAGGCCTTCGACGTTCCGGAGACGCCGGAGCCCAGCAAGGTCGTCAACATCATGGACGCGTTGAAGCGCAGCCTCGAGGCCGAAGGCGGCGGCGCCGCCGAGATCCGCCGCCCGCGCGCGCCGAGCAAGAAGCCGGCCGCCGCCGAGAAGCCCGCCGCCGAAGCGGTCCGCAAGCCCAAGGCGCGCAAGGCGCGCTGATTGGCGTCGCGCGGACCGCGGGTCACGCGTTACCGAGATTGGGGCGAGCGCAGTGCGTCCTTCGACAAGCTCAGGATGAGGATTTTTCTTTGTGTCGCCAGGATTGTCCCTCATCCTGAGCTTGTCGAAGGACGCAGGATGGTCTTGCAACACCGATGAGTACATCGGCGGCTAACCCGCTCGCCGGGCAGATGCTGTTCCTCTCCGGCCGCATTCAGGGGGTGACCCGGCGCCGGCTCGATCAGCTCGTGCGCCTGCGCGGCGGCAGGCTCGTCGCCAGGCCGACGGCGCGCGTCACGCTCATCGCGGTCGGGCATTCGGCGGCCGCGAACGTGCTGCCGGACGGCCACATCCGCCTGCCCGCCGGCCTTCCCGACACCGCCGCCCTGATCAGCGAGCTGGAGCTGCGGCGCCGCCTCGGTCTGCTGCGCCCGCCGGAGGCTGCGGAGCGTAGCCTCGGCACGCCCGAACTCGAGCGGCTCTCGGGCCTCACCCCGCGCCTGCTCTCCTGCCTGGCCCTGTTCGACGTGCTGGAGCCGGTCGACGGGCGCTACGCCTATCGCGACCTCGTGGCCGCCCGCGAGGCCGGCCGCCTGCTGGCGCGCGGCATCGAGCTGCGCCGCGTGCTGGAGGCGGCGATCGCGCTGCGCCGGCGCGGCACCCACCTCTCGGAATCGCGGCTGGCCGAGGGACCCTCGGGCGAGCTGCTGCGCGAGCTCTCGGGCCAGTTGGCGGAGCTGAGCGGCCAGCTCACCATGCGGCTCGACCATGACGGCCGCAGCCTCGACGACGTGGTGGCCGCGGCCGAACGTGCGGAAGAGAACGACGATCACGCGGCCGCTGAGAATCTATACGCCACCGCCCTGCGCGCCGACGCCAACGATCCCGTCATCCCCTTCAATCTCGGCAACGTGTTCGACGCCCAGGGCCGCGCCGCCGAGGCGAAGATCGCCTGGCAGATCGCGGTCGCCCGCGACCCCGCCTTCGCCGAGGCCTGGTACAACCTCGCGATGGCCGCGGAGGACGAAGAGCATGCCGACCTCGCCGTCGCCGAATACCGCCGCGCCGTGCAGGCGCAGCCGGACTTCGCCGACGCCCACTTCAATCTCGCGCTGCTGCTGACCAAGCTCGCCCGCTACGCCGAGGCCCTGACGGTATGGGACCGCTTCCTCGAGCTCGCGCCCTCGTCCAAGCAGGCCGCCGTCGCCAAGCGCGCCGCCACCCTCTGCCGCATGGAGCTGCAGCAGCAGAAGCCGAAGGCGGGGTGAGGCTGCGCGTGTATGCGTAGGGGCGCCCGGCAGGTCGCCCGCGGCAATGCGAGACCAAGCGCCGGACGTGAAGACGCGGACAAACGGGCGGCCTGCCGGTCGCTCCTACGGGTCATCGGGCAATCGTCGTATCGATCCACGCGGCCAGCGCATCCAGCATCTCGGCCCTGACCTCTGGGTCCTTGCGCCCTGTGCGCGCGGGCACGTGGAGGGAGTGGTCGGCATCCTCGAACAGCGTCAGTGTCGCGCGCTTGCCGAGCCGCTCCACGACCAGCCGCAGCAGCGTCAGATCGGCCAGCGCGTCGCGCGTTCCCTGCAGGAACAGCATCGGGATCTGCACGTCGAGGAGATGGGCGGCCCGCTCGTCCGAGGGCCGTCCTGCCGGATGCAGCGGGAAACCGAGGAAGGCGAGGCCGCGCACACCCGCCAGCGGCGCCGCGGCCTGCGCCTGCGAGGTCATGCGGCCGCCGAACGACTTGCCGCCGGCCACCAGCGGCAGGTCCGGCACGCGCCGCGCCGCCTCCGCCACCGCCGCGCGCACCGTGGCCTGGGCGAGCGCCGGCGGGTCCGGCCGCTTCGCCCGCTGCTCCATATAGGGGAACTGGTAGCGCAAGGTCGCGATGCCGCGCTCGCCGAGCTCGGCCGCCACCGCCGCCAGGAACGGATGCGCCATCCCCGCCCCCGCCCCGTGCGCCAGCACGTAGCAAGCCCGCGCTCGCGGCGGCGCCAGCAGCAGCCCGGAGACGCGCTGCGTCTCGTTGACGGTTACGCTCAGCTTCAGGGCATCTGAGGACGGCACCTGTCCCCCCGAGATCTGGCCGCGTCGTTCAGGGCCACCTTACCCCAGCCAGTGCCATCCGGCATCCGGGCAGCGATCCGTCAGTCCGCCTGTACTTGGACGGGAGCGCCCGGATGTGCGGGTGACCCCGGGGCGATGACGAGATAGCGGCGCTGCGCCCCGCTGTCCGCGCTCACGACCTGCCGGATCGGCCCGATGGCGTTGACGATGGCCGAGCCTGCCGCGTTTGTGGTGAAGGCCGCCAGCGGTTCCAGGGCGCCGCTGCCATCGGGCTTCTGCGACAGCGCCAGCACATAGGATTGCTTCGGCTCGAGGCCGGTGGCTGAGGCCTGCAGGACCTGCAGGAGTCCCTGGTCGAACAGCGAGATGCTCGTAGGCGCGCTTGCTGCGGCGGGCGCGCCGTGCACCGGTGCAAGCGAGAGGTGGGCGACCTGCCCGGCCACGCCCAGGGGCCGCAGTCCGGCGGTACCGTCACCCTCCGGCACGGCGTTGGGCACATAGTTCACTGCCTGCGGCGCCTGCCCGATGGGGACGGTCGCGATCACGCGGTTGGTGAGCGTATCGATGGCAGCCAGCGCATCGGCGTTCTCGAGGCCGACATAGACCCGGCTGCCGTCGCCGGACGGCCAAACGCCGTGCGGCAGCTTGCCCACCGGTATGGCTGCAACCCTCGAGAAGTCATCGGTGCGGAACACCTGCACTTGGTTGAGGCCGCCGACCGTGACGTACGCAAACGTGCCGTTGGCGTTGTGGGCGAAATTGACGTGGTTCGTGATCGGCCCGGTGTCGATCGTTTTCAGCACGCTGAAGGGCGGTCGCGCGTCGAACACCATCGTCTTGCCCGTGTCCTTCAACGTGAACCAGACCTGCTTGCCGTCGGGCGTCGCCGCGATGTTCGGGCAGAACGGGCTCGCCTGGGGAACCCGGCCGACGATGCGGTGGTCGGCGACGGTGATCACGACGGTCTCCGGGTTGAACGACGAGCAGACGTAGCCGTATGTCCCGTCGGGCGAGAAGATCTGCATGCCGGGGCCGCCCGGCACGATGATTCGGGTCTTTTCCTCGTACGTGGCGCCGTCGAGGACGGAGATGTAGTTCTCGCCGCGGACCGTCACCCAGACTTCCTTGCCATCCGGCGTGAAGAACGCCTCGTGCGGCGACCGCCCGACATACGTCACGTGCTTCACGGTGTTGGTCGCCGTATCGATGAACGTCACCGAGTTCGAGCCGATCGAAACCACGGCGATCGTACGGTGGTCGCTCGAGAAGCCCATGCCGTGGACCAGCAGCTGTCCGCGGTAGAGGGGACTGAGGTTGCCGGGCGCGGGGTCGCCCAGGCGAATGACGCCGAGAAGCTTGTTGTCCGCGGGGTCGGTGACCGACACGGTGTTCGAGAACTGCTCTGCCGCATACACCCGGTCGCGGTGGCTGATCGGCACGTCGGCGTCGGACGCCGCGCCGGGCGCCTGTCCCGCCCGGGCGGAGTGGATGGTCGCGATGGCCGTCGCGGCCAGCAGCGTCGCGAGCAGAAGAGGGTGTCTCACGTCAGTGCTCCTGTTGGGTCGGTTGGGCGTCGGAGGACGGCTGATCGGGTGCGGCGGAGGAGGGCGGGAGCGGCTGGCCCAGTGCGAGCCGCATGGCCGCGATCTCCTGCTGCTGCGTCACGATGATTTCCTGCGCCATGCGCCGGAGCTGCTCGTTGCGGCCATAGCGCAGCTCGGCCTCGGCCATGTCGATCGCGCCCTGGTGATGCGGCACCATCATCGCGACGAAATCGGCATCGACGTCGCCCGACGGCCTGACTTCCATGGCGCTCATCATTCTGGCCATCGCGGCGTTGTTGTCGGCCAGAAATGGCGCCTCCTCCGGGCTTGCGGCGAGCGCCGTCGCGCTGCCGATGACGGCGACGGCCAGCAGCGCCGCCGCGCGGCCGCAGGACGAGCGGGGGAAGAGGTGCAGGATAGGCATGGCGCCTCCGTAGCGGCGGAGTACATCGACGTGCGGCGGGAATGGAAGGCGCGCCGCTCGACACCCAACCGGATGTATGTGGACGAACGCTCGCGCCCAATCACGATGTTGTCAGGAGCTTCGCCGCCGGCGACGCAATTGCGTTTTCTTGCGATTCCGCGAGCGCCCTTCAGCGACCCTGCGTCGGATTGCCGCGCCGGTGTCCGGCGGCTGACGCCCGGTTTGCTCGCGTCAGATGAAGGGATCGTAGGCCCATTGCAGCAGGGCCTGCCGCTGCCGCGGCCGGCAGGTCACATCGGCGGGCATGCAGTGCTTGCGCACCTGCGCGGCATGCCGCGCGAAGTTCCGCCAGCGGCCGATCTGAGCTCGATCGACGTCCGGCAGCCGGCGGCCGAGATAGTAGCGGCAATACCATTGGAACCAGCCGCGCGGATCGGGGCCGATGATCCACCCCTTCTCGCGCCAGACGGAGAGCGGCTGCCGGCTCTTGATGCCGAAGCAGTTCACGCCGGGATCGGCATGGTCCGAGAGGCGCGCCTTGACGAACCAGTCGTCGGGCAGCTCGGGGCGACAATCGTTGCAGTACTTGCCCTCGAACACGCCCAGCTCGAGCATCTCCTTCGGTGAGAAGTGCGGCTTGAACTCGGGCGCAAACTTCCGCCCCGTCGGCGCGGCGATGACATAGCTGTAGCCGGTCTGCATGCTGTCGTTCACGACCACGACACCGCCGACGCGATAGGTGCGCCTCGCACCGCGGCCCGGCCCGGCGGAACGGGCGGCCAGCGCCTTCACCGCGCGTCGGGCGCGCGAAAGCGCTCGGCGCCGCGGGCGCGCGCCTTGGCCGCCTCGACCGCGCGGTCGCGCGGCGGCGCGGTCGTGATCAGCGAGTCCAGCAGCTCATGCGCAGCCCGGCTCACCTGCTCGACGGCGCGGTTGAAGGCGGCCTCGTTGGCCTTGGAGGGGCGCGTGAAGCCGCTCAGCTTGCGGACGAACTGCACCGAGGATGCGCGGATCTCCTGGTCCGTCGCCGGCGGCTTGAAGTTGTAGAGGGTCTTGATGGCTCGACACATGGGGATCTCCCGGCCTTGGGGCGGCCGGACGGTCGCACACGATCCGCGCCGCGATCAAGGGCGCGTCGTGCGGGGGACCAGGTCGTTAGCCGCAGAGCTGCGTGTTGCCGCGCCAACTCGTATCCCGGAGGCCGCCGCCGGGGCTGCGCACAGCGGCGTCGTCGCGCTCCGCCGACCGCGCGATCTCGCCCAGCCAGTTGCCGAAGAGGAGATTGGCCCACGGCCGCCAGACGTTCACCGCCGGGCGGGCGGGATCGTCGCCGGGGAAGTAGTTGGCCGGCGGGTCGATGGGCTTGCCGACGCGCCGGTCGCGCAGGAATTCCAGGTGCAGAGTCTCGGCGTCGTATTCCAGGTGGTTGAACATGTAGAGCGCGCGGTTCGCGCGGTCCTCGATCAGGCACAGCCCCGTCTCCGGCGATTCCGCGAGCACGCCGAGTCCGGCCCGCGCCGGCAGATCGGCGGCGCGTACCTCGGTGTGGCGCGACACCGGCACCGGAAAGGCCGCGCCGAAGCCGTGGAGGAAGCGCGAGTCCGTGCCCGCCACGCGCTGCCGGAACACGCCGAACAGCTTGGCCGGCAGCGGGTGCTTCGGCACGGCGTGGAAATGCTGCAGCGCCGCCTGCGCGGCCCAGCAGATGTAGAGGCTGCTCGCGATGCCCGCCTGCGCCCAGTCGATGATGGCGCAGAGTTCGCGCCAGTAGGTCACCTCCGCGAACGGCAGGTGCTCGATCGGCGCGCCCGTCACGATCAGCCCGTCGAACGGCTCGTGGCGGATCCGCGACCACGGCCGGTAGAAGCGCTCGACATGACTCTCCGGCGTGGTCTTCGAGCGGTAGGAATCGGGCACGCACAGCGTCAGCGCGACCGGCTGCGCGGTCGCGCCGAGCAGCCGGCAGAGCTGGGTCTCCGTCACGATCTTGTTCGGCATCAGGTTGACGAGGCAGATCCGCAGCGGCCGGCCGCCGCGGCGCCGCAGCTCGTCCTCGCTCAGCACCTTGATGCCGTCGGCCGCGAGGGCCGGGCGGGCCGGCAAGTCCGCTGGAAGTGCGATCGGCAAGAGCACGCCTCCGAAAAAGCCGTGTTTCCCAAACAACCGGAGCGGGGTGCGGCCGCCGCCGCACCCCGTCCGTTACGCCCTTAGGCGGCCAGCGGCATCCGGCCGGAGGCCCGCAGCGCCTGCTCGAGATCGGCGAGGATGTCGTCGATATGCTCGATGCCGACGGACAGCCGCACGTAGTTCTCCGAGACGCCCGTGGCCAGCTGCTCCTGCGGCGACAGCTGCGAGTGCGTCGTCGTCGCCGGATGGATGGCG
Source organism: Candidatus Acidiferrum sp. (assembly GCA_035518775.1). Lineage (GTDB taxonomy): Bacteria > Pseudomonadota > Alphaproteobacteria > Dongiales > Dongiaceae > JBGPEQ01. Next base: position 38,186 of record DATIXH010000444.1, read on the forward strand.
AGGCTGCGGGCGTCGCCGATGTTGGCCACATGATAGAACAGCTTCAGCGCATCGATGAAGCGCCGTCCGGCCTCCTTGCCGCCCTTCAGCTCGAAGCCGACCAGGCCGCCGAACCCGCCCGTCAGGTAGGCCTTGGCCCGCCGCGCGAACTCGCCGGTCTGCTGGCTCGGATGGATCACCTTCGTCACCGCCGGGTGCTTCACGAGATAGTCCACCACCGCCTCGGCGTTGCGGCAGTGCTCGCGCATGCGCAACGGCAGCGTCTCCAGCCCCTGAATGAACTGGAAGGCGTTGAACGGGCTCATGGAATAGCCCAGGTCGCGCTGGATGGTGACGCGCGCCTTGATGATGTAGGCGATCGGCCCGAGCGGCTTCACCGCCTGCGTCCAGACCGCGCCGTGATAGCTCGGGTCCGGCTGGTTCAGCAGCGGGAAGCGCTCCGCATGCTTCTCCCAGTCGAAGTTGCCGCCGTCGACCAAGAGGCCGCCGATCGAGGTGCCGTGCCCGCCGATATACTTGGTCGTCGAATAGACGATGATCGCCGCGCCGTGCTCGAACGGCTTGCACAGCAGCGGGCAGGCCGTGTTGTCCATGATCAGGGGCACGCCGAGCGAGCGGCCGATGTCCGCGACCTCCTTGATCGGGAACACCTGCAGCTTCGGGTTCGGCAGCGTCTCCGCGTAGTAGGCGCGCGTCTTCTTGTCGGTCGCCTTGCGGAAGTTCTCGGGATTCGCCGGATCGACGAAGCGCACCTCGATGCCCTGGGTCTTCAGCGTGTTGGCGAACAGGTTCCAGGTGCCGCCGTAGAGATCGGTCGAGCTCACGATGTTGTCGCCGGCCTGGGCGATGTTCTGGATCGCCATCGCCGACGCCGCCTGGCCCGAGCTCACGCCGAGCGCCGCCACGCCGCCCTCGAGCGCGGCGATGCGCTCCTCCAGCACGGCCTGCGTGGGGTTCATGATGCGCGTGTAGATGTTGCCGAACTCCTTCAGCCCGAAGAGGTTGGCCGCATGCTCGGTGCCGCGGAACTGGTAGGACGTCGTCTGGTAGATCGGCACCGCCACCGATCCCGTCGTGGGATCGGCGCGGTAGCTGCCGCCGTGCAGGGCCAGCGTCTGCGGGTTCTTCGAAGTCGTCATGTCCTGGTCTCTCCTTGGGTTTGCAGGGATTTCAGATCGCCGCCAGGCGCGGCCGGGCGGCCGTGCCGTGCGACAGCTGTTCGGCGATGGCCGCATTCACGGCCGCGGCATGGGTGAGCGGCAGCATGTGCCCCGCCCCCTCGATCGTCTGCAGGTGCGCGTTCGGCAGCAGCCGCGCGAGCAGCGCGGCGATCCGCCGGGTCGGCCGCGGCGAGGCGCTGCCGCGCAGGATGAGCGTCGGCGCCGCGATCCGCTGCAGCGCCTCCGGCCGCATCGGCTCCGTCATCGTGGCGTGGAAGTCGAGGGCGACGCGCGCCGCCTGCAGCGCCAGCGCCGACTGCAGGTCCGGCCGCATGCGCAGCCAGGCGCCGGCGCCGTTCCAGTAGTCGACGAAGCGCGCCATGCCGCGGCGGCCGTCTTCCTCCTCGGCGGCCTGCGTCACGTCGGCCGCCAGCTCCGCCACCTCGCGGTAGAGCTGGTGCTCCGCCGCGCCCGCCGGCGCCCCGCGCAGCAGATGGAACGCGACCGGCTCGACCAGGGTCAGGCTCAGCAGCCGCTCCGGCCGCTCGGCCGCGAGGCGCAGCGCGACCGCGCCGCCGAAGGAATGGCCGACGAGATGAATGCGCTCGGCGTCATCGAGCACGGCGCCCGCGAGCGCCGCCTCGTCGGTCAGCCCCGGCGAGGGCGGGCCGCGCCGCTGATCGGTCTGCCCGTAGCCGTGCAGGTCCGGCGCCAGCACGCGCCAGCGCGCCTGCAGGATCTCGGTCAGCGCGCGCCACTGCGCGCTCGAGCTCGCCGAGCTGTGCAGCAGCAGCACGGTCTCGCCGCGGCCCGCCTCGGCATAGGCGACCCGCACCCCGTCGATCTCGATGCGCGGCAGCTCCAGGCGGGGCGATGCCGCTCCGGCGAACCGCGTCATGGCCGCCCTCCGCGCCGAAGCTCCTGAGATGCTCGAACCATTCGTTTCTCTCGCCCTGTTCAAGAAAGCGCCTTGTCGCAGCGTGTCCGAGAGCGGCGCCCGGCCGTTACGGCGGCGAAGCGATCCCGGAATGCTGGAGGACGTCGAACTCGTGTTGCCACAAATTACAACACGGACAAACACAATCACAACTAGTTACAAAAAATGCCTCAGGCACTCGCGCGCACAGCGGCGACGTCAAAAGGTGCCTGAAAACAGTGGGTTGGAGGTCGCCGCGCGTCGCACACGGAAGATGGCGGACACAAATGAAACGGCATCAGAAACAAATGAAACAATGAACAGGCTGCGGCTACGCAGACGTAGCGAGTCTGTGCCTGTTCATTCATGCCCAAACGGGCACGATTGGAAATTCAAGTCTCGGTTCTCGCCTCGGCGAAAGCCGCTATGGCATGCACACAAGTCTGTGGGTCGGATCAAGCGCTGGCGTGAGACTGGGATCGCGGTCGTGCGTCCTTCGACAGGCTCAGGATGAGGGCTTTTCTTCGTGCCACCAAGATTTCCCTCATCCTGAGCCTGTCGATGGACGCACAGCGGTGGTGCAGAAATGTATGAATCCGATAGCGACTTTCGTCGGGGTGACACGGGAGGGCGGAATCTTCTCGCCCAGACCTTACAGCCCGCCCTTTTCGATCAGCGGGATGTGCGGGGCGGCGGTGCGCGGAAGATGGCCGGTGAGGCGCGGGTCGGCCTGCACCTCGACCTGGTAGGCGTAGGGACGGAAGCCCGAGCGGATATAGAAGCCGACCGCGGACGGGTGGTCGAACGTGCAGGTATGCACCCACAGGCGTTCGATCGGCTTCGCCCAGGCCCGCTCGATCGCCGCCTCCATCAAGGCTCGCCCGAGTCCTTGCCCGATCGCGTCCGCCACCAGCCCGAAGAACGCAAGCTCGCACTGCCCGGCCTCGCGGAAATCGAGTTCGAGCATGCCCGCGTCCGCGCGCCCCGCGCACAGCACGTAGAGCTCCACCCGCGGATCGCCGAGAATGCCGCGCAGCTCGTCGTCGGGCATGATCAGCCGCGAGAACCACATCCAGTTCTCGCCGACCTTCCGGAACAGGGCCCGATAGCCCGCGATGTCAATGTGCTCGATGCGCACGAGTTCGTAGGGCGGGGGGAAGCTGCGCGCCGGCCCCCGCGGCGGCCGGCGCGTCATCTCCAGGCAGGTCACGACATTGGCCAGCCGCGCCGGACCCACGGGGGAGTAGCCGAGCGGCAGCGGGGGATTGAGCTTGATCATGGCCGCAGAGGATAGGCGCGCCCCGGTGCTGTCAAGCCGGCCACCCGCTCGCGCGCTGCCGTCCTCAGTGCAGCGTCCTGCGCAGGCCGCGCACCAGCCGTGACGCCGCGACCGGCAGCGCTGGCTGCCGAATTTCGAACCGCCGGTTTCCCCTCTCAGTGGCTCAGAAGAGCGGAACGGCTCCCACCGCCTCACGGATCACTTGGCCCAGTTCCCCTACGCATTTCGGATGCTGGTCGAGGCGGGGCCACACCGCGCTGCAATACGACAGGAAGCCGAAATTCATCCCGACGATGGTCCAGTACGGCCGCCCCGGACCCGAGTTGAAGCGCATCCCCTGCGCGCGACTCACGAGCCCGTCCTGCACCAACTGGCCCGCGTTGAATTTCTGGTAGGCGCGAATCGCCGCGATCAGGGCCTCGTCGCAGACACCGGTCAGACTGACCTTCCGATACAAGTCCGCGTTCGCCACGCCGTTGGAGTGCAGCACGAAATAGAATTGCACGAGCAGGATGTCCGCGCGGCTGCTTCCCTTGGCGCCGGCGCCGACGGGTGTGCTGACATTGAAAATGAACTTCTGCTTGCGATCGCCTGTTGGAACGAATTCGACCATTCTTCCCTCCTGCCGCGGCGACAGGATGCAGGACGGTCGTGATCGCACCGTTGTGTCCGGCGGAAAAGAAACGTAAATCGCGCGCGCCTCGGGACGGCCGCGCCGCCGGCCGGTCACCCGCAGTAACTTCGCGGAGTTGTCATGCAACTCGCCCCGGATCGGGTGTACTCTAACCTCCTGTCTGACCCAGATCGGAAGGATTCGACCCATGGCATCGATCACGGAGATTGCCGCGAAGTTCTTCGAGGCCTGCGAGACGGGCAAGGGATGGGATGGGTGCAAGGCTCACTGCAAGCCCAATGCCACGTTCTCGGCGCAGGCCGAGCCGCTCGCGGACGTGCGCACCTTGCAGCAGTACACGGATTGGATGAAGGCCGTCCTGACGTTCATTCCCGATGGACGCTACGAGCTGCGGTCGTTCGCCACCGACGACAAGGGCAAGAGCGTCTGCGCCTACGGCATCTTCTCCGGCACGCACACTGGAGAGGGTGGACCCTGCCCGCCGACCGGCAAGAGCATGAAGACCGACTACGTGTATGTGATGGATTTCGACGGCGACAAGATCCGCCACATGACGAAGATCTGGCACGCGGGCCTGGCGATGAAGGCGCTGGGTTGGGTCTGACGTCGGCTGGACGTCGGAGCGGGCGTGCGCTGCTCTAGAACCACATGTCCGCGACGCACCGTCCGTCGCGACCCAGATCGTCGAAGCTCACCAGCCCGTCGAAGTGATCGACGACGATGGCGCCCACCGCGTCCGGTTCGGCGAGCCGCAGATTGACGGCGATCCGGCGGCGGCCGTCCTTGCCCGGCGCGGTCGCGCGCCAATAGGCGACGCAGCCGCAGTCCGGACAGAAGTGAAAGCCCAACGCCCGTTTTCCCCAGGCATAGACCCTGGTAAGGCCCGACACCCGTATGCGTTCGTCTTCGTAATCATAGGCCCAGAGCACGCCGTAGCGCCGGCACACCGTGCAGTTGCACGCCGTGGCCGACTCGGGGGTTCCGTCGAAACTCCAGCGGACCGCGCCGCAATGACAAGCGCCTTCGATCATCTTGTTCGAGCGACCTCCTGAGACGACACAGCCATATCACAACCGGCCGCTCCTGGCACGCTGCGGCCTGCTCATGGCGCTATCGAATCCCTCCCTCACGAAGCGCACGAAGCGGGGAGGGGAGGAGCGCCGCCCCACAATCCTCCCGCTTCGATCAGGACGGTCTGCACCGCGGCGCCGGAGCGGCCGTGCCGCGGATCTTGGACCAATACTCGGCGGCCACATCCTCGTCGATCTCCACGGGCTTCGAACTCAGGTCATAGAGCCGATCGCGCCCGTCCTTGCGCGGACCCGAAATCCAATAGTGCTCCCCGGTCTCGGCGTCATAGTAGTTGGCCTTGAAACCGCCTCCACCCAGTCGATGGAAGGTCTTTCCTGCGTAGGTGAGCGAGCGGCCCGACTTCGAGAAGGTCACGCGCCCGATGCGCACGGGCCCGTTCAGGGAGTCCCCCCTTACTCTCGATATACATGATCCGAGTCTTCGTCGCGCTCATTTGCATGTTCCAGCTCAGCGGCAGATCGGGTCTTATATCCACCCCGGTATTTGGAAAACGTAAACCGCATTCGAGGGGCGATCAGAGGAGCCGTTCCGTTCACCCTCAAAACTGTCACCGCCGGGCTTGACCCGGCGATCCACTCTTCGACCGCGAATGGTGCTCACTCGGTATGGATCGCCGGGTCAGGCCCGGCGGTGAGGATGACGGGGGGAAGTCCCAAGCGGCTATGCTTATCAGTGTTCATCGGCGTTCATCTCTGGTTTCCATCAACTCGACCTTGACAGTCCACTCGCCGGGCGACATGGCCTGACCCGATGAACAAACCCCTCGACGCCTATCGCGCCAAGCGCGACTTCTCGAAGACGCCGGAGCCGGCCGGCAAGCCGCGCAAGCGCAAGGCCGGTAACGCCTACGTCATCCAGAAGCACGCCGCGCGCCGCATGCATTATGATTTCCGGCTCGAGCTCGGCGGCGTGCTGAAGAGCTGGGCGGTGCCGGAGGGGCCGAGCCTCATCCCCGGCAAGAAGCGGCTCGCCGTCCATGTCGAGGACCATCCGCTCGAGTACGGCAGCTTCGAGGGCGTGATCCCCGAGCGCGAATACGGCGCCGGCACGGTCATGGTGTGGGACCGCGGCACCTGGACGCCCGAGTTCGATCCCGAATTCGGCTACAAGAAGGGGCACCTGAAATTCACCCTCCAGGGCGAGAAGCTGAAGGGCGCCTGGCATCTCGTGCGCATGGCGCGCAAGCCGCGCGAGAAGCAGGAAGCCTGGCTGCTGTTCAAGTCCGACGACGCGGCCGCGCGGCCCGAGGGCGCGCCCGACATCCTGGAGGAGATGCCGCGCTCGGCCGCCACCGGCCGCACCATGGAGGAGATCGCCCGCGAGCAGGACCGCGTCTGGTCCTCGAAGCAGGGCGGCGAGCTCAAGCAGAAGAAGCAGCGCCGCAGGGCGGCCGTCGATGCCGCCAAGCTGCCGAAGGCCAAGGCTGGCCCTCTGCCGAACTTCGTCGAGCCGATGCTATCGTCGGCCGTCGAGGTGGCGCCGTCGGGCGCCGACTGGGTGCACGAGATCAAGTATGACGGCTATCGCGTGCAGATCCGCATCGAGAGCGGCCGCGTCGTCCTGCGCACGCGCACGGGCCTCGACTGGACCGAGCGCTTTCCCGTCATCGCCAAGGCGGTCGCGAGCCTGCCGCTGAAGTCGGCGCTCATCGACGCCGAGATCGTCGTGCAAACCGAGGCCGGCGTCGCCAGCTTCACCGCCCTCGTCGACGCGCTGAAGAGCGGCAAGGCCGGCGACCTCGTGCTCTACGCCTTCGATCTTCTCCATCTCGACGGCTTCGACCTGCGCGAAACGCCACTCAGGGAGCGCAAGGCCGCCCTCGCCAAGATCGTCGCCGCCGACGGCGTGGACGGCCGCATCCGCTTCAGCGACCACCTGCCGGGCGACGGCGACACCATCTTCCGCCACGCCTGCCGCCTCGGCCTGGAAGGCATCGTCTCCAAGAGGCTGTCGTCGCCCTATCGCTCCGGCCGCGTGACGAGCTGGGTGAAGCTCAAATCGACGGATCGCAAGCCGTTCGTGATCGCCGGCTACGTGCCTTCCACCGTCGACAAGAAGGCGGTCGGCGCCCTCGTCCTCGGCGAGTATGTCGGGGGCAAGCTGGTTCCGTCAGGCCATTGCGGCAGCGGCTTCAGCGCGGCGCTCTCGCGCGAGCTCTTCGAGAAGCTCGATCCCTTGCGCACGAAGACCGCGCCGCTCCAGGACGAGACCGCCGTCGCCAAGGGCGCCAAGTGGGTCGAGCCGGTTCTCGTCGCGGAGATCGAGTATCGCACCCGCACGGGCACCGACATCATTCGCCACGCCACCTTCCGCGAGTTGGTGGAGGGAGTAGATCCGAAGAAGATCACGCGCGAGCGCGCGACGCCGACGAAGCAGATGGCGGACGCGACGCCGGCGGTGCGGCTGACCAACCCAGGGCGGCTGCTGTGGCCGGAGCAGGGCATCACCAAGGAGGGTCTCGCCGATTTCTATGCGGAGATCGCCAACTGGATCCTGCCGCACATCGTGGGACGCCCGCTCAGCCTCGTGCGCTGCCCCGATGGCGTAAACAAGCAGTGCTTCTTCCAGAAGCACCGCTGGGCCGGCCTGAGCAAGGCCGCCCGCGACGTGCCCGTCTCGAACGAGAAGGAGCCGGCGATCGCCATCGATGACCTCACCGGCCTGCTCGAGCTGGTCCAGGCCAGCGTGCTGGAGATCCACCCCTGGGGCGCGCAGGCCGCTGACCCCGAGCTGCCCGACCGCGCCACCATCGACCTCGATCCCGGCGACGACGTGCCCTGGGACCAGGTGATTGCCGGCGCGCTGGAGGTGCGCACCCGGCTGGCGAACCTGGGCCTGCGGAGCTTCGTGAAGACCACCGGCGGCAAGGGCCTGCACGTCGTCTTTCCGCTCACCCCCAAGGCCGACTGGGACACCGTGAAGGCCTTCACCCAGTCGCTCGCCGAGCGCATGGCCGCCGACAGCCCGGCCCGCTACACCGCCAACATGGCCAAGCGCGAGCGTGGTGGCCGCATCTACATCGACTACTTGCGCAACGGCATGGGCGCGACCGCCGTCGGCGCCTATTCGACTCGCGCCCGCCCCGGCGCCGCCGTCTCGACCCCGCTCGCCTGGGAGGAGCTGGGCCCCGCGATCCGCGCCAGCCACTTCACCGTCGAGAACCTCCCCAAGCGCCTCGCCTTCCTGGACGACGACCCCTGGACAGGAATTTCCTCCTTGAAGCAGGAGCTGCCGAGCACGGAACAGCTGCAAGAGCACCCTGCGTCCTTCGACAAGCTCAGGATGAGGGGCAATCGTGGTGGCACGAAGAACGACCCTCATCCTGAGCTTGTCGAAGGACGCACAACGCCGATCCCAGCGGCAGCGAGCAATCGCACCAACCGCGTCCCCTCTCCCGCGAAGCGGGAGAGGGCCAGGGCGAGGGCCGGCGAGCCCGCACCGCCCTCCGCCGTCTCCCCCGAAAACATCCAGCGCCTCCTCCCCGACGCCGTCGTGCCGTCAAGAGAGCAGCTGGCAACCTACTGGAAGACGGTCGTGAAAGAGGCGCTCCCCCATCTCGCCCGCCGCCCCCTCAAGCTCGTGCGCCACGCCGCCGGCAGGACGTTCTTCCACCAGGGCCCCCTGCCGCCCGTGCCGGACGCCGTGCACCAGCTCCGCATCGAGACGCGCGCCGGCGGGGAGGGGGTGCGCCTCTGGGTCGACAGCCTGGAAGGCCTGCTCGGCCTGCTCGAGATCGGCGTCGTGGAGCTGCACCCCTGGGGCTCGACCGTCGACGACCTCGATCGCCCCGACCTGCTCGCCTTCGCTCTGGAACCGGACGAAGCCAATGATTGGGCCGCCGTCGCGAAGACCGCCCTCGCCATGCGCGACGTCCTGCAGGCGGAGACCCTCGACAGCTGGCCGAAGCTCACCGGCACCGGCGTCCACGTCATGGTGCCGATCGAGCCCGACCTCACTTGGGAAGAAGCACACCGCTTCAGCGAGGCCATCGCCGGCAAGCTCGTCGCCACCGCGCCCGACCGCTACACGGCTTCAATCGCCGACCGCCGCGGCCGCCTCTACGTCAACTGGCTCTGCAACAGCCGCGGCCTGACCGCCATCGGCGCCTATTCGCCGCTGGCGCTGCCCGGCTTCCCGATCGCCGCCCCGGTCTCCTGGCGCCACCTGGAGCGGGGCCTCCGCCCCGACGCCTTCACGCTGAATCGCGTGCCGAAACGGTCGAAAAGCCGAGAATCCTCGTCGGCAAAGGCCCGAACCCGCCCCAAATGAACCGAAAGTGGTATCAGTCAACTCATTGAACTCAAAGGGCGATTTTTTGATCCATAGGGTCGTTTTGCAGAATCGCGTAGCTCAGCCCAGTTTGCCGATCGCGACGGCCGTATCGACCATCCGGTTGGAGAAGCCCCACTCGTTGTCGTACCAGCTCAGCACCCGCACCAGCTTGCCCTCGATCACCTTGGTCTGCTTCAGGTCGAAGGTCGAGCTGGCGGGGTTGTGGTTGAAGTCCGAGGACACCAGCGGCTGATCGTTGGTGGCGAGGATGCCCTTGAGCGGGCTGTTGCTGCCGGTCGCCGCCTCGATGATGGCCTTGTTGACCTCCTCGGCCGTGGTCGGCCGCTTCGGCACGAACTTGAAGTCGATCATGGAGACGTTCGGCGTCGGCACCCGAATGGAGGTGCCGTCGAGCTTGCCCTTCAGCTCCGGCAGCACCTCGCCTACCGCCTTGGCGGCGCCCGTGGTGGTCGGGATCATCGAGAGGGCGGCGGCGCGGGCGCGGTAGAGGTCCTTGTGCAGGGTGTCCAGCACCGGCTGGTCGCCGGTGTAGCTGTGGATGGTGGTCATGTAGCCCTGCTCGATGCCGATCGCCTTGTGCAGCACCGCCGCGACAGGCGCCAGGCAGTTGGTCGTGCAGGAGGCGTTGGAGAGGACCGTATGCCCCTTCTCCAGCTTATGGTGGTTCACGCCGTAGACGACCGTGAGGTCCGCCCCCGTCGCCGGCGCCGAGACCAGCACGCGCTTCGCCCCCGCGCTCAGGTGCTTGGCGGCGTCCTCGCGCTTGGTGAAGATGCCCGTGCATTCGAGCGCGACGTCGACGCCCAGCTCCTTCCACGGCAGCTTGGTCGGGTCGCGCTCGGCCGTCACCTTCATCCAGCCGCGGCCGGCGTCGATGCCGTCCTCCTTCGTCTTGACCTCGCGGCCCAGCGGCCCGTGCACGGTGTCGTAGCGCAACAGGTGCGCGTTGGTCTCGACCGGCCCGAGATCGTTGAGCGCGACCACCTCGATATCCCGGCGGTCGCTCTCGATGATGGCGCGCAAGACCAGGCGCCCGATGCGCCCGAACCCGTTGATGGCAACCTTCACAGCCATGGCTCGCTCTCTCCCGCTACAACCGTTCCTTGGCCGCGGCGACCGCGGCATCGGCGGTGATGCCGAAATGCTTGTAGAGATCCGGCCCCGGCGCCGAGGCCCCGAATCCGGTCATGCCGATGAACCCGCCCTCGTTGCCGATGTAGCGCTCCCAGCCGAACCCCCCGGCCGCCTCGATGGCGACCCGCACGCCGCCGGCGGGCAGCACGCTCTCGCGATAGGCGACCGGCTGCCGCTCGAACAGTTCCCAGCAGGGCAGGGACACTACCGCCGCGCCGATGCCCTCGGCCTGCAGCTTCGCCCGCGCCTCGACTGCGATCTGCAGCTCGGAGCCCGTGGCGATCAGCGTCACCCGCTGCTTGCCCTCGGCCGGCGCCAGCACATAGCCGCCGCGCGCGCACAGGTTCGCATCGGTGTGCTGCGTCCGGATGGTCGGCACGGCCTGCCGCGTCAGCACCAGGATCGACGGCCCCGTGCGGTTGGCCAGTGCGAGCTGCCAACACTCCGCGGTCTCCACCGTATCGGCCGGTCGGAACACCAGCAGGTTCGGCATCGCGCGGAGCGCCGCGAGATGCTCGATCGGCTGATGCGTCGGCCCGTCCTCGCCCTGGCCGATGGAGTCATGCGTCATCACGTAGATCACGCGCTGGCCCATCAGCGCGCCGAGGCGGATCGCCGGCCGGCAATAGTCGGTGAAACAGAGGAATGTGCCGCCGTAGGGAACGATGCCGCCGTGCAGCGCCAGCCCGTTCATCGCCGCGGCCATGCCATGCTCGCGGACGCCGTAGTAGATGTAGGTGCCGCCATAGTTCTGCGCGGTCACCGGCTTCATGTCCTTGGCCTTGGTGTTGTTGGAGCCGGTCAGGTCGGCCGAGCCGCCCACCAGCTCGGGCAGCACCGGCGCCAGCGCCTCGATCACTTTCAGCGAGGATTGGCGTGTGGCCAGTTTCGCAGCTTCCCCCGCCGCTGCCTTCTTCACGGCATTGATGGCGAGGTCGGACGCGCTCACCAGCTCGCCGCCGATACGGCGATCGAACTCGGCCCGCTCGGCATGGGCGGCATGCCGCTTCTGCCATGCCTCGAAACTGGGTCGGCCACGCTGGCCGATCGCGCGCCAGGCGGCAAGGATTTCATCGGGCACGACGAACGGCGGGTACGACCAGCCGAGCTTCGCGCGCGCCCCCGCGATCTCCTCGGCGCCGAGCGGCGATCCATGGGCGGATGCCGTGCCGGCCTTCTTGGGCGCACCGTAGCCGATGGTCGTGCGGCAGGCGATGAGCGACGGCCGGTCGGACGACTGCGCGCGGCTGAGCGCCGCCGCCACCGCCTCGGGATCGTGGCCGTCGATCGCCTCGGCCGCCCAGCCGGCAGCGCGGAAGCGCGCCACCTGGTCGTCAGAGACCGCCAGCGACGTAGGCCCGTCGATCGAGATGTGGTTGTCGTCGAACAGCACGGTGAGCTTGTTCAGCTTCAGGTGCCCTGCGATCGAGATCGCCTCGTGGCTGAGGCCCTCCATGAGGCAGCCGTCGCCGGCGAAGACGTAGGTGCGGTGATCGACGAGGTCGCTGCCGAAGCGCGCCGCCATGATGCGCTCGGCGATGGCCATGCCCACCGAATTGCCGAGGCCCTGGCCGAGCGGCCCGGTCGTCGTCTCGATGCCGCTGGCATGACCGTATTCGGGATGCCCGGCGGTGCGGCTGCCGAGCTGGCGGAAGCGCTTGATCTCGTCCAGCGTCATATCCTCATAGCCGGTGAGATAGAGCAGCGCATAGAGCAGCATCGAGCCGTGGCCGTTCGAGAGCACGAAGCGGTCGCGGTCCGGCCAGTGCGGATGCAGCGGGTCGAACTTGAGGAAACGCGCGAACAGCACGGTGGCAACGTCGGCCATGCCCATGGGCATGCCGGGATGGCCCGAGTTGGCCTTCTCTACGGCATCCATGGCGAGCGCGCGGATGGCGTTGGCCATGTCGCGATGGCTGGCGGCGGGGGCGGAGGAGGGACGTGGGCTGACTGCTTCCATGCTCGCTTCCGGTCGTTTCCGACGACGTGACCGGCCGTTGCCCTCGGCCGCTTTGTTGCGGCGCAAATTGCCGACCGAGTCGAGCCCCGTCAACCGCGCATTGCGCCTGCACAAATCGACCACGGAAATGTTGCGGATGACTTCCTCTTCCGCATCGTGCCTTGTTGACGGGACTGTCGCCTGCTGCCATGCTCGAATACTGAAGAAACGTCGTCAGAATCGGTTCTAACGACCTGAAACAACGGCAATGTCCCGGGTCATGAACGCCTTGGAACAACTCGATGCAGCAATCGATCGCCTGGAGGCGGCAGTTGAGAAGCGGCTGGGCCGGGATCGGGCCGAGCGCGAACGCCTCAACGATGAGCTGAAGGGCCTGCGGCAGAACCACGTCAATCTGCAGAGTGAGGCCCGCACCGTGTCGTCGCGCCTGGACGCCGCCATCGGCCGCCTGCGCTCGATCCTGGAAGCGTGAGGGGCCAATGTCCAACGTCGTCGTCACCATCAACGAGCGCACCTATGACCTGACCTGCAACGACGGCCAGGAGCAGCATCTGCGCGACCTCGCCGCCGATATCGGCCGGCGCGTCCAGGAGTTGACCAAGACGGTCGGGCAGCCGGGCGAGGCCCGTCTGCTCCTGATGGTCGGCCTGCTGCTGGCCGACGAGCTGGCCGACGCCAACGCCGAGATCGAGCGCCTGCAGCGCGACCAGAGCAAGGCGCCGGCCATCGACGAGGCGGCGGTGGCGGCGTCGCTCGAACGGCTGGCCAAGCACGTCCAGGACATTGCGGCGCGGCTCGAAGCAGCCTAAGTATCTGTCACGGGCGGGTGCTGCACGGTGCGACAGGCCGACTCGATCCCCGCGGCCAATATCTACCTCTAGGGAGCTGTCCCTGCCGGGGCCTTGGCCTCGGTATCACGGCGCCCACCTGCGTAAGCAGGCCACGGTTGGATGTATGCGTGCCATCGGCTGCGGCGGCCCCGTCCGGCTCTCTTAACCACGCGGTCCCTGGCGGCCGCGTTTGCTTTCCATTAAGGCTGCCATTGCTGACCCAGACGCTGCCGACCCCACCGGCTGATATCGGCGCCGCCAAGGCGAACCTCCGCTGTGTGGCCGCCGAGCGCCGCCGGGCCGCCATCCAGGACTACCCCGATGCCGGTGCAGCCGTGCGCGACAATTTCCTCGCTGCCGTCAGCGTACCCGCGGGGATTCCGATCTCGGCCTACTGGCCGCTCGAAGCGGAGTTCGATCCGCGGCCGTTGTTCACCGAACTGCATCGCCGGGGTCACGCCATCGGTCTGCCGGTCGTCGTCGGCCGAGGCCAAGCACTGCTGTTTCGGCACTGGGATCCGGGGACAGAGCTGGTGCGCGGCCGCTTCCGCGTCATGACGCCGCCGCCGTCAGCACCGGAAATCGTTCCCAGGCTCCTGCTCGTGCCGCTGCTGGCCTTCGACCGCGCCGGTTATCGCCTGGGCTATGGCGGCGGCTTCTACGACCGCACGATCGCCAAGCTGCGCGCCGCCGGTGGAGCCGTCGCGGTCGGCGTCACCTTCGCCGCCTTGGAGGTGCCGGACGTGCCGCGCGACGACGCGGACCAGCCGCTCGACTGGATCGTGACCGAGCGCGAAGCCATCCGAATCGGGTAGTCCCATGCGCCTGCTCTTCTGCGGCGATATCGTCGGACGGTCCGGGCGGGACGTCGTGCTGGAGCACGTGCCGCGCCTGCGGCGCGAGCTCGGGCTCGATTTCGTCATCGTCAACGGCGAGAACGCCGCCGCCGGCTTCGGCATCACCGAGAAGATCTGCAACGAGTTCTATGCCGCCGGCGTCGACGTCGTCAGCACCGGCAACCATGTCTGGGACCAGCGCGAGACCGTGAGCTTCATCGACCGCCATCCGCGGCTGTTGCGGCCAATCAACTTTCCGGCCGCCACCCCGGGCCGTGGCGCCGGACTGTTCGCTGCCGCGAGCGGCCGCAAGGTGTTCGTGGTCAACGTGATGGGCCGGCTGTTCATGGACGCGCTCGACGATCCCTTCGCGGCGGTCGAGCGCGAACTCGCGCCCCAACGTCTCGGCGGCACCGCCGACGCCATCGTCGTCGACGTCCATGCCGAGGCCACCAGCGAGAAGATGGCCATGGGCCACATCTGCGACGGCCGGGTGTCGCTGGTCGTAGGCTCCCACAGCCATGTCCCGACCGCGGACCACCAGGTGCTGCCGAAAGGGACCGCCTACCAGACCGACGCCGGCATGTGCGGCGACTACGACTCCGTGATCGGCATGGACAAGGCGCTCCCGATCCAGCGCTTCACGCGCAAGCTGCCGACGGAGCGGCTGCAGGCGGCGATGGGGCCGGGGACGCTCTGCGCCGTGTTCGTGGAGACCGACGACAAGACCGGGCTGGCCCGCCGCGTGTCGCCGGTGCGGGTCGCGGGGCGGCTGGAATCGGTCGTCCCGAAGGCCTGACCGACGCGGTCGCCGCCGCAATCTTGCCATATTGCGGCACTAGCTAACAGCGGACGCATTGTCCGCGCCCCCATCAGATATGATAGAAGCGAGCGCCTTGATTCGCAGGGATTAGGACCGATTCGGAGATGGCCGGACATTCACAGTTCAAGAACATCATGGTCCGCAAGGGCGCCCAGGACGCCCGTCGCGGCCGCCTGTTCACCAAGATCATTCGCGAGCTCACGACCGCGGCGAAGCAGGGCCAGCCGGACCCGAACGCGAATCCGCGCCTGCGCGCCGCCATGACCGCCGCCCGCGCCGCCAACATGTCGAAGGATACCATGGAGCGCGCCATCAAGCGCGGCGCCGGTGGCGGGGCCGATGCGAACTACGACGAGGTGCGCTACGAGGGCTATGGGCCCGGCGGCGTCGCCATCATCGTGGAGGCGCTGACCGACAACCGCAACCGCACGGCCTCGGAGATCCGGATGGTCTTCTCGAAGGCCGGGGGCAATCTCGGCGAGACCAACAGCGTCTCCTTCATGTTCGACCGCAAGGGCGTGATCCGCTTTCCGGCCAAGGCCGCCAGCGCCGATGCCATGTTCGAGGCCGCGCTCGAGGCCGGCGCCGACGACGTGTCGAGCGACGCCGATGCGCACGAGATCGTATGCGCGACCGAACAGTTCTCGGCCGTGCGCGACGCGCTCGAAGCCAAGTTCGGCGCGCCGCAGGAGGCGCGCCTCAACTGGCGGCCGCGCAGCACCGTGCCCGTCGGCGCCGACGCGGCGGAGTCGCTGCTGAAGCTGCTGGACGCGCTCGAGGACAATGACGACGTCCAGACCGTCGCCGCCAACTTCGAGGTTGCCGACGACGTCATGGCCCGGTTGACCGCGTGAGTTCACTGGATCGGTTGAATTGAACCGCAGAGACACAGAGACGCAGAGATATCGAGTGAACGGGACCGATCTGGATTTTGGCATCCATGGGACTTCCGCGCGGCCGCTGGCCGCGCTTTCGCTGAGTCGGGATGGGGGAGGGTGATGCGACTCCTCGGTCTCGACCCCGGTTTGCGCCACACCGGTTGGGGCGTCATCGATGTCGAGGGATCGCGGCTGCGCTATGTCGCCGACGGCGCCATCCATCCGGCCACGGACTGCCCGATGGCCGAGCGGCTCGTGCAGCTGCACGACGCGCTCGCCAAGGTGGTCGACGATTACAAGCCGCAGGAAGCTGCCGTCGAAGAGACCTTCGTCAACCAGAACGCGTCCTCCACGCTGAAGCTCGGTCTTGCCCGCGGCGTGGCGCTGCTGGTGCCCGCGCTCGCCGGGGTCGCGGTCGCCGAGTATCCGGCGAATTTGGTCAAGAAATCGGTCGTCGGCGCCGGGCACGCCGAGAAGGCGCAGATCCAGATGATGGTGCGCCGCCTGCTGCCGGGCTGCCTGCTGCAGTCAGCGGACGCCGCCGACGCGCTGGCGGTCGCCATCTGCCATGCCCATCATGCGGCGACCAAGCGCGTCTGGAAGATCGCCGCGGGCGGTGCGCCATGATCGCCAAGCTCACGGGCGTCATCGACTCCAAGGGCAGTGACACTGCGATCGTCGATGTCGGCGGCGTCGGCTATCAGGTGTTCTGTTCGACGCGCAGCCTCAACAGATTGCCCGCCGCGGGCGGCGCGATCAGCCTGTTCATCGAGACCCATGTGCGCGAGGACCACATCCATCTCTACGGCTTCATCGATGCGGCCGAGCGCGAGTGGTTCCGCCTGCTGACGACGGTGCAGGGCGTCGGCGCCAAGCTGGCGCTGGCGATCCTGAGCGTGCTCTCGAGCGGCGATCTCACCCAGGCCATCCTGGTGCAGGACAAGGCGAGCCTCACGCGCGCCAGCGGCGTCGGGCCGAAGCTGGCGGCGCGCATCGTCGCCGAGTTGAAGGACAAGGTCGGCGGTATCGCCCTCGGC
>DATIXH010000445.1:0-29697 GCA_035518775.1 Candidatus Acidiferrum sp.
GGCCTTCGACTGCACCGTCATGAAGGAGATCGACTGGGGCACGCATACGGTCTTCATCGCCGACGTCGTCGATGTCGAGCTGGCGGAGCCGGGGCGGCCGCTGATCTACGCCAGCCGTGCCTATGGCGTGCCGCGGCTGCAAGGCGAGGCGGCGGCATGACGGACCAGGAGCAAGCCATGATCACATTGAGCTCCGAGCAAATCGCGCAGTTCCGGGAGCAGGGTTATATCGTCGTGCGCGGCGCCGTGCCGCCCGCGACGATCAGGCGGCTGACCGGCGAGATCGACGGCTGGATCGAGGAAAGCCGCAGCCACGCCAAGAACTACGGCGAGACCGTCAACGGCAAGGCGCGCTTCGACCTCGAGGCCGGCCACAGCTCTGCCAACCCGCGCCTGCGGCGAGTGGCCAATCCCGCCGATATCTCCCAGGCCTATCGCGATGTGCTGTGGGACGGCGAGATTCCGGACCTGGTGACGCAGCTGATCGGGCCGGACGTGAAGTTCCATCACTGCAAGCTCAAGATGAAATTGCCGGGCATGGGGACTTACGTCGGCTACCACCAGGATCATCCGTTCGACCCGCACACGAACGACGACATCGTGGTGGCGCTGCTCATGCTCGACGACACCACGCTGGAGAACGGCTGCCTCACGGTCGTGCCGGGATCGCATCGCGAGCGCTACAGCCACTACCGCGGCGACAAGTTCGTCGGGGAGATCGCGGCCGAGCACCATGCCGACTTCGACCGCCGTGCCGTACCCATCATCGGCAAGGCCGGCGACGTCTGCCTGCAGAGCACCTGGATGGTGCATGGCGGCGGCGCCAACCGCACGGAGCGGCCGCGCCGCATCCTGATCTGCGACTATACAGCGGCCGACGCGTTCTGGCTGATGCCGCCGATCGTGCCGTCGCCCTATTCCGGCCGCATCGTGCGGGGAAAGCCGACGCGCATCGCCCGCTTCACCACCGGCACCAAGGAACTGCCGCAGCACTACGCCGACGATTCCTTCTTCGGCGCGCAGGGGCAGAAGACCGCGGCACAGTGAATCGCAAGACAGAGAGAACAGGCCGAATGGCTCACGTCAGGCTGCGCAAGTTCAACACGAAGAAGACCTATCCCGAACAGAAGCTCGACAACGACCTCTGCATGGCCGTGCGGGCGGGCAACCACATCTTCCTGCGGGGACAGGTGGGGCAGGACCTGCAGGGCAACATGGTCGGCATCGGCGATGCCGCGAAGCAGGCGCAGCAGGCCATGCGCAACGTCAAGCAGCTGCTGGAGGAAGCCGGCAGCAAGCTCGCGCATATCTGCAAGATCACGGTCTACATCACCGACCGCGCCTATCGCGAGCCGGTGTACCAGGAGATCGGCAAGTGGCTGAAGGGCATCTATCCCTGCTCGACCGGTCTGATTGTCGAGGGGTTGGCGCGGCCGGAATGGGTGATGGAGATCGACGTGGAGGCCGTCATTCCCGACCGGGAGGCGCACCTCCGGCCGAACGGCCCGGAATGGGCGGATATCCGGCTCAAGGGTGCGAAGCCTCGCAAACGCCGAAAGCAGACGAAAGCCACCTGACCTGCTATAGAGCGGCGGGTCGAAGAGAATGCGGGAGACGAGGGCGGAATGACCTTCTCGATCGCCGGACGGTGCGCCCGCACCGGCATGTTCGGTGTGGCCATCACCACCTCCAGCATCGCCGTCGCCAGCCGCTGCCCCTGGGCGCGCGCCGGCGTCGGCGCCGTGACCACGCAGAACATCACCGATCCTCGCCTCGGGCAGCGGGGGCTCGACCTGATGGCGTCCGGCCTCAGCGCCTCATCGGCCCTCGAGCGCCTGCTGGAGGAGGCGCACCATCCCGAGTATCGCCAGGTCAGCATCATCGATCGCGACGGCGAGACGGCGACCCATACCGGCGAGAAGACGCTCGGCACCCACGCGGTCGCGTCCGCCGCCGACTGCGTCGCGGCCGGCAATCTGCTGAGCAACCGCGACGTGCCTCACGCCATGATCCGCTCCTTCGCCACCCATCCGGACATGCATCTGGCGGAGCGTCTCCTGCTGGCGCTGCAGGCCGGGCAAGTGTCCGGCGGCGAGATGGGGCCGGTGCGATCGGCCGGCCTGCTGGTGGTGCATGAGCAGCCCTGGCCGCTCGTCGACCTGCGTGTCGACTGGGACGAGGGCAACCCCGTGTCGACGCTGCACCGGTTGTGGGACCGCTTCCAGCCGCAGATGAACGACTACGTCACGCGCGCGCTCGATCCGGGATCAGCCCCGGCGTTCGGCGTGCCCGGCGATCCGGGCCCGGCGGCGGGAGAGAAGCGGCCGTAGGCCCTCAGGCCGCGAGCTCGGACTGCAGGCGCCGCGGCGTCAATCCGCCGAGGCTGCGAACCTCGCGAGTGAGGTGGGCCTGGTCGGCATAACCGCTCGTTGCCGCCAGTTCCGCCAGGCGTGGATCGGGCGAGCGGCGCAGCAGCCGCAGGAAGCGCTGGAAGCGCAGGATCCGCTCGAGCGTCTTCGGGCCATAGCCGAACGCGCTCTCGCAGCGCCGCCGCAACGTGCGTTCGCTGAGGTCGAGGCTCTCGGCCAATGTCGGCAGGCGCAGCGGCGCTTCGTCGGCGCGGCGCAGCGCGGCGAGGATCGCGGGCGCCGCATGATCGATCAGGCTTGCGCGCTGTTGTCGTCCACGCAGCGCCGACAGCATCAGGGCAGCAGCATCGCCGGGACTGCGCGCATCGCAAAGCCGGTCCGCCAGGCGCCGCGCGTCGGCGCCCCAGAAGTGCTGCAGGGGGAGGCGGCCGTTCACGATCTCCGACGCCGGCACGCCGAGCCATGGCGGCGCGGCGCCCGGCCGGAACCGCAATCCCACGAGCACCGTGCCGGGCGCGATGGGTTCCACGACCGGCCCGGTGTCAGGCCCCGCGACGCGAAGGTCGCCGCCGGTCCAGATGATGTCGATGCAGCCGTCGGGGAAGACCTGCAGCGGCAGGAGCGGCGAGTCCGGCAAGGCCTGCGTCCACAAGCATGCCAAATGCTCCGCAAGCGGGCCGTCCGCCGGCCGTTCGCGGTAGTCGCCGACGGCTGCCGCCAGGGAGCTGGCGGCGCGCTCGCCGATCAGCCGATCTTCTTCCAGAGCTCGCTCTCGTCGTCGAGGCGGGCCTTCTCGTCGCCGTGGAAATCGCGGCGCGAGACGATGCCGACGAGGCGCCCGCGTTCGACGATCGGCAGGTGCCGGTAGCCGCCATCGTCCATGCGGCGCAGCGCCTCGATCGCCGTGGTGCTCGGAGTGATCGTATCGGGGTCGGCGGTCATTACCTCGGCGAGCGTGGTGTGGTCAGGATCGCGGCCATCGGCGACGACGCGGTTCACCATGTCGCGTTCGGTGAAGATGCCGGCGAGGCGGCCGTCCGTCGTCACCAGTACGGCGCCCACATGGCGCTCGCGCATGGCCAGGGCGGCGTTCCGCACCGTTGCGGCGGGCGGCAGTTCGAGCAGCTGCTGATTGCTGACGACGTCAGGGACGACTTTGCGCATCGCACCCCCTGCGGACCGCCGAAGGGGCGGACCGGGGACGCAGCATAGCAGTGTCGAGGCTCAGGTGCGAGGCGGCAGTGGTGCGGGTGCGAGAGAGCAATCGCTCAGAAGGTCTGCTCGTGGCCCAGTTCGTCTTCCACGGCCGAGATATCCTCGCCGGTGAAGTCGCGGCGGGAAACGATGCCGAAGAGTTGGCCGTCCTTCATGACGGGCAGATGGCGGTAGCGGCGCTCGGTCATGCGGCTGAGCGCGACGGTGGCGATCGAGTCGGCTTCGACCGTATCCGGGTTCTTCGTCATGACGTCCTTGAGCTGCGTGACCTCGGGATCGCGGCCGGGCGCCACGACGCGCATCAGAAGATCGCGCTCGGTAAAGATGCCTTCCAGCTTGCCGCCGTTCGTGATCAGGACGGCGCCGACCTCGCGATCGTGCATCCGTCGCGCCGCTTCGCGGACGGTCGCCGTGCTCGGCAGCTCCAGCAGCAGCTGCTTCTGGCCAATGACGTCCGGGACGATCCTGCGTTCCATGGGCATTCTCCTCGTGAAGCGACGGCGAAGCGATCTTGGTTAACGAACTGTGAAGACCGGCGACGTCGCTGTCCCCTTGGTACACATTAGCGGCGCCGGATTACGGCGCGGTTTCGGTTCGCCGGACGAGTCACGCCAGGCGGCGGGCGACCTCGTCGGCAATGGCCAGGCTGGAAGTGAGGCCCGGCGATTCGATGCCGAACAGGTTAACGAGGCCAGGAACGCCGTGCGTTTCCGGCCCCTGGATGACGAAATCCTCGGGCGGTCCACCGGGCGGCTGCAGCTTGGGCCGGATGCCCGTGTAGCCGGGCTCCAGCGCGCCGTCGCGCAGGTCCGGGTAGTAGCGGCGGATGGCGGCGTAGAAGGCCTGCGCGCGGCGCACGTCCACGTCGTAGTCGATGGCGTCGATCCACTGCACGTCCGGGCCGAAGCGCGCCCGCCCCGCCAGATCGAGGGTGACGTGCACGCCGAGGCTGGCGGCGTCCGGCAGCGGATAGATCAGGCGGTTGAACGGCGACTTGCCCGCGAGCATGAAGTAGTTGCCCTTGGCGAGATGGAGCGGCGGCACGAACGACCATTCGAAGCCGACGAGCCGCTGCGCCAGGGTATTGGCGCCGAGGCCGGCCGCGTTCACCAGCCAGCGGCAGCCGAGCCGCGCCGGCGTTGGCCCCGCGACGTCGAGGGTGAACCCGTCGCTCTCGATCCAGCCGCCGGCGACCGGGCTGTTGAAGGCGATGGCCGCGCCGGCGTCCTCCGCTTCGCCTTGCAGGCTCAGCATCAGGCCGTGGCTGTCGATGATGCCGGTGGAAGGCGACAGCAGGGCGGCGACGCAGCGCACCGCCGGCTCGAGGCGACGCGCCTGGGGCGCCTCCAGCCACTGCAGGTCGGTCACGCCGTTGGCGGCGGCCTTGCGCTGCAGGGCCGCGAGGTCGCCGACCTGCGAGGCCGCGGCGGCGACGATCAGCTTGCCGATGCGGCGGTGGCTGATGCCGCGCGACTGGCAGTAGTCGTAGAGCCGCTCGCGCCCGGCGACGCACAACCGCGCCTTCCAGCTGCCGGCCGGGTAGTAGATGCCGGCATGGATGACCTCGCTGTTGCGCGAGCTAGTCTCGTTGCCGATGACGTCGTTGCGCTCGATGACGACGACCTCGCGCCCGGCCCGCGCCAGCGCGCGGGCGATCGCCAAACCGACCACGCCGGCGCCAGCGACGACGCATTCGACACGCTCGATCATCGCGCTGCGCGCCCGAGCGGGTCGAGGTTTCCCGCGGCCGCGCGATCTTGTATGAGACGCAGCGCGGTTCGCCGGCGGTTCGGCGGCCCGCCGGCAACGGGACGATAGGTATGAAAGTCTACATCAGCGTGGATATCGAGGGCGCGGCCGGCATCACCCATTGGGACGAGGCCCGCAAGACGCACGCCGACTATCCGGAGTTCCGCGAGGAGATGACGCGCGAGGCCGTCGCCGCCTGCGAGGGCGCGATGGCCGCCGGGGCGCGCGAGATCCTCATCAAGGATGCGCATGGCAGCGGCCGCAACATCCTGGCCGCGCGACTGCCGGAATGCGCGCGGATCGTCCGCGGGTGGAGCGGTCATCCGCTCTCCATGGTGCAGGAACTGGACGCCAGCTTCGATGCGGTCTTGTTCATCGGTTACCACTCGAAGGCCGGCGCCGAGACGAATCCGCTGGCGCACACGCTAACGACAAGCGTCGCCGCCATCAAGCTGAACGGGACGCCGGTCTCCGAGTTCCTGCTGCACAGCTATGCGGCCGCCCTGTTCGGCGTGCCGCCCGCCTTCGTGTCCGGCGACCAGGGCTTGTGCGACGACGTCGCCGCCATCAATCCGAACATCAGGACGGTGGCGGTCAGCCAGGGCATCGGCCCGTCGACGGTGAGCATCGCGCCGCAACTGGCGCAGCGCCTGATCCGCGAGGGCGTCGCGGCGGCGCTCGTGGGCGACCTGAAGGCGGCGAAGCTGCGCCTGCCGGAATCGTTCACGCTCGACGTCACCTTCGTCGGTCCGACGCAGGCCTATAAGGCGTCGTGGTATCCGGGTGCGCGGCATGTCGGCGGTCAAACTGTGCGGCTGGAAACGAAGGACTATTTCGACGTGCTGCGGGCGCTGCAATTCATCCTCTGATCCGGTGGGCCTTCAGGGTTGACGCGGCTCGGGTGCGGCCGGCTTTTCGGCATGCCGACGCATGGCCTCGCGGCGGACGATGTAGACGCCGGCGGAGATGATGATGACGGAACCCGTCAGCACCGCCGGCGTCGGCACGTCGGCCCAGACGATGAAGCCGAGCAGGCCTGCCCATACCAGGCCGGAATAGTCGATCGGCGCCAGCAGCGAAACCTCGCCGTAGCGGAAGGCCTGGTTGAGGAAGAACTGCCCGAAGCTGCCGGCGATGCCGGTGAACAGGATCAGCCAGAGGTCCTGCCAGCGCGGGGTCACCCAGACCCAGGGCATCACGGCGCCGAGCGCCGCCACCACGAACACCGAGTAGTAGAACAGCATCGTGTGGCTGCTCTCGGTCGTGCTCAGCTGACGCGAGGTGACGAGTGTCAGCGCATAGAACAGCGCGGCGGCGAGCGCCCAGAGGGCCCCGGCGCTGATGCCTGTGGCGGACGGCTGAGCGGCGATCAGCACGCCCAAGAAGCCCACCCCGACGGCCGACCAGCGCCGCCAACCGACGTGCTCCCTGAGCAACGGCACCGAGAGCGCCGTCATGAACAGCGGCGCCGCGTAGCCGATGGCGATCGAATCGGTGAGCGGCAGGGCGTCCAGCGCATAGTAGAACGTCAGCATGGTCGCCAGGTTGAAGAGCGAGCGCAGGGCGTGCCCGCCCAGGCGCCTCGTGCGCAGCGTGCCGATGCCGCCGAGGCGCGCCGCCAGCGCCATCGCGATGAGCAGGCCGACGGCATAGCGCATGAAGCCGATTTGCGGCACCGGGTAGTCCCTGGTCAGCCACTTGATGCCGGCATCCATGATCGTGAGCGTCGCCGAGGCGGCGAGCATGTAAACGATGCCCTTCGCCGGCGCATTGCGCGGGGTGTCGGAGATGACGGCGGTCATGGGCGCACGCGTCGTGGTTCAGGCGGGAAGCGCCACCGGATTGCCGCTCTTCAGCGAGCGCTGGATCCCATCGGCGACGCGCAGCGACGCGGGGGCCTGGACCTCTTGCTTCTCCGCCGCATCTACGATGGCGATCAGCTTGGCCTGCTTCAGGTTGGCGATGGATTCGGCGTGGAAGCTGCCCATCACGCCGGCGCCGCTGACGACGACCCCGACCGGTGCGGTATTGCTCGTGCGAGGCACGGAAATCCCCTGGATTTAAGGCGCGATTGTAGGCCGGCGGCAGGTCCATGGCGAACTCAATATGGCCTTCAACCGTGCGTCCAGGGCGGGGGCGACCTGCGTAACCCGCCGCTCTCGAAGGCCGTGAATGCTCTGCTATACTGGGAGCATGCCTCTCGATACCGCCTATTCCACCTGTCCGCACGACTGTCCCAGCACGTGCGCGCTGGAAGTCGAGCGCCTCGACTCGCATCGCATCGGCAAGGTTCGCGGAGCGCGCGACAACCCCTACACGGCCGGCGTCGTCTGCGCCAAGGTCGCGCGCTATGCCGAGCGCCAGCATCATCCGCAGCGTCTGGCCCAGCCGCTGCGGCGGGTCGGGCCGAAGGGCGAGGGGATCTCGGCGTTCGAGCCGACCTCCTGGGAGGCCGCGCTCGATGCCACCGCCGAGGGACTGGCGCGCGCCGAGCAGCGGCATGGGTCCGAGGCGGTCTGGCCCTATTTCTACGCGGGCACCATGGGGTTGGTGCAGCGCGACGGCATCCACCGCCTGCGCCATGTGAAGCGCTATTCGCGCCAGCTCGAAACCATCTGCGTCAGCTTGGCCGATGCCGGCTGGCTGGCGGCTGTCGGCGCGCGCCGCGGCGTCGACGGGCGTGAGCTGGCCGAGGCCGACCTGATCGTGGTCTGGGGCGGCAATCCCGTCTCGACCCAGGTCAACGTGATGACGCACATCGCCCGCGCGCGCAAGGAGCGCGGCGCCAAGATGGTCGTCATCGATCCCTATCGCACGGGTTCGGCGGAGGCCGCCGACATGCACCTGACGGTGCGCCCGGGCACGGACGGCGCGCTCGCCTGTGGTGTCATGCATGTGCTGTTCGAGGAAGGCTACGCCGATCGCGCCTACATGGCGAAATACGCCGACGCGCCGGAGGAGCTGGAAGCGCACCTGCAGACGCGCACGCCCGAATGGGCCGCGGAGATCACCGGCGTGCCGGCGGCGCAGATCGTGGAATTCGCCCGCCTCTATGGGCAAACAAAACGGAGCTTCATCCGCGTCGGCTACGGCTTCTCGCGGCTGCGCAACGGGTCCGTCAACGTGCACGCCGTGTCCTGCCTGCCGACGGTGACCGGTGCCTGGCAGTATCCCGGCGGCGGCGCGCTCTACAGCAATGGCGGGCTCTACAAGATCGACGACCGGCTGATCAAGGGACTGGACGCGCTCGATCCCTCGACCCGGATCCTCGACCAGTGCCGCATCGGCGCGGTGCTGACCGGCGACAAGCGCGATCTCGGCGGCGGCCCGCCGGTGACGGCGCTATTCATCCAGAACACCAATCCGCTGAACGTCTGCCCCGACCTGACGAGGGTGCGAGCCGGCTTCGCGCGCGACGATCTCTTCGTCTGCGTGCATGAGCAGTTCATGACGGATACGGCCAAGATGGCCGATATCGTGCTGCCTGCCACGACGTTCCTCGAGCATGACGATTTCTACAAGGGCAGCGGCCACACCTTCCTGCAGGTGACGCGCAAGGTCGTCGAGCCCTACGGCGAGGCGCGCTCGAACCACTGGGTGCTGTACGAGCTGGCCAAGCGCCTGGGCGTGGACCATCCTGGCTTCCGCATGACGGAGTGGGAGCTGATGGACGCCACGCTCAAGGCGTCGGGCCTGCCGGACGCAGAGACGCTGCATCGCAACCATTGGCACGATTGCTCGCTCGGCTTCGAGGCCATGCATTTCCTCAACGGCTTCGGCCATCCCGACGGCAAGTTCCGCTTCAAGCCGGATTGGAACGGCGCGGGCATGGCCGGCGTCGGTCTGCCGGCGCTCCCGGATTTCGCCCCGATCAACGATACAGTCGACGAGACCTATCCGTTCCGGCTGGTCGCCGCGCCGGCGCGCCAGTTCCTCAACACGACCTTCACGGAGACGCCGGGCTCGCAGGAGCGCGAGGTGCGGCCGACGATCCTCATCCATCCTGATGATTGTGCGCGCCTCGGCATCGCCCAAGGCGAGCGGGTGCGCGTCGGGAGCCGGCAGGCCTCGATCGTCGTGCATGCCCGGCCGTTCGATGGCCTGCAGCGCGGCGTGGTCGTGATCGAAAGCATCTGGCCGAACGACGCCTTCGAGGAGGGCCTCGGCGTCAATGCGCTGGTCAGCGCCGAGCCCGGCCCGCCCAAGGGTGGCGGCACGTTCCACGACACGGCCGTTTGGCTGCGGCCGGCGTGAGCCCCGCGGGAGATGTGCTCCCGGATGGCGGTTCGCCACGGGAGTTGTATTATTCGCGGATGGAGCCGCGACGATGACGGCTGATCGAAGCAAACTGCCCGACAAGCCGGCGACCGGCAGCGCGGTCGATGCCTTCCTGCGTCAGCTGGCGACGACGCCGGCGGCGCGTCCGGCGTCGGGCCAGCGCGGGCGTCTGTTGTTCGCGCTCGACGCCACCGCCAGCCGGCAGCCGACCTGGGACCGCGCCTGCCATATCCAGGCGGAGATGTTCAAGGAGACGGCGGCGCTCGGCGGTCTCGATGTCCAGCTTGCCTTCTACCGCGGCTTCGGCGAGTTCGAGGCGAGCGCCTGGTTCGATCGCGCCGACGATCTGCTGCGGAAAATGGCGGCGGTCACTTGTCTCGGCGGCATGACTCAGATCGGCAAGGTGCTGAAGCATGCCCTGGCCGAAGGCAAGCGCCAGAAGATCAACGCCGTGGTCTTCGTCGGCGACTGTATGGAAGAAAACGTCGACGCGCTCTGCCACAAGGCCGGCGAACTCGGCCTGCTCGGCATTCCCGTCTTCATCTTCCACGAGGGGCGCGATCGCAAGGCGGCGGAGGCGTTCCGGCAGATCGCCCTGCTGACTCATGGCGCCTACTGTCGCTTCGACGCCAACAGCGCCCAGCAGCTGCGCGAGCTCTTGAGCGCGGTAGCGGTGTATGCGGCCGGCGGCCGGCCGGCGCTCGAGGATTACAGCCGGCGCGCCGGCGGCGCCACGCTGCTGCTGACGCAGCAGATGGCGAAGCCGTAGCCGGCCGGGGCGACCGCCATGTTCATGGCCTATCTCGCGATCGGTGTCCTCATCCTGCTCGGCGTCATCGCTATGCTGCGGGCCTATGCGTCGGCCAATCCGCACACCCTGGCGGTGGTGGCCAAGCGGACGGCGCTGGGCTCGGCCGCCCTGGGCGCGGTGCTGCTGCTGTTCCGCGTGCCGCTGGGCATCGTGTTTCTTGCCATCGGCGCGGCCTTGCCGCTGGCGCTGCGCTGGAGC
Organism: Candidatus Acidiferrum sp.; assembly: GCA_035518775.1. Classification (GTDB taxonomy): domain Bacteria; phylum Pseudomonadota; class Alphaproteobacteria; order Dongiales; family Dongiaceae; genus JBGPEQ01. The sequence continues at coordinate 10,621 of DATIXH010000445.1, forward strand.
GCGCTATGGCCGGATTTCGGCGCGGCGGCGCGTGGCCGGCCGCGCGGCAAGACGTCGCGCATCAGCACGAAATACCTGACCATGGAACTGAACCACGACAGCGGGGTGATCGAGGGCCGAGTGCTGGCCGGCCGCCATCGCGACCGGCGGCTCGCTGAATTGACCTTCGAGCAGCTGCTGGAAGTGCGGGAGGATTGCCTGCCCGACGATGCCGAGAGCGTGACCCTGATCGAGGCTTATCTCGACCGCTTCCACGGCGGCGACTGGCGCGGGCGGCAGACCGGCGGTGCGTCATCCGGCGGCGCGGCACGTCCTGCGGCGTCGGCCATGACGCGGGAAGAGGCCTACGAGGTGCTGGGGCTGCGGCCCGGCGTCGGCGAGGCTGAAATCCGCGAGGCCCACCATCGCCTGATGATGAAGCTCCACCCCGACCACGGCGGCTCCGACTACCTCGCCGCCAAGATCAACCAGGCCCGTGACCTGTTGCTCGGCGCCTGAAAGAAGCCACATCCGGACTATTTGCCAGTCCGCGCGCCCCTGTGGCAGAAAGGCCCGATTCACGGGCCGCCGATGCCCCCGGTCGTTCCCCGCACGATGACGCCTTCGCCGTCCCCCGCAGGAGTGCCAGGATGAAACCATTGCGCAAGGCGATCTTCCCGGTGGCCGGCCTCGGCACCCGTTTCCTGCCGGCGACCAAGGCGATCCCGAAGGAGATGCTGCCGGTGGTCGACAAGCCACTGATCCAATACGCGGTCGAGGAGGCCAAGGCGGCTGGGATCGAGCAGTTCATCTTCGTCACCGGCCGCGACAAGGCCGCGATGGAGGACCACTTCGATCTCGCCATTGAGCTGAATGAAACCCTGCGTCGGCGCTCCAAGCAGGCCGAGCTGGAAGCGGCGAATGCCATGGTCCCGCCGCCTGGCGATATCATCTGCGTGCGCCAGCAGGAGGCCAAGGGCCTGGGACATGCAGTCTGGTGCGCCCGTCACATGATCGGCGACGAGCCGGTGGCCGTGTTGCTGCCCGACGACTTGGTACTGGCGGACACACCTTGCCTGCAGCAGATGGCCGAAGCCCATCGCAAGGTGGGTGGGAATCTGGTCGCGGTCATGGAGGTGGCGCGGGAGCACACCTCGCGTTACGGCGTGCTCGATCCCGGGCGGGAAGACGGGCGCCTGACCGAGGTGAAGGGCTTGGTCGAGAAGCCGAAGCCGGCGGAGGCGCCGTCGCGGCTGGCGGTCGTCGGCCGCTATATCCTGGAGCCGCGCCTGTTCCAGATGCTCGACCGCCAAGAGGTCGGCGCGGGCGGCGAGATCCAGCTGACCGACGCCATGGCGCGCCTCATCGGTGGCGCTCCGTTCCACGGCTACCGCTTCGAAGGCCAGCGTTTCGACTGCGGCGACAAGGCGGGCTTCATTGAAGCCACCATCGCGTTCGGCCTGCGCCATCCCGCGCTCGGCGGCGCCGTGCGCGACATCGTCGCCCGCTACGGCCGTGGAGGGCTCGCGTCGTGAAGATCGCGATGATCGGCGTCGGCTACGTCGGCCTCGTGTCCGGCGCCTGCTTCTCGGAGTTCGGCGTCACCGTCGCCTGCATCGACAAGGATGCCGAGCGCATCGCGCGGCTGCGCGGCGGCGAGATCCCGATCTTCGAGCCCGGCCTCGACGATCTGGTCGCCCGCAACGCCGGGGCTGGCCGCCTCACCTTCGCGAGCGATCTGGCGGCGGCGGTCGCCGGCGCCGATGCCGTGTTCATCGCCGTGGGCACGCCCAGCCGGCGCGGCGACGGTCATGCCGATCTCACCTATGTGTACGCGGCGGCGCGCGAGATCGCCCACGCCCTCACGGGCTATGCCGTGGTGGTGACGAAATCCACGGTGCCCGTCGGCACCGGGCGCGAGGTCGCGCGCATCATCCACGAGGCGAACCCCAAGGCGGAGTTCGACGTCGTCTCCAATCCTGAATTCTTGCGCGAGGGCTCGGCCATCAACGACTTCATGCGCCCGGACCGCATCGTCATCGGCGCCGAGAGCGAACGCGCGCGCGAGCTCATGCGCCAGCTCTACCGGCCGCTCTATCTGATCGAGACGCCGATCCTGTTCACCGGCCTGGAGACCGCCGAGCTGATCAAGTACGCGGCCAACGCCTTCCTCGCGACCAAGATCACGTTCATCAACGAGATCGCCGACGTATGCGAGGCGGTGAACGCCGACGTCCACGATGTCGCCCGCGGCATCGGTCTCGACGGCCGCATTGGCCGCAAGTTCCTGCACCCCGGCCCCGGCTTCGGCGGCTCGTGCTTTCCGAAGGACACGCAGGCGCTGGCGCGCACGGCCGAGCAGGTCGGCGCGCCCATGCGCATCGTCGAGACCGTGGTCGCCGTCAACGACGCGCGCAAGCGCAAGATGGCGCAGCGCATCCGCGTCGCCTGCGGCGGCTCGGTGGCCGGCAAGACGCTGGCGGTGCTCGGCCTCACCTTCAAGCCCAATACCGACGACATGCGGGAGGCGCCCAGCCTCGTCATCCTGCCGGCGCTGCAGCATGACGGCGCGACCATTCGCGTCTTCGACCCCGAGGGCATGGACGAGGCGCGCGAGCTGATGCCGGAGCTGACCTACTGCAAAGACGCCTACGAGGCCATGACCGGCGCCGACGCGCTGGTCATCCTGACCGAGTGGAACGAGTTCCGCTCGCTCAACCTGAAGCGCATGCGCGAATGCTTGCGGCAGCCGGTTGTCGTGGACCTGCGCAACGTCTACGGACCGGGCGACATGAGCGCGGCCGGGTTCATCTACCACGGCATCGGTCGGCCGAGCGCGGCCGGCCAGGACCGAAGAACACGCAAGTGAGCGGACCGCACCGCTTCAACCCGACGGTCCTGCGCGAATACGACGTGCGCGGCGTCGTCGGCGAGACCCTGTCGGCGGACGACGCCTATGCGCTCGGGCGCAGCTTCGGCACCGTGGTCCGCCGCAACAACGGCAAGACGGCCTGCGTCGGCTATGACGGCCGCCTGACCTCGCCGGAACTGGAAGCGGCGGTGGTGCGCGGGCTCGCCGATTGCGGGATCGAGGTCTGGCGCGTCGGTCTCGGGCCGACGCCCATGCTCTATTTTGCCACGCTCACGCTCAAGGCCGACGCCGGCGTCATGGTCACCGGCTCGCACAATCCGCCGACCCACAACGGCTTCAAGATGATGCTGGGCAAGGCGGCGTTCTTTGGCGCGGCGATCCAGGAGCTCGGCGAGATCGCGGCCGAAGGCGCCTATGCAACAGGAGCCGGCGGCGCCGTCCGGGAGCGCTCGGTCTTCGACGACTATGTCGCGCGCTTGGCCGCCGCTCTCGGCGATGGCAACCGCCCGACCGGGCGGCCGCTGGCCGTCGCGTGGGATGCCGGCAACGGCGCCGCTGGCCGCGCCATGGCGGCGCTGACGGCGCGGCTACCCGGCCGCCACATCCTGCTCAACGAGACCATCGACGGTCGCTTCCCGGCCCATCATCCGGATCCCACTGTGGCCGAGAACCTCGCACAGCTGCAGGCCGCGGTGCGCGACCACAAGTGCGACCTCGGCTTCGCCTTCGACGGCGACGCCGACCGCCTCGGCGCCGTCGACGGCAGCGGGCGCATCGTGCTGGCCGACCAGATGATGGTATTGTTCGCGCGCGAGGTCCTGCGCGAGCGTCCCGGCGCCACCATCATCGCCGACGTAAAGTCGAGCCAGGTGCTGTTCGACGAGATCGCGCGCGCCGGCGGCAAGCCGCTGATGTGGCAGACCGGCCATTCCCTCATCAAATCGAAGATGGTGGAGACCAAGGCGCCGCTGGCCGGCGAGTTCGCCGCCCACATCTTCTTCGCCGACCACTATTTCGGCTTCGACGATGCGCTCTACGCCGCCGTGCGGCTGCTCGGCCTCGTGGCCCGCTCGGATGAGAGCCTGGCGCAGATGCGCGACAAGCTGCCGTCGCTGGTGAACACGCCCGAGGCGCGCTTCCCCTGCGCCGAGAACCGCAAGTTCGCGGTCATCAAGGAAATCAAGGGGCGGCTGCAGGCGGCCGGGGCCAAGGTCAACGACATCGACGGCGTGCGCGTGCAGGCGGCCGATGGCTGGTGGCTGCTGCGCGCGTCCAACACCCAGGATCTCCTGGTGGCGCGCTGCGAGTCCACGACCGCAGCCGGTCTCGAGAGGCTGAAGAAATCGCTGGCGGAGGCGTTGCTGGCGGCAGGGCAGACCCCGCCGCGTTGGTGAGCGCGACGCCTACGGCGTCGGATTCATCGCGAGCGCCACGTCGGCCTGGAACACCATGCAATCGAAGGACTTGGCCTTCAGCTGCCGGCAGGCGCTGTGCGCGTTCTGCTTGGTGAGGCCGACCAAGCGGGCGCGGTAGAGCGTGGCGTTGCCCTTGCCGGTCTCGTCGACGACGATCTGGGCATCCTTCACCAGCTTGGCGACCCGTTTGCTCGCGCGGTTGGCGGCATTCAGCGCCATCTTGTAGGCGTTGAAGGCGCCGACCTGGATGCCCCAGCGGCCTTTGGCGGCGGCCGCCTTGCTGTTGCTGGTGCTGTTCGTCGTCGGCGCGGCCGTCGGCTCGATGCTGGCGATCTGGGTCTCGACGATATCCTGCTCGGGGTCGCCGACCGGTGCCGCATCGGTTACGGGCAACGCGCTGCTGACCTGCACGGTCACGGCGTCGGCCGGCGGCGTCGCCGGTGCCCCAAGCGCGGCGGACTTGGTCGCAGGCATCAGCATCGTCGGCGCTCCGACGGCGGCAGCGGCGGCGCCTGTCTTGGGCGGCTGCGCCGTAGCGCTCGCGACCTGCGTGGCCCCGGCTCTCGGGGCTTGCGGCAGCTTGGCGGCGGCAACCTGCGTCTTCGGCTGCGTGGTCGCAAGCACGAAGCCCTGGTCGAGCAGCGCCATCATCTGGGCGTCGCGGGCATAGGCGCTGCGCCCGCCCATGACGACGGCGATGATGCGACGGCCGTTGCGCACGGCCGAGGTGGCGACGTTGTAGCCGGAGGCGCGGATATACCCGGTCTTCAGGCCGTCGGCGCCGGAATAGTTCTCGACCACGCGATTGTGCGTGGTGTAAACGCGGCCGCCATAGGTGAAGGTCTCGGTCGCGAAATAAGGATAGAAGCCCGGGAACCGCGTGATGAGGGCCCGCGCCAGAATGGCCACGTCGCGCGCGTTGGTGACCTGTCCCGGATCGGGCAGGCCGGACGCGTTGTTATACTGAGTGGAGGTCATGCCGAGCTCGCGCGCCTTCTTCGTCATCCTGGCCGCGAACTGGTCCTCGGTGCCGCCCAGTGCCTCAGCGACCACGACCGCGACGTCGTTGGCGGAATGCACGATCAGCGCCAGGATTGCCTTCTCGACGCTGATGCTCTGGCCGGCCCGCAGGGCGAGGTCGGTGGCCGGCTGGACGGCGGCATGGGCGGAGACGGGCAGCATGTCATCGAGCTTCACCCGCTTGGCCTCGATGGCCTCGAACAGCAGGTAGAGCGTCATCATCTTGGTCAGGGAGGCGGGATAGGTGCGGGCGCCGGAATTGGATTCGTAGAGCACGGTGCCGCTTTCGGCGTCGACGATGATCGAGGCGGCCGTGGGCGGGACTCGCTTGACCTTGGACTTGGCGTCGGCGCTGCCGGGGGCCAGATAGACCGAAGCAAGGAACGCGCAAAGTGCGAGCGCCCAAAACCGAAGGCGCCCCGATCGCCGCTCCTGGTGACCGACCCCGTACTCTACTGACCTCATCCGACGCGCACCCTGTCTCGAGTTAAGACATTGCCCAGAAAATGTCTTATTCTAGTTCACCATAGCACTATGATCTTTAAGAACGCATTAACGTCAAGCCTTAATTAACCGTTCTTTTACGATATTCCTATCACAATTGAACAGAGAGGGAACGGAGTCGACGAAAGATGGTTAATACAGCCCGACTATGGCGACTTTGGCGAGTGACTTGCATGGGACTTTTGGTCGCGGCCTGCACCTATCGGGGTGATATCGACAATCCGGCCGTCCGCAAGGTCACTTGGTTCAGCTACCTCGACGGCACGGATATCCGCTCGGCCTGTACCAAAGGTGCTCCGGACAGCTACCGCCTGGTATACAACGCCCGCTACGAGGAGCAGCTGCGCAGCTACGAGGCGACACCCGATGGCGCCGGCGGCGCCTATCTGGTGGCCCGCGCCAAGGGGCGCGCGAATGCTTTCGACGTCTCGCTCGATGACGTGCTCGCGCCCTGGCGCTGGCGGGGGTCGCAGGCACGCTTGTCGCCGGCCGAGTACCAGCAGTTCCTGGCGCTGCTGGAGCAGAGCGGGCAGTTCGCCGGCGCACCGATCGGGTTGCGGTTGTTCTCGGGCGATTTCTACTGGGTGGGGAGCGCGTGCCGGAACGGCACCTTCCACTATCACGCCTGGGCGTTCTCCACCGACGGTTTCGCGCAGCTGCACTTTGCCGAATTCCTGTTCAAGCACGACCAGACGGAGCTGGCGGTGAATCCGCCGCGCAAGATTCCGGCGAGCGAATTTCTCGGGCCGCAGGGGCGTCAGGAAGATCAGACGCAGATTCGCTTCTGGCTGCAGGTGCGCGAGGATGGCCTCGGCGGCATCCCCAATGCGTTCTGAGACATTTGGATGGACTGCCGGTAGCCCTGGTCACCTGCGGGTGTCTATGGATCCGGCGTGGCCATGGAGGTCGGCTCGTGATTTCCGTCACTGCGAACTGCGCGTCGTTCCGTCACCTTGCGGAAATCTGGGCTTAAGGGTCTTTGCGCATAGTAGAGCGATCACATATCATAGGCGCATGCTGACGCCGCTGTGATTTGCGAGGAGAGCAGTTCATCGGACGATGAGCGACAACGATAGAATCGGGCGCGACGACCGGCAGACCGGCGTTGTCGTCAAGAGCAAGCCGAAGACGAAGAAGCCGTCGATGTACAAGGTGCTCCTGCTCAATGACGACTACACGCCGATGGAGTTCGTGGTGCATGTGCTCGAGCGCTTCTTCAACAAGAGCCGCTCGGAGGCGGAGCGCATCATGCTGCATGTCCACCGCCGCGGCGTCGGCGTGTGCGGTGTCTATACGTACGAGGTGGCCGAGACGAAAGTGACGCAGGTCATAGATTTCGCGCGCCGCAACGAACATCCTCTGCAGTGCACGTTGGAGAAGGAGTAGCGGGATGTGCCGGCGGACATTCGCGAGCTAGCGAGGGCGAATTGATCCAAGTCATGGGTTCCATGGATCGCAGCGAACTACAGTGCAAGTCGCAGAAGGAGTAGCAGGCCGATGCTGTCACCGAAGCTCGAACAGACTCTGCACCGCGCGCTGGCGCATGCCAACGAGCGGCGGCACGAGTATGCGACGCTCGAGCACCTGCTGCTGGCGCTCACGGAAGATCAGGACGCGGTCGCCGTGTTCCGCGCTTGCAATCTCGATCTCGACCGTCTGCGGCGCGATCTCGGCGAATATATCGACAACCAGCTGGGCAATCTCGTCGGCAGCGTCGCCAGCGACGCCAAGCCCACCGCCGGCTTCCAGCGCGTGCTGCAGCGCGCCGCCATTCACGTGCAATCCTCCGGCCGCGAGGAGGTGACGGGTGCCAACGTCCTGGTCGCCCTCTTCTCCGAGCGTGAGAGCCACGCCGTGTTCTTCCTGCAGGAGCAGGAGATGTCGCGGCTCGACGCCGTCAACTACATCAGCCACGGCATCGCCAAGGCGCGGGCGCGTTCGGAGACGCGGCGGGTCAGCGGCGCCGATGCCGACGCCCAGGCCGACAAGGTCGTGAAGACCGGCACCGAGGCCCTCGACGCCTACTGCGTCAACCTCAACAAGAAGGCGCAGAGCGGCAAGATCGATCCGCTCATCGGGCGCGAGGCCGAGGTCGAGCGCACGATCCAGATCCTCTGCCGCCGCACCAAGAACAACCCGCTCTATGTCGGCGATCCCGGCGTCGGCAAGACCGCCATCGCCGAAGGGCTGGCGCGCCGCATCATCCATGGCGAGGTGCCGGAGGTGCTGAAGGCTTCCACCATCTTCGCGCTCGACATGGGCGCGCTGCTGGCAGGCACCCGCTATCGCGGCGATTTCGAGGAGCGGCTGAAGGCCGTGCTCGGCGAGCTCGAGCAGCAAGAAGGCGCCATCCTCTTCATCGACGAGATCCACACGGTGATCGGCGCCGGCGCGACCAGCGGCGGCGCGATGGACGCCTCGAACCTGCTGAAGCCGGCGCTGCAAAGCGGCACCATCCGCTGCATCGGCTCGACGACCTACAAGGAATACCGCAGCTACTTCGAGAAGGACCGCGCGCTCGTCCGCCGCTTCCAGAAGATCGACGTCAACGAGCCGTCGATCGAGGATTCGGTGAAGATCCTGCGGGGCCTGAAGCCCTACTACGAGCAGCACCACAAGGTGCGCTACACGGCCGAGGCGATCCGCGCGTCGGTCGAGCTGGCCTCGCGCTACATCAACGACCGCAAGCTGCCGGACAAGGCGATCGACGTCATCGACGAGGTCGGTGCCGCGCAGATGCTGCTGCCCGAGGGCAAGCGCAAGAAGACCATCGGCGTGAAGGACGTCGAGGCGATCGTCGCGAAGATCGCGCGCATCCCGCCGAAGAGCGTTTCGACCGACGACAAGCAGACGCTGAAGAACCTCGAGCGCGATCTCCGGACCATGGTGTTCGGCCAGGACAAGGCCATCGATGCGCTGGCCAGCGCCATCAAGCTGGCCCGCGCCGGCCTGCGCGAGCAGGAGAAACCGATCGGCTGTTATCTTTTCTCCGGCCCCACCGGCGTCGGCAAGACCGAGGTGGCACGCCAGCTCGCGCGCAGCCTCGCCATCGAGCTGATCCGCTTCGACATGTCCGAATACATGGAGCGTCACACGGTCTCGCGCCTGATCGGCGCTCCTCCGGGCTATGTCGGCTTCGACCAGGGCGGCCTGCTCACCGACGCGATCGACCAGCATCCGCACGCCGTGCTCCTCCTCGACGAGATCGAGAAGGCCCACCCCGATCTCTTCAACATCCTGCTGCAGGTGATGGACCACGGGAAGCTGACGGACCACAACGGCAAGTCCGTCGACTTCCGAAATGTCATCCTGATCATGACCACCAATGCCGGCGCCGCCGAGATGGCGAAGACGGCCATCGGTTTCGGCCGCGAGGTGCGCGTGGGAGAAGACACCGACGCGATCAACCGCATGTTCTCGCCGGAGTTCCGCAACCGGCTCGACGCCACCATCGCCTTCGCCAATTTGGCGCCCGAGACGGTGGCGCGCGTGGTCGACAAGTTCGTCATGCAGCTGGAGGCGCAGCTCGCCGACCGCCAGGTGACAATCGAGCTCAGCGATGCCGCCCGCGCCTGGCTGGCCAAGAAGGGCTTCGACCCGCTCTATGGCGCGCGCCCGCTCGCGCGCATCATCCAGGAGCATGTGAAGAAGCCGCTGGCCGAAGAGCTGCTGTTCGGCAAGCTCGAGAAGGGCGGCCTCGTCCGCGTCGACGTGAAGGACGACAAGCTCGTCTTTAGCTACCCCGACCCCCAGCTCCCGCCTCCGGGCGAGCCCAAGCTGCCGGTGCTGGTGGAGACGTAGCCGCGCACCACGCACGGGTCGAGATGACAAAAGGGGGCGACCGATCGGTCGCCCCTTTTCTCTTGTCCGTGAGGCTTGCGGCTCTCTAAGCAGCCATCCCCGTAGGCTGCGCCTCGGATGACCTCGCCGCCAGCGCCTGCTCGTTGGGCAGCCAGACCCGGATCGTCGTGCCCCGGCCGACCGTGCTGTCGATGGCGATCGTGCCCTGATGCATCTCCACCAGCTGCTGCACGATCGGCATGCCGAGGCCGATGCCCGAGGTCTTGGTGGTGAACAGCGGCTCGAAGATGCGCGACAGCACCTCGGGCGGCATGCCCGGTCCGTTGTCGATGATCGAGAGACGCACGCCCTGATCGGCGCTTTCCGCCCGCACGATGATGCGGCGCTCCCGGCCTTCCCCCGGTTGCCACTGCGGATCCATCATCGCCTGAGCGGCGTTGTCGACCAGGTTGACGACGATCTGGCGCAGCTTCTGGCGGTCGACCGGGATCTCCTCGCTCGCCAGCAGGTCGCGTTCGAGGCGGACCTGCGGCGGCAGCGTGTGCTCGTCGAGCGTGTCAGTGAGCCACGCGGCAACGGCGGTCGGCTCGCGCTCGAGTTCCTTCTTGCGGGCAAAGTTCAAGAGGTCGGCGATGATGCTGGCGCAGCGCTCGGTGTTGCGGTCGATGCGGTCGAGCGCGCGCTCGAGGCCCAGCTGCTTGCCCGCGGTCTGCGTGCGCACCAGCTCCATCGAATTGCGGATCGAGGCCAGCGGATTGCGCAGCTCATGGCCGACCGTCGCGGCGATCTGGCCGATGGTGGCCAACCGCTCGGTGGTCGAGAGCTTGTCCATGGCGGCGTGCAGGTTCTTGTTCACTTCCCGCAGCTCGGCCTCGACCTTGCGGCGTTCGATCAGCTCGCGCTCGAGCTGGGCGGTGAAGCGACGATCGACCAGCGCCGCCGCGATGCCCAGGCCGAAGATGGCGATGCTGGCGGCGGCGATCGCAAAGGCAAGCCCGTACGGCGAGATCGCCGACCCCGCCGTCATCGCGCTGCCGGCCAGCGGCGTGTAGATCGTGGCGGCCATGCCCGTGTAATGCATGCCGCCGATGGCGGCGCCCATGACGAAGGCGGCGGCCACCTTATGCCAGGCCGCTTCCAGGTTGAAGGCAAGCCAGAGCGCGGCCGTTGCCGCCACCACGGCAATCACGATGGAGACCGCGAACAGCAGCGGATCGTAGCTGATGGTGGCATCCATCCGCATCGCCGCCATGCCCATGTAATGCATGGTGGCGACGCCGAGGCCGGCGAAGAAGCCAGAGATCAGCAGGCTCTTCCAGCTGCCATGCGCGCGGCCCACGACATAGAGCGCGATGCCGGCGACGGCGATAGCTGCGATCAGCGACGCGACGGTGAGGCCGACCTGATAGTCGATGGGCATGCCCAGGCTGAAGGCCAGCATGGCCACGAAATGCATGGACCAGATGCCGCCGCCGAGCGCGACCGCTCCCGCGCTCAGCCAGAACCAGCGCCCGCGCCGGTCGGCGGAGCGTAGCCGCCCCGCGATCGTCAGCGCGGTATAGGATGCAAGGACGGCGATCGTCAGCGAAAGTCCGACCAGCAGCGGATCATGGGTTCCATGAACGCCGAGTGCGTGATTCATAGTACTGCCCTTTCCGGCCAACGGCCGGCCTGCCGCTCAAAGTCCCGCTCGCGAGAAGTTAGTTTGGATTTCTTGAAAAACTCCTACTAACGCGTTTGAACATGCGGCCAATCGCTGCCTGAAACTTGGACAGTGTGCGGTTACAGAAGTTCAGGCGGGCGAAGAGTCCTGCAATAATCAGGATTTGTCGGAATGCCCCAGGGGCTTGCCCGGCGCGATGCGGTCGCGTACGCGCTGCTTTAGTTCCTTTATGTCCGGAAAGCGGCCCTCGGCATTGCGCGACCATAGGGTTGTGCCGTCGGCCCGCACCTCGAACACCCCGCCTGTGCCGGGCCGCAGGGCCACTTCGCCGATCTCCTGCTCGAACGTGGTCAGCAGCTCCTGCGCCATCCAGGCCGCGCGCAGCAGCCAGCGGCATTGGGTGCAGTACTCGATTTCGACGCGCGGCAGGTTCGACATGATGACGCTCCGGGAGCGAGCGTAGGCATATCACGGCCGATGCCGCGGATCACCCGGTGCAATGGCGTGCGGCGTTGCGGCGGCACCAGAGCTCAAACTCCAGCCTTGTGCCGCCGATCGTCAGGTTGACATCCCCGATCTTCAGGTAGGGCCGCCAGAATTCGGCGAAGCGCGCGGAGCGGCCGAAATAGGCGAGGGCGTCGAACTGCAGATCGCCATAGTAGCCGCGACTCTTGTCGACGATGACGAGATCGGGCGGTGCCCGCGCGAGATCTTCGATCACGGCCTCAGTGGCGTAGCGCTCGATCTGGCGCAGACGGGCTTCCTGATCCGGATCGAGGGATTGCGGATGGGCCAGGTGACGCAGTGCGCCCGGCAGCAGCCATTGGGCGGGAAACCGCGATGCCCAACGGACATGGGCCTCGTTGACTAGCGGAAAGCCGACGGAGACATAAGAGGTGAACGCATAGATCGTGCCGCCATCGGCATACTTTTCGACGGCCGGCAGCAGACTCGGGGCGACGGGGTTGCGGTAGGTGCCGCCGGCCGCCAGCGCAAACAGCGGCAGGATCAGGGCGCCGCCGCCCGCGGCGAGCGACAGCAGGCGGGTGCCCTGCGTGAGCCGCTCTTCTGCGACGGTCTCAGCGAGCATGGCGACTGCGGCGAGACAGGCGATCGCCGTGGTCGGCAGCAATTGATACGGCCAGCCCTTTGCTTGCAGGACGTAGCCGGCGAAAGCTCCGATCGTAGCGGCTGCAAAGGCGTCGGTTCTGCGTTGCGCTATCCCGATCGATCGGAGCACGGCATAGACAGCGGCGACCGGCGCCAGCACATACAGCGAAGGCTGCAGCAGGATCGCGCGCAGCGAGCTGCTGTAGGCGTCATACACCAGCAGAGCGTTCGGCAGGACGACATCGAAATACTGCGGGTGCGCGACCGCCACGAACAGCGCGTACAGGACCGCGGCGGCGAGCAGGCTCCAGCTTTCCGGGCGAAAGACGGCAGACGGCGAGCGCCGCTGCGCGGCCAGGTAAAGCTCAGGGAGTGCCGGCACGAGGAAGAAATGCGGCTTGAGGCAGAAGCCGATAGCGGCGAACAGGCCGATGACCGCGGCAAATCGGCGATCGCAGCCCTGGTCGGCAATGCGCGCGGACATCAGGAGGAGATAGGGAAGGGCGAAGATCAGCATCAGATGTTCGCGCTGGCCGAACACGCCGATCGGCGCGACGGCCAGGGCCGTGGCCGCCGCCAGGAGCATGACGGAGCGATAGCCGGCCGACAGGGCGGCCTGGCGGTCGAGCAGCCGGCGGATCAGGAACAGCGAAACGGCGATGAGCAGGAATACGTAGCCGATGAAGCAAGCCGCAGGCGCGATACCCGTGAGCCGGGCAAAGGCGACCGGCGGCATGGTCAGGTAGAAAGCCAGCGGCGGATTCACTTCGATAATGTCGACATAGAGGAGGGCGCCATCCAACAATCGATTGGTGGCGACTAGGTACCAGCTGACATCGTGATGCAGCGTCGTCGTCAGGCAGAATCCGAATGCACCTGCCAGCAGCAGGACCAGAACGATCTCGTGCCAGTGCGGGAGAAACCAGGCGCGGCGCGTCCTGGGCAAGGCCATCGCCGCCGGCTCGCTGGCTCGGATCGCGCTCAGCCTCGTCTCGAGATCGGGCGGGACGGGCATGCCACGTCCGTCAGAAGCCATCAGCCGGGATCGGCGAGGGCCGGGCATGGATGCTGCGGACCCGGCCGGCACCAGAGCGAGAAGACGCGCGTCGTTCCATCGTTCAACGGGGAAGCGCCGACCGCCAGCGAGATCTCCCCGATCCTGACGTAAGGCTGCCACAACCTGGCGAAGCGCGGGTCGCGCTCGAAATAGGCGAGATAGTCGAAGTTCGCGTCGCGCATGTAGGGGTTGTCCGTATCGACGATGACGAGGTCGGGAGGCCGCCGTTCGAAGTCGGCGGCAACGGAATCGATCACGTATTGCTCGATACCCCGCAGCTGACGCTCCTCTTGCGGATCGAGCCCGGTCTTGTCGGCAAGCCGCATCCGCGCGCCGGGCAACAGCCATTGCGTCGGGAAGCGGGAGGACCAGCCCACCCCGGCCTCGTTGACGAGCGGAAATCCCACCCAGACGTGGGAGGTGAAGGCGTAGATCGAGCCGCCGGAGGCATAGGTCCGCACGATCGGCAGCAGCTTTTCCGTGAAGGGGTTGTGGAACGGACCGCGCATCAGCGGCGCGACCGCAAGCATCGCCAGGGCGGCGGCGGCCCAGCCGATGAGCTGGGGTCGGCGCGCTGCGGGAGCGCTTGTTGTCCGCTGAAGCAGGGCGATCAGGATCTGCCCCATCGCCAGAAAGATCGTCACGCCCGCGGGCAGCAGGTGATAATCCCAGCCCTTCGATTGCAGGACATAGCCGATGAAGAAGCCGACGCTGGCGATCGCGAACGCGACGCTCCGCCGGTCCGCCGCCCGCGCAGCGTACGCGAGCGCGAAGGCGCAGGCCGGCAGCAGCAGGATGAGCACTGCGGGCCGGGTGAGCACTGCGACGAGGGAACTCGAATAGGCGTCATAGACCGCCAGGGCGTACGGCAGCATGAAGCTAAAATACTCGGGGTTCAGCAGCCCCGCCGCGGCGACATAGCCGACCAGACCGGCCAGCAGCGTCACCGACTCCGGCCGGAAGGCTGCGAACGGCGTTCGTCTGATCACCATCAGATGCAGTTCGAGCAGCGCGGGGACGATGACGAAGTAGGGCTTCAAGCCAATGCCGACGGCGGCACATGCTCCGATGATGATGGCCAGCGCCGTCGGGCAATCGCGGCCGTCCAAGCGATAGCCCAGCAGGAGAATATAGGGAACGGCGAGGATCAGCATCAGATGTTCGCGCTGACCGAAAACCGGAAGCGGCAAGAGTACCAGGGCGCCGAACATCGCCAGCAGGAAGGCGCCGCGCGCCTGATTTGTCACGTTGGGCATTTGCCGCAGGGCGCGGTCCGCGAGCCAGAGCGACAGCGCCAGGAGCAGGAAGACATAGCCGACGAACACCGCCGTCGCGGAGATGCCGAGCAGGCGGGCGACCAAGACCGGCGGCGCCATGAGATAGAAGGCGAGCGGCGGATTCACCTCGATGACGTCTCGGTAGAGGCGTGCGCCGTCGAGGAAGCGGTCGGTCGCGACCAGGTACCAGCTGACGTCGGAATGCAGGTAGTGCGGCAGATAGAACAGCAGGGCCGCCGCCCACAGCGCCGGCAGCCACAGGACGGGTCGAGCCAATAGCCGCGCCGCGCCGCGCCGGTCGCTCCGGTGAGAAACGGCGCCCAGGGCCGGCGCAATGTCGTCGCTGCTCATGGCGAACCCGGCGCCGCGGTGCGCGTCTTCAACTCGATGAAAGCCCAGCTTCGGCTCAAGAGGAAGGTGAGCGCGGGCACGACCACGATGACGACGAGGATGCCGACGATGTAGGGGAGCCCCGCCAGCCGAACCGTCGCGAAGACGATCGCCTGATTGACGGCGAATCCGGCGAGTGAAACGGCGATGAAACGCGGCAGATGGTGCTCGTGATTGCCGCTGCGCACGAACGTCCAGCTATGATTGCCGATATAGGACAACAGAACGGCGACGGCAAACGCGAGCCCGTTTGCGGTCATGATCGGGAGACCCACCTGCTCGATCAGGATAAGGGCAACCGCGACATGGGTCGCGCTGGCCGCCGCGCCGACAGCGCCGAAGCGGAGGACCTGCCCGAACAATCTGCGTCGTGCCATCAGCCCCGCCTGGCGACCATGACCAGAGATACGCCGAACGGTAGGACCACGCGCCCGAGCAGATGCCGCTCGATCGCGAACACGGCGCCGAGCAAGCGGTTGAGCGCGGCCGAAGGCATCTCGTCGTCGGCCCCGCCGGAGTCGCCGAGCAGGCGGCCGAGCAGCCGCTTGGCTGCCACCAGCGGAAACAGGAGCGTGTTGAAGTAGCTGACATACTCCGGCTGCAGCCCGGCCGCCCGCGCGACCGCCAGCAGGCCGTCCTTGCGATAGCGGCGCTTGTGATGGTGGAGTTCGTCGTGGCGGCTCCACAGGAACCGATAGGCCGGCACGGTCAGCACCAGCCGTCCGTCCCGCGCCAGCCGCTCCGCCACGGCTTTCAGGCTGCCGACGTCGTCCTCGACATGCTCGAGCACGTCCAGCATGGCCACGAGGTCGAACGAGTCCCGCGCAAACGGCACCCGGTCGGGAAGGGCTCCGTCACGCACCTCCGCCGCCGATTTGGCGCTCGCCAGCGCGCGGGCGGTCGGATCGGGCTCGAAGGCCGCCGCGAGCCCGAAGCGGCCGAGCATCGCCAGATTGCCGCCGGTGCCGCAGCCGGCCTCGAGGATCCTGCACTCGCCTTTGGGCTCGATGCGGCGGGCGATCAGGCGGTCGAGGATGCGGCGGCGTGCTACGAACCACCAGTGCCGGTCTTCGTGGGCCGCCATTCGGTCGTAGACTGCGGGGTCCATGGCCTGTCGTCCGTCTGCTGGGGTATGTGGTCCTGCGGGAAGCCGATGCGCTCCGCCACGAGGTAGAGCGGCCGCCGCTTCACTTCCGTGTAGGCGCGGCCGAGATACTCGCCGAGGATGCCGAGGCTCATCAGATTGACGCCGCCCATGAAGAGGACGGCGACCATGAGCGAGGCGTAGCCTGGCACGTCGGCGCCGAGCAGGATCGTGCGCAGGATGAGGTACAGCGCGTAGGCGAAGGCCAGCGACGCGATGCCGGCGCCGATATAGCTCCAGATGCGCAGCGGCATGGTGCTGAAGGCGGTGATGCCATCGAGCGCGAAGTTCCAGAGTCGCCAGTAGCGCCACTTGCTGGTGCCGGCGGCACGCGGCGCCCGGACGATCTCGATCGCGGTCTGGCGGAACCCGACCCAGGCGTAGAGCCCCTTCATGAAGCGGTTGCGCTCCGGCAGCTGGCAGAGCGCGTCCACGACCTTGCGGTCGAGCAGGCGGAAGTCGCCGGCGTTGTCGGGAATCTTGGTGTCCGCGATCTTGTTGTAGATGCGGTAGAAGAGGCCGGCGGTCATCCGCTTGGCCGCACTGTCGCTGGCGCGGTCGACACGCGTGGCATAGACGATGTCGTTGCCCTCCAGCCACTTGGCGTAGAGTTCGGGGATCGCCTCCGGCGGGTCCTGCAGGTCCACGTCGAGGGGTACGACGGCGGCGCCGCTGCTGTGCTCGAGGCCGGCGCTCAGCGCCGTGTCCTTGCCGAAGTTGCGGGAGAGGCGGACGACCCGGACAGCCGGGACCTCGGCGCGCAGCGCCACCAGCTTCGCCACCGTGTCGTCGGTGCTGCCGTCGTCGACGAACACGATCTCGTAGCCGATGGCGGGGCCGTGCGGCCGCATCAGCTCCTCGACGATGGGAACGACGCGGGCCAGGAAGACGCCGACGCTCTCGGATTCGTTGAGCACGGGCACGACCAGCGAAAGGCCGATCTTCCGCGCTGGTCCGCTTGACGATTGGGGATCGACCATGATTGCCGCAGTGCACCCGGTGCCGAGCCGCAGTTATGGAGGGAAATGGCTAAGGCTCGGTTAAGGATTCGCGGGTGGCGCAGATCGCCACGAGAATCAAGG
This sequence comes from Candidatus Acidiferrum sp., assembly GCA_035518775.1. Classification (GTDB taxonomy): domain Bacteria; phylum Pseudomonadota; class Alphaproteobacteria; order Dongiales; family Dongiaceae; genus JBGPEQ01. The sequence continues at coordinate 27,935 of DATIXH010000445.1, forward strand.
GGTTGGGGGTTCTTCGTCCGTGTGGCGGAAGGGCGAGTAGGCGGCCAGGGCGCGGATCTCGCCCTCGACGGCGGTACGCTCGCGGCCGAGGAAATCCTCGACCGCGGCGGCGAAGCCGGGGTCGCGGATCCAATGTGCGCTCCAGGTCGGCGCCGGCAGGTAGCCGCGCTGGATCTTGTGCTCGCCTTGGGCGCCGGCCTCGACCCGCGCCAGCTTGTGTGTGATCGCGTGCTCGATGGCCTGGTAGTAGCAGGTCTCGAAATGCAGGAAGCGGAAGTCGCCGAGGCAGCCCCAGTTGCGGCCGTAGAGCGCGTCGCGACCCCTGAGATTGAGGGCGCCGGCCACGGGCCGTCCCTCCTGCTCGGCGATCATCAGCACCACGCGGTCGGCGAGCGTGCCGCCGATGCAGTCGAAGAAGCCGCGCGTCAGGTAGGGCCGGCCCCATTTGCGGCCACCCGTATCCATGTAGAAGGCGAAGAACGCGTCCCAATGCTGCGGCTTGATGTCATCGCCGCTGAGCGCGCGGATGGTGAGGCCGTCCGCGAGTGCCTGGCGCCGCTCCTTGCGGATCGCCTTGCGCTTGCGCGAGGAGAGATCGGCGAGGAAATCCTCGAAGCTGGCATAGCCCTTGTTGTTCCAGTGGTACTGGAGGCCGAGTCGCAGCATCAGCCCGGCGTCGGCCAGCGCCTGGGCATCGCTCTGGTGCGGAAAGGTGATGTGCAGCGAGGAGACGCCCGTGCGCCGGGCGATCTCGATCAGGCCATGAATGAGCGCCGCCCGCGCGTCGTCGGCGGTGCCGCCCGGCCGCACCAGGAGCCGGGGGCCCGGCACCGGCGTGAAGGGCACCGCCACCTGGAGCTTCGGATAGTAGCGGCCCCCGGCACGCTCGAGGGCCTGCGCCCAGCCATGGTCGAAGACGTACTCGCCGTTGGAATGGCTCTTCACGTACATCGGCGCCGCCGCCAGCAGCGTGCCGGCCCCGTCCTCGACCGTGACGTGGCGCGGCGCCCAGCCGCTGCGCCCGCCGACCGAGCGGCTGTCCTCGAGCGCCCTGAGGAAGGCGTGGCTGACGAACGGATTTTCGTCGCCGGCGCAGGCGTCCCAGTCCGCGGCCGGGATGGCCGCGATCGACTCGACCGTACGGATCTGCATGGGCTCGCGCCCGTCAGGCATGGATCGTCCCGCGCTGCAGGGAGGCCATGGGCGTGTTATCGTAGGCCATCGCCGCCGCCCGGCCCATCCGGCGTTTTCACCCGATCTCGAAGATGCCCTCGACCTCGACCGCCACGTTGAGCGGCAGCACGTTCACGCCGACGGCGGAGCGCGTGTGTTTGCCGGCGTCGCCGAACACCTCGACCATGAGGTCGGAGGCGCCGTTGGCGACCTTCGGCTGCTCCGTGAAGTCGTTCGCCGAGTTGATGAACACCGTCAGCTTGGCGCAGCGCTTCACGCGGTCGAGATCGCCAAGCGCGTTCTTGAGCTGCGCGATGACGTTGAGCGCGCAGAGCCGCGCCGCGGCCTGGCCCTCTTCGACCTTGAACTCCTGGCCGAGCCGGCCCTTGTAGCGGAACTCGCCGTTCCAGATCGTGACCTGGCCGGAAACGAAGGCAAGATTGCCGGCGATAACCACTGGCACGTAGTTCGCCACCGGTATGGCCGCCTTGGGCAGCTCGATCTTCAGTTCCGCCAAGCGCGCCTCGATCCGTCCGGCCATAATACTGTTCTCCTCCGATTTCGCAGACTGAGGCAGCAGCATAGCGGGT
>DATIXH010000446.1:0-8767 GCA_035518775.1 Candidatus Acidiferrum sp.
GGCGAGGGTCGCACCGCGGCGCGCCACTACGTCGATCTCGCCAGCCGGCGAGCGGTAGTCCTGCGCCAGGATGCGATAGCCCTTGAGGCGCAGCCACCACAGCGCCGCCCATTCGCCGCGCCGGCCCCGGCGGAAGGCGGCCTGGCGATCGCGCGTGCGCCCTGTCGTGTCCTGCGTCACTGGTCACTCCCGGCGAGGGCGAGGGCCCGGGCATAGACGCGGCGGCGCGGCGCGGCGAGGGCGGCAGCCACGGCGGCGACGGCGTCGCGCAGGCTGGCATTGGCCAAGGCGGCGCGCAGGGCATCGTCGATGGCCGCGTCGCTCGCCTCTGCGGCGGCAGCCGGGGGCCCGACGACGATGACGATCTCGCCGCGCGGCGGAGCGGACGAGCCATAGTGCTGCGCCAGCTCGCTCAGGCTGCCGCGCCGGACCTCCTCGTAGAGCTTGGTGAGCTCGCGGGCCACCGCGGCATCGCGGACACCGAAGATGGGCGCCATGTCCGCGAGCGTCTCGGCCAGCCGCCCCGCCGACTCGAAGAAGATCAGGGTCGCGGGAATGGCCGCCAGCGCCGCCAGCTCGGTCCGCCGGGCCGCCTGGCGCGGCGGCAGGAAGCCGGCGAAGAAGAAGCGGTCGGACGGCAGCCCCGAGAGCACAAGCGCGGCCAGGGCCGCCGAGGCGCCGGGAAGGGTGGTGACGGGAATGCCGGCCTCGATGGCGGCGCGCACCAGCTTGTAGCCGGGATCGGAGACCAGCGGCGTGCCGGCGTCGGACACCAGCGCGACGGCTTCACCCCGCCGCAGCCGCTCCAGCAGCAGCGGCCGCATGCGGGCGGCGTTGTGCTCGTGATAGGCGAGCAGCGGCGTCGCGATGCCGTAGCGCGCCATGAGCGCGCCGGTCACGCGCGTGTCCTCGCAGGCGATGCAATCGGCCTTCCGGAGCAGATCGAGCGCCCGCAGCGTGATGTCGCCGGCATTGCCGATCGGCGTCGCCACGATGACGAGCCCGGCGCTTGCTGCGGCGTGCGCCGTGTCGCCCGGCAATGGTTTACTTGGCGCGCCGTCGTCGTTACCCTTCGCGGCAGTCTGGCTGGGGGAGGAAAGCGCGCGTGCCGCAGCGGTCCGGGATGTCTCTGATTTTCGCCTTTTCGCCATGGCACCGACAGCTTCGCTCGGCCGCCGCGCTCGCCGTCGGGCTGCTGATGCTGGCGGCCTGCGGATCGTCGAAGGTAGCCACACCGTCTCAGCCGACACAAGCCGAGCCGACGCAGCCCGTGCCAACGCAGCCGACGCCGGCGCCCCTGCCGCAGGTTGCGCACATCAAGGTCGCGCTCTTGCTGCCGCTGAGCGGCGAGCAGGCGCAGCTCGGCGAGTCGCTGCTGCAGGCCTCGCAGATGGCGCTGTTCGAGGCGCCGGAGTCGAACGTCGAGCTGATCGTGCGCGATACCGGCGAGAGCTCCATCGGAGCCGCGCAGGCCGCCCAGGACGCCATCAATCAGGGGGCGCAGCTGGTGCTCGGGCCCGTGTTCGGCAATGACGTGAAGCAGGTGGGGCCGGTGGCGCAGGCGGCCGGCGTCAGTGTCGTCTCCTTCTCGACCGACCGCTCGGTGGCGCAGCCGGGCGTCTATGTAATGGGCATCCTGCCAAGCCTGCAGGTGCAGCGCGTGGTGAGCTACGCCGCCCGCCAGGGCCTCCATCGCATCGCCGCGCTGCTGCCGCAGTCGCCCTACGGCCAGACGGTGAAGGAGGCGCTGGACGGGGCGGCGCACAACGCCAAGGCGCAGGTCGTGCATGCCGATTTCTACGATCCGCGGGCGCTCGACGCCTCGACGGCGGTCGGCTCGACCGGCCAGTTCATCAGCTCGGGCGGCGCCGTCGATGCGCTGCTGGTGCCGGAGACCACTGAACGGCTGCACGGCATCACCGGCCAGTTCGCCAGCTTCGGCATCGATCCGACGCGGGTGCGCCTGCTCGGTTCCACGCTGTGGGATGACGATCCGGCCTTGGGCACGGATCCCAACCTGGTCGGCGCCTGGTACGCGGCGCCGGACCCGAAGGCCTGGGGCGATTTCCGCAACCGCTTCCGCGCTGCCTATGCCAGCGATCCGCCGCGCCTGGCGACCATAGCCTATGACGCCACGCTGCTGGCGATCCTGCTGGCGGGCGGTCCGAACGGGCCGGATTTCAGCACCACCGCGCTCACGGACCCGGCCGGCTTCTCCGGCGTCGACGGCATCTTCCGCTTCAACGGCAACGGCAGCATCGAGCGCGGCCTGGCGATCATGGAGATCCATGATGGCTTCGTCGACGTCCGCGAGCCGGCGCCGACGAGCTTCGACCAAGTGATCTACTGAGCTATCGCCCGCCGGATGTCTTTGTAGGGGCGACCGGCAGGTCGCCCGCTGTTCGCGATACACTCGTTGTTCCGAAGCTTGGGGAGGCACGGGCGACCTGCCGGTCGCCCCTACGGAGCCTCGTATTTCGCCGCCACGCGTTGCCCTCCTACGCCAGCAACTCCGCGAGCACGGCGTTGAGGCGCTGACGGCCGACCGCGGTGGCGCGCAGACCGGCATCGTCGAGCAGGAGGAACCCGCCGCCGATGAGGCGGTCGAGGCGCGTGGGATCGAGCAGGGCCTCAAGCGGGCGGCCGCATTCCGCGCCGACGCGGCAGCGCCGCACGCCCTCGGCGGTGCGCAAGCCCATCATCATTAGCTCGTTCAGGCGATCTTCCGCGGGGACCGGGTCGCGCTGACGCGTGGCGTGGCCTTTGGCCTCGACGGCGGCCAACCAGGCCTCGGGCGCACGGTGCTGGCGGGTGGCGAGCTTCTCGCCGCCGATGGTGAGCCGGCCGTGGGCGCCTGGGCCGATGCCGACATAGTCGCCATAGCGCCAATAGGTCAGGTTGTGCCGGGATTCGTCACCCGGGCGGGCGTGGTTCGAGATCTCGTAGGCGGGCAGGCCGGCGTCGGCCAGCCGCTCCTGGGTCAGCTCGAACAGCGCCGCGGCGTCGTCCTCGCCCGGCACCTGCAACTCGCCGCGGCGATGGGCGGCGCCGAAGGTGGTCTCCGGCTCGATGGTCAGCTGATAGACCGATAGATGATCGCCGGCGAGGGCGACGGCTTCGGCCAGCTCGGCGCGCCAGGCCGCGGCCGTCTGCCCCGGCCGCGCATAGATCAGATCGAAGGAATAGCGGCTGAAGTGGCGGCGCGCGATGTCGATGGCGGCGCGCGCCTCGGCGGCGCTGTGGTGGCGGCCGAGGAACTTCAGGTCGGCATCGTTCAGCGCCTGCACGCCGAGCGACACGCGGTTGACGCCGGCGCTGCGGAAGCCCGCGAACTTGCCGGCCTCGACCGAGGTCGGATTGGCTTCGAGCGTGATCTCGATATCGGGTGCAAACGACCAATGCGCGCGGGCGCGCTCGATGACGGCTGCGACGGTCGCCGGTTCCATCAGCGAGGGCGTGCCGCCGCCGAAGAAGATGCTGGTGAGCCTCCGTCCGCTCGTCTCCGCCGCATAGTAGTCAAGTTCGCGCAGCAGAGCCCCCCGCCAGCGGCCGTGATCCACGCCGGCGCGCACATGGCTGTTGAAATCGCAGTAGGGGCACTTCGACAGGCAGAACGGCCAATGCACATAGAGGCCGAAGCCGGGATCGTCCGGGCTCATCGGGCGAAGCACGCCGCCGTCAACTTGCGAAAGGCATCGGCGCGGTGGCTGATGGCGTGCTTGGCCGTCGGCTCCATCTCGCCGAAGGTGACGGCGTGCCCGCCCGGCACGAACATGGGGTCATAGCCGAAGCCCTTGTCGCCGCGCGGCGGCCAGATCAGCCGGCCATCGACCCGGCCCTCGAAGGATTCGCAGTGGCCGTCGGGCCAGCAGAGGGACAGCACCGCGGTGAAGTGGGCGCGCCGGTCGGCGGTGCCCTTTGCTTCAAGCTCGCGTTGGACCCGCGCCATGGCGATGGCGAAGTCCTTGGTCGGCCCGGCCCAGCGCGCCGAGTAGATGCCGGGGGCGCCGTCGAGCGCCGAGACCGCCAGCCCGGAATCGTCCGCCAGCGCCGGCCGGCCCGAGGCCGCGGCGGCGACCCGCGCCTTCAGCTCGGCATTGCCGACGAACGTGGTGGCAGTCTCCTCCGGCTCCGCCAGATTCAGCTGCGCCGCCGAGATCACGTCGACGCCATAAGGCGCCAGCAGTTCGGCGATCTCGCGCACCTTGCCGGCGTTGTGGCTGGCGATGACGAGCTGCGGGCCGGCGAACCGGCGGGGAGCGGCGAGGGGCTTGATCATGACCAGACAGGGATTCTCCGCGGACCACAATGTGGGAAGCTCGAGCAGCGGCCGAAAGCCCATGGCCGCATAGAACGCGCGCGTACGCGCGTATTCGTCCGACTCGGCCGACGCGCTCAGCGTCTTCACCGTGAGGAACTCGGCCCTATGCTGGCGCAGCAGCCGCTCGCCCTCCGCCAGCAGGCGGCGGCCGGCGCCGCGCCGGTGCCGCTCCTGCAGGACGGCGATGGCATGGATCTCCCAGGCGCAGGCGCTGTGCTGCCGCAGCGTGAGGAAGCCCATCGCCGCACCGTCCTCGCTGGCGACCAGCATCGGCAGCTCGGCGGCCTCGCGCACGAATTGCACGAGCGCGGTCTCGATGCCGAACCAGTCCGGCAGCGCCCGCAGGATGCGCTCGCAGATCGGCGACTTGTCCGACGCGCTGGGCTGCTCGATCGCGATCAAGGCGGGGCTCAGGCGGCGCCAAGGGACCGCTTCTGCAGGGCTACCAGCTGCGCCACGCCGCGCGTGGCCAGGGCCATCATGGCGTCGAACGCCTCGGCGCTGAACGGCTCGCGCTCGGCCGTGCCTTGGACCTCGACGATCCCGCCGGCACCCGTCAGCACGAAGTTGGCGTCGGCCTGGGCGGTGCTGTCCTCGGCATAGTCGAGGTCGAGGACGGCAGCGCCCTCGACCAGGCCGCAGGAGACGGCGGCGACGTGATCGACCATCGGCAACTCCTTGATGGCGCCGAGCTTCTGCAGGTGGCGGAAGGCCAGGTGCAGGGCCACGAAGCCGCCGGTGATGGCGGCCGTGCGAGTGCCGCCGTCGGCCTGGATGACGTCGCAATCGATCTTGATCTGGCGCTCGCCGAAGCCGTCGAGGCGGGTGACCGCCCGCAGGGAGCGGCCGATCAGGCGCTGGATCTCGTGGGTGCGGCCGCCCTGGCCGCCGCGCGCCGCCTCGCGCTCGGTGCGGGTGCCGGTGGAGCGCGGCAGCATGCCGTATTCGGCCGTCACCCAGCCGCGCCCGCTGTTGCGCAGGAAGGGAGGCACCCGCTCCTCGATGCTGGCCGTGCAGAGCACGTGGGTGTCGCCGAAGCGGGCCATGCACGAGCCCTCGGCATGCTTGCTGAAGCCGGGTTCGAGGGCAATCGCTCGCAGGGCGTCGGCGGCGCGGCCGGAGGGTCGCATGGTGCCTCGCAGGGTTCGGTTCGGGGCGGCGTGGCCAGGACGCTAACCCGCGCCCGCGCGGCGGTCCAGGGCCCGGCCGCCGGGGCTAGCGTTGACGCTGCCGGGGGGCGTCACTACATTCCCTCGGCAAATCAGGATCGAAGGATGCAGATGCCTGAGGGTCAGCCGCGCGCCGGACTGGCCGACCTCAACGAGCGGTCGCGCGAAATCCTGCGCCACATCGTCGACGCCTACATGGAATCGGGCGAGCCCGTGGGCTCGCGCACGATCTCGCGCCGGCTCGCCATGACGCTGTCGCCGGCGACGATCCGCAACGTCATGGCCGACCTGGAGGAGGCCGGGCTGCTCTATGCGCCGCATACCTCCGCCGGCCGGCTGCCGACCGAGCGTGGCCTCAGCCTGTTCGTGAGCGGCCTGCTGGAGGTGGGCGGCCTGAGCCAGGAGGAGCGCCAGAACATCGACGGCAAATGCGCCGCTGCCGGCCGCAGCCTGGCCGACGTGCTGGAGGACGCCACGACCATGCTGTCGGGCCTGTCGCGCTGCGCCGGGCTGGTGGTGGCGCCGAAGACGGAGCGCCGGCTGAAGCATATCGAGTTCGTCCATCTCGGCCCCGGCCGCGCCCTGGTGGTGATGGTGACGGAGGACGGGCTGGTCGAGAACCGCATCATCGACGTGCCCTTCGGCCTGCCGCCTTCCTCGCTGGTCGAGGCGACCAACTATATGAGCGCCCGGCTCGTCGGCCGCACCCTCAACGAGGCGCGCTTCGGCGTGCTGACGGAGCTGGAGCAGCATCGGGCCGAGCTCGATGCCCTGACCAGCAAGGTGGTCGAGGCCGGCCTCGCCACCTGGGCGGGCGAGAAGAAGGGCGGCGCCCTCATCATCCGCGGCCAGGCCCACCTGCTCGACGAGGTCACCGCGCTCTCCGATCTCGAGCGCATCCGCGCGCTCTTCGCGGCGCTCGAGACCAAGGAGGCGATGGTGCGGCTGCTGGAAGCCGCCGATCTCGCCCAGGGCGTGCAGATCTTCATCGGGGCGCAGAACGAGCTGTTCGGGCTGGCCGGCTGCTCGATGGTGATCGCGCCCTATCGCAACAGCCGCGAGCAGATCGTCGGCGCGGTCGGCGTCATCGGTCCGACGCGCATCAACTACGCCCGCATCATTCCCATGGTCGACTACACCGCCCAGGTGATCGGCCGCATACTCGCGTGAGGTCAGCCATGGCGCAGGAGAAGAAGAAGGACATGGATACGGAAGACGTTGGCGAGGAGAAATTGTCCGTGATCGTCGACAACGATGGCGAGCAGCAAGGCGCGGAGCGCGATCCCGAGCAGGTCGCCGCCGACCTGGCGCGCGCGCTCTCCGAGGCCAATACGAAGATCGCGGAGCTCAAGGACCAGAACCTGCGCGCCCTGGCGGAGACCGAGAACGTGCGCCGGCGCGTGCAGCGCGATCGCGACGAGGCCCTGAAGTTCGCCACCACGGGCCTGGCCAAGGACCTGCTGCCGGTCGCCGACAATCTGCGGCGGGCCCTCGATGCCATCCCCAAGGAGGCACTCGACACGGACGAAGCGCTGCGCAACCTCGCCACCGGCGTCGAGATGACGGAGCGCCTGCTGCTGGCCGCCCTCGAGCGCCATCAGGTCAAGCGCATCGATGCCCTGGGCCAGAAATTCGACAGCAACCTGCATCAGGCCATGTTCGAGTTGCCCGGCACCGGTCAGCCGGCCGGCACGGTCGTGCAGGTGCTGGAGGCCGGCTACACCATCCATGACCGCCTGCTGCGGCCAGCCCTGGTGGGCGTCGCCAAGGCGGAATCCGCTGGTGGCGGCAACGGCCCCGCACCGTCGGCCAACGGCTCGGGCCAGCCGATCGGCTGATCAGCGGCGCAGCTGGTGGGGGCTCTTGCGGTTCTCTTCGGCGGCCCGCCGCGCGAGCAGCGAGAACAGGATCGTCAGCCCGATGCCCATGCAGGCCAGGAACGCGCCGGCGATGGCCAGCACCTGCATGTCGAGCACGAACCAGCCGAGGACGATCAACACGCCCCCCGCGACGATGTCGGCGAGCATGAGCAGGCGGATCGTGCGAAAGACGAATTCGCGGCTGGCTGGCGGCGCAGGTCTGGGATCGCTCATCCGGCGGCCTCCGACGGGAGCGTCATCGTAGCCGCGCCGGGCCGGCGCCGGCCAGCGCTAGATTAGCCTCGTTCCAAACTGGGGGAACGAGCGTCCGGCTACTCGTAAAACCGGGTCAGCATGAACAGCCCGACGCAGATCAGGGCGAGCACGGCGCCGCCGGTGGCCAGGGCCGAAGAGCCGAGCGAAAAACCGCCCATGAGCGCAACACCCACACCGACGATGCCGCAGAACGCGATCAGCATCCGGACGACGCCATAGCGACCGACCAGCGGCTTTTCAAAGTTGTTGTAGTCGTCCATTTCCATGGCGATTCTTTAGCAATACTAGGGTTACCAACCGGTTAATGGGCGCTCGGGCAGGTGGTCGCAGCTGCCGCCCCGGCTCCCCTGCGCCGGCTGCGCAACCGCCTGTTTCGCGTCTTCGGCAACCTTGCGCGAACACTGCCTCACCCTATATATCCGCTAGCCGTAAGGCTTATCCGCAATCATGGACCCGGCGCACTATGCCCGGGTGCTGTAACAGGGGTCCGATCGGTGCCTCAACGGAGGGCCGGTCAGGGACTCGCTGAAAGGTGAGGATGATATGAGCAAAGTCATCGGTATCGACCTCGGCACGACCAATTCTTGCGTTGCCGTCATGGAAGGCAAGGACGCCAAGGTCATCGAAAACTCCGAGGGTGCGCGCACGACGCCCTCGCAGGTCGCGTTTGCAGACTCGGGCGAGCGTCTCGTCGGCCAGGCCGCCAAGCGCCAGGCCGTCACCAATCCGGAAAACACCTTCTTCGCCATCAAGCGGCTCATCGGCCGCCGCTATGACGACCCGATGACGACGAAGGACAAGGGACTCGTTCCCTACAAGATCATTCCCGGCGACAACGGCGACGCCTGGGTCGAATCCCACGGCAAGAAGTATTCGCCGTCGCAGATCAGCGCCTTCATCCTGCAGAAGATGAAGGAGACGGCCGAGAACTATCTGGGCGAGAAGGTCACCCAGGCGGTCATCACCGTCCCGGCCTACTTTAACGACTCCCAGCGCCAGGCCACCAAGGACGCCGGCAAGATCGCCGGCCTGGAAGTGCTGCGCATCATCAACGAGCCGACCGCGGCCGCCCTCGCCTACGGGCTCGAGAAGAAGGGCAGCGGCACCATCGCGGTCTATGACCTCGGCGGCGGCACCTTCGA
>DATIXH010000447.1:0-4199 GCA_035518775.1 Candidatus Acidiferrum sp.
GAGGTCCGTGAGATCTCGCTCGTAGGCCTCGACCGTGTTGCGGGCGGCGTTGCGCTCGGCGCGCAGCATCTCGATGAAGCTCTCGAGGTGGCGCGAGACCATCTACGGATCTCTGCCGAGTGCAGAGAAAGGATTCCCCTCCCCCTGCGGGAGGGGAAAGGGGGAGGGGTTTTGCGCCGGTAAGCGCGGGAGACTGGTCGCTCCGGGTCGGCGATACGGAATCCGAATTCTTGGCACGCTGCCGCGCGCAGACCCCTCCCCCTCACCCCTCCCGCAAGGGGAGGGGAAAGAGAGCGCGTCTGCGATGCGTGGATGAGACACTACAGCCCGTTCGCGATAGCGGCTTCGACGGCCAGGCGGCGGGCCTCTTCTTCGAGGCCGACCCGTCGCAGGGAAGTGACGGCCTGGGCGAGCCATTCCGGTTCGGCATCGGCGAGCCCGGTGGCATTGAGCCCGACTAGAGACAACAGCACGGTCTCCCCCACCCTGCCCTTCGCCGCCGCTTCCCCGAGATCGACCCAGAGGTTCACGTTCTGCTGCGGCATGGCCGGCGTGGGCGTGTCGGCGGCAAGCGTCACCATTGGCTCAGTCGACTGGGTGGGCCCGGCAGGAGCAGTGTCCTGGGCCTGTTGCAGTGCGCTGAACAAGGCACGCAGGCGCGCCGCGCGCGGGTCGTCGGGGGGGAGTTTGGGCATGGCCGGCTGCTGTTCGACGCCGGGGACCGAGGGTGTGGCGTTGCCGGCCAGGTAGCTCAGAGACTCGAGTGGCGGCAGGAGGGCGGCAAGATCGGGGTTCGCCTGCTGGCTCTGCTGGGCCAGCGCGACCCACGCGCCGGCTTCGCGCAGCCGGCCACCCGCGTAGAGATGGCGGGCCGCTTCCGGCGCGAACCAGGACAGGTCCGGTGCGGGGGCGATATCCGCCAGCAGCGGCAGGTAGAGCTGCAGGCGCGCCCAATAGTTCGCGTCGAGCGAATCGGTCGCCAGCGCCTTCTGGAGGAAGCTTGCGCGCTGCTGCGGCATGCCGGCATGCTGGGCCGCCTGGTAGAGGACGGCGCGCGTCGCCGGCGTGGCACCGAGGTCAGGCAGGTCGAGGGCGGTATCGAGCTTGGCCGGCGCCTCCGGCTCGGCCGTGTAGGCCGCCGCCAGATGCTGCGGCGCCAGCACACCCGCGGCCGCAGCAGTCTCGGCAGCAGTGAGGCGCTGGTCGGCCGGGGCCTCCGCGCTCTCGGCGACGAGCGCCAGCATCAGCGGGGGCGGCTCGTGGAGGGCGATGCCCGGGGGCGCCACGCCGGCGGCGTGGGCCATGGCCAGATGCAGGGGCGTCAGCACCTGCACGGGCGGCACCTTGACGTCATGGTTGCCTTGCAGCGCCTCGGCCAGGGCGAAGAAGGCGTCGTCGCCCTCGCCCTTCTCGCGCAGCAGGTCGAGGCCGAGATTCGCCTCATCGGTCTGCCCGGCATGCAGCTGACAAAAGATCGTCGCCTGCTGCCAGAAGCTGTCGACCGGCAGGCGTGGAACGGATTCCTGGACGACGCCGCAGGCGCCGTCGAGATCGCCGGCCCGCCAGGACAGCTCCACGAGCTGGCGAGCCGAGCCGGCATCGCGCTGGTCGGCGGGCAACCGCTTCAGGACTGCCACCGCATCCTCCGTCCGGCCCATATCGGCCAACAGCCGGGTGCGCAAGGGCAGCAGGCCGGCGCCGCTGCCCTTGCCGGCCGGCGACGCGGCGTTCGAGAGCACCAGCCTGCGCGTCAGATCGGCGAGGATGGGCGAGACCGTCGGCTTCAGGAGCGGCAGCAGCCGCTCGACACGGACGCGGTCGGTCCCGCGCCACATGTCGATGCCGAACCCGCCCTTGTCGGGCTCCAGCGTGCCGGCATAGTCGGTGCCGACGGCCTCCAGCGGCGCGATCTCGAAGCCCTGGGGAGCGGTCGGTTGGCCGGTTTGTGGAGCGCCCTGCTCGGGCGCTGGCGCTGGCGGGGCCTCGGTTTCAGGAGTGGTCTGCGGCAGCAGCTGGATCGGGTTGCCGACCTGGGTCTGCGCCGCCGCCGCGCCGGCCAGGGTCAGCAGCCCGCAAACGGCGATCGCAAGACGTCGAATCGCGCCCTTGCTGCGCCGCCTGCTACTGCTGCGGCTTGAGGCGGTCATTGGGGATGGTCTTCTCCATCATCACCGTGGTGGGCGAGACCTCGTAGAAGGCCGACACCCCCAGCCCGACGACGATCACGACCAGGACGAGCAGAAACAGGCTAAAGAAGAATTTCCGCATTGCGCCGCACTTGTGCGTTCACCGACCCGCGCGCCCCGTCGCCTGCATCAGACGCCGCCCCATTGCGACAGGCGCGGCGATTTATGCTAGGTTTCGACTATGGCGACAATGCGGCACTCTATCGGTGGTAGGGCTGCGATTCAATGAGGAGACGAGTCGCCGCCCCGACACGGCGATCGAAAGCATGAGCATGGCCAGTCCGCAGCCCCTGCGCAGCCCCAAGACCGTCGTCTTCGTCGGGCTGATGGGAGTCGGCAAGACCTGTATCGGCCGGCGGCTGGCCCAGCGCCTGGATCTGCCGTTCATTGACGCCGACAAGGAGATCGAGGAGGCGGCGGGCTGCACGATCCCTGAGATCTTCGAGCGCCACGGCGAGAAGTACTTCCGGGAGGGCGAGCGGCGGGTGATCCTGCGCCTGCTCGACAACCCCGTGCATGTGCTGTCGACCGGTGGCGGCGCTTTCATGGACCCGCAGACGCGCGCGGCGGTGCGCGAGCGCGCAATCTCCATCTGGCTGCGCGCCGACCTCGACCTGATGCTGCGGCGGGTGTCGCGGCGCAACGACCGGCCGCTGCTGCAGGTCGCCGACCCCCGCGCCAAGCTGCAGGAGCTGATCGACCAGCGCTATCCCGCCTATGCCGAGGCCGACATCACCGTGGACAGCGTCGACGGGCCGCCGGAGGTGACGCTGGAACGGGTGATGGGCGCGCTGGCGGCGCACCTGCGACGGATCGCGGTGGCGGCGCAGTGATCGAGCCCGATGGCCTGCGCGTCGAGCTGGGCGCGCGCAGCTATGACATCCTGATCGGCCGCGGCCTGCTGGCCAATGCCGGGCAGCATCTCAAGCCCGTCCTGAAGCAGTCGCGCGTCGTCGTGCTGACCGATCGCACCGTGGCCGAGCTGCACCTGCCGAGCCTGACGCGCGCCCTCGGCGCGGCCGGCATAGAGTCCCATCCGATCATCCTGCCGCCGGGCGAGCAGACCAAGAGCTTCGAGCAGCTGGAAGAGGTGATCGACCGGCTGCTGGAAGCGCGCATCGAACGCGGCTCGACCCTGGTGGCGCTCGGCGGCGGCGTCATCGGCGACCTCGCGGGCTTCGCGGCTTCGATCGTGCTGCGCGGCATCGACTTCGTGCAGATTCCCACCACCCTCCTGGCGCAGGTCGACAGCTCCATCGGCGGCAAGACCGGGATCGATACGCGCTGGGGAAAGAACCTGGTCGGCAGCTTCCACCAGCCGCGGCTGGTGCTGGCCGACATCGACGCGCTTGCCACGTTGCCGCGCCGCCAGCTGCTGGCCGGCTATGCCGAGGTGGTGAAGTACGGCCTCATCAACGACGCCGGCTTCTTTGCCTGGCTCGAGGACCACGGCATAGGCCTGATCGACGGCAACGAGGCCGCGCGCCAGCAGGCGGTGAAGATCAGCTGCGCCGCCAAGGCCCGCATCGTCGGCGCCGACGAACGGGAGTCGGGCGCCCGCGCTCTGCTTAACCTGGGCCACACCTTCGCCCACGCGCTCGAGGCCGAGTGCGGCTATTCCGACGAGCTGCTGCACGGCGAGGCCGTCGCCATCGGGCTGGTGATGGCGTTCGACCTGTCGGCACAGCTCGGTCTCTGCTCCTCGGAGGACGCGGCGCGCGTAGAGCGGCACCTCGGCGCCGTCGGCCTGCCGACCGAGCCAACGGCCATCGAAGGCCGCACCTGGAATAGCGAGCGCCTGCTCGACCATATGCGCCGCGACAAGAAGGTGCAGGGCGGACGCATCACCTTCGTGCTGGCCCGCGGCATCGGCCAGGCCTTCATCGCGCGCGACGTCGACCTGCGCGAGGTGAGCGGACTGCTGGAGCAGGCATTGGCGGCGTAGGGGCGACCCCACGTGGTCGCCCCTCGAGCAGTCACCCGCGACAGGGGCGACCACGTGGGGTCGCCCCT
>DATIXH010000448.1:0-16118 GCA_035518775.1 Candidatus Acidiferrum sp.
TGACCACCGATCCCGCCGCCGCTGGCGCGGCGCCGCCCCTCTCGCTCGTCGACCGCCTCGGCGCGGCCGTGCGGTCCGGAGCGCGTCAGCTCTGGCAGGAGGTCAGCGCCGCGTTCTGAGGTGCCGCCGCTCTCACGCCGCCGCGCTCTTCGCCATGAAGCGCTTGATGTTGCGCACGGCCTGCCGTAGCCGCTCGCGGTTCTCGACCAGCGCGATGCGCACATAGCCCTCGCCGTATTCGCCGAAGCCGAGGCCCGGCGCCACCGCCACCTTGGCGTCGGCGAGCAGCAGCTTCGAGAACTCGACGCTGCCGAGATTGCCGAAGCGCTCGGGGATCTTCGCCCAGGCGAACATCGACGCCCGCGGAGACGGCACGGTCCAGCCGGCCTGCGCCAGCCCCTCGATCAGCACGTCGCGCCGCTGGCGATAGCGCTGGCGCATCTCGTCGATGCAGTCCTGCGGACCGTTGAGGGCGGCCGTCGCCGCCACCTGGATCGGCGTGAAAGCGCCGTAGTCGAGGTAGGATTTCACCCGCGCCAGCGCCGCGATCAGCCGCTTGCTGCCGACCGCGAAGCCGATGCGCCAGCCGGCCATGGAATAGGTTTTGGAGAGCGAGGAGAACTCGATCGCCACCTCCTTCGCCCCCGGCACCTGCAGGATCGAGGGCGGCGGGTCGTCGTCGAAATACACTTCGGCATAGGCCACGTCCGACAGCAGGATGATGTCGTGCCGGCGCGCGAACTCGACCAGCTCGCGGTAGAAGTCGAGGGTTACGGTCTGCGCCGTGGGATTGGCAGGGAAGTTCACCACCAGCGCCGTCGGCGGCGGCACGCTGCCATGCATGGCCCGCTTCAGCCCGGCCATGAAGTCGGCGTTCGGTCCGACCGCGATGTTGCGGATCGAGGCCCCCGCCAGGATGAAGCCGAAGGCATGGATGGGATAGCAGGGATTGGGCACCAGAATGGTGTCGCCCGGCGCCGTGATGGCCTGGGCGAAATTGGCGAAGCCTTCCTTGGAGCCGAGCGTGACGATCACCTCGCTGTCGGGGTCGAGCGTCACGTTGAACCGCCGCGCATAGTAGGCGGCATAGGCGCGCCGCAGACCGTGGATGCCGCGCGAGCTGGAATAGCCGTGCACCCGCGGGTTCCTGAGCGTCTCCGTCAGCTTCTCGATGACATGCGCGGGCGGGGCCGCGTCCGGGTTGCCCATGCCGAGATCGATGACGTCTTCCCCGCGCGCCCGTGCCGCCGCCTTCATGGCGTTGACTTCCGCGAACACGTATGGCGGCAGGCGGCGGATGCGGTAGAACTCTTGCGGCATTGGTTAACGGTCTCCGGACGGTCGTAGCCGCGCCACCCTACGCGAGCGCGCGTCGAATCCCAACGGTCTTGCAGGGTTGCGGCAAAGTTGAGGCAGGACGTCAGCGGCCGGACCGGACGCGGCGCATCACCCAAAGCGAGCAGCCCTGGATCGCCAGCGCGATGGCGATCGCGATCGCAAAACCCCCGGCGATACCGGCTCGATCGATCGTGGCGGCAAGGGCGAAGAAGAATCCCGTGAAGGCGAAGAGTCCAAGCAACAGGCCCAAGAGCACTTGCTGCGCGGCCGCGCCACTCTGCAGCCGGTGGGCGAACAGGGTAAGGACGGCGGCGAAGACCGGGAAGGTGGCCAGCAGCCCGCTCAGCCGCGGTCCCAGCAGCGGGGCCGCGGCGGTCAGCCCCACCACCAACGCCGTGGCCACGATCATGCGCGCCGGGATGTCCCAGCGCGGCAACGCCAGCGCGTCGAACGACGTCAGTCTCCCCCGCGGCAGCAGAAGGATGGCCAGTCCGAGCGCCGCTACGGCTGCGGGCAACAGGATCGGCAATGGCAATCGCGCTGTCTGCAGCACGGCAGCGCTCACGGCAAACGCAGCCGAACCGAGGGCCAGCGCAAACGGCCAGCGCAGCGCGGCCGCGGCCCGGCCATAGGCGATGCAGAAGCAGGCCTGGGCCGCCGCGCCGCCCAGCGATCCCGCGGCGGCGGCGGCCGCGAAGTCGGTCCCGTGATCGAGCGCCAGGAAGAAGGCGATCGGCCCGGAGGTGAGCGGCAGCCCCACCAGCCAGCCGCCGACCGCCTCGCCCCAGCGCCGCCCTGCCCAGCTCGCCGCCAGGATGAGGAGGGGCGTGAGCGCGATTTTCAGGGTCAGTGTGCTCATGCGCCGCCTGACTGCGGGGCGTCAGGCCGTACTCGTCAGCCGCGCATAGGCGACCGCGATCTCCGCTGCCAGGCGCGCGTTGTTCTCGACCAGGGCGATGTTGGCCGTCAGGCTGGCCCCGCCGGTGATCTCGTTCACCTTGGCCAGCATGAACGGCGTCGCTTCCTTTCCGCCGATCCCGCGCGCTTTCATCTCCTGGAGCGCCGCTGCGATCGCGCGGTCGATCGTCGCCGCCGGGATTTCGTCCGCCGGCGGAATCGGATTGGCGATGCTGAGGCCGCCGCCGATGCCGAGCGACCATTTCGCCTGCATCATCGTCGCGATGGCGGCCGCGCTGTCGAGCCGCAGCGGCGCCCTGTGCCCGCTGCTGCGCGAGTAGAACGCTGGGAATTCGTCCGCCCGATACACCAGCACGGGCACCGACAGCGTCTCCAGCTGCTCCAGCGTGGCGCCGATGTCGAGGATCGACTTCACGCCCGCCGAGACCACCGCGACGCTGGTCGTCGCCAGCTCCGTCAGATCGGCCGAGATATCGAAGTTCTCGCCCGCGCCCCGATGCACGCCGCCGATGCCGCCGGTCGCGAACACGCGAATACCTGCGAGCGCGGCGATGCGCATGGTGGCGGCGACCGTCGTGGCGCCGTGAGCGCGCGTCGCCACCAGGTACGGGATGTCGCGGGTGCCGGCCTTCGCCACCCGCTCGCCGCGGGCCAGCAGCTCCAGCTCCGCCGCGCCGAGCCCCACCTTCAGGCGCCCGCCGATGATGGCGATGGTCGCCGGCACGGCGCCACCGGCCCGCACGATCCCCTCGACGTTTCGCGCCATTGCCAGATTCTGCGGATAGGGCATGCCATGGGCGATGATCGTCGACTCCAGCGCCACGACCGGGCGGCCCGCGCTCGACGCATCGCAGACCTGCGGCGCAATGTCCAGGAATTCATTCATAGGATTGCTTACGCCGTTGTCTAGTTCGTCTGCTCGCTTTTCCCGCTTTCGCGGGAACGACAAGAAAGAGGTTCGCAAAAAATGAAAATCCGCAACGCGACCCCGTGAGGGTTAGGGTGAGGGCGGGCGCCTCCGAAGGCAACGGCGAATCGCCCGCTCGCTCAGCCGGGGATTGACGGAGTGCTCGCAGGCCAGCGTCAGCGCCGCCGCCGCTTGGCCATAGCGGGCCGCCGCCGCCAGGTCGTGCCCGCGCAGCAGGCCGTACAGCGTTCCCGCCACCGCCGCATCGCCGGCGCCGGTCGCCTCCACCACCCGCGCCGGCAGGGCCGGTACGATGCGCGCCGTCGCTCCGTCGGAGACGAACATTCCCCGCCGCCCCAAGCCGATGCCGACGTTCCCCACGCCCAGCGCATGGAGCCGGCGCGCCGCCGCCGCCAGTCCGGCGCTGCCGGTCAACGCCGCCGCCTCCGCCCGGTTGCAGAACAGCGCGTAGAGCGGGCGGCGCCGCGCCAGCAGCCGCTTCAGCTTGCCGCCCTTCGGCACCGAGACGGTCTCGATCGCCAGCCGCAGGTCGTGGGCCGCGGCAAAGCCGATCAACCAGTCGAGCGGCTCGATCGCCAGGTTGCTGTCGGCGACGATGAGGTCGGCCCTCGCCAGCAGCGCCTGCTGCGCCGCCAGCCGGCGCGATGTCAGCCGCTCCAGGATGCCCATCGCCGCGATCCCCACGATCAGCTCGCCGCTCGCGTCGAGCGCCGCCTGATAGCTGCCGGTCGCGCCCGCGCCGCGCATGACGCCCCGCATATCGACGCCTGCCGCCGCGGTGGCGGCCAGCAGCTGCTCGCCGAAGGCATCGCGCCCGACGGCGCTCACCAGCGCGGCGCCGAGGCCGAGCCGCGCCAGGTTCTCGGCGATGTTGCGGGCCACGCCGCCGGGCGCCAGCACGGCCGCGCCGGGGTTGGAGCTGCCCATCGCCGTCCGTCCGGCGATGCGGCCTTTGATATCGATGTTGGCGCCGCCGATGCAGACGATGCGAACGGGCTTGCGGGGCCGCGCGGGCTGCGACAACAGTGCCTCCACGAAATGCGCGATCCTCTCTCATAGCCGACGACGCCGGGAAAGCCGAGCATGAGCATCGCAGTGCGTCCGGCGGCGCCGGCCGATCTTCCCGCCTCGCGCTGGCCCGCGGCTGCAGCCGGATCCAGCTGGAACACGCTCGAGGGCCGTCCGGATCGCGGCTTCGGACGGCGCGGCCGCCGGACCGTCATAGTGCACCTCCATCCCGCCGAAGAGGGCGACGAGAGCGCCCAATCCGGCGTTCCCGCCGGCCCGCTTCTGCGCTAGGACTGCGGCATGAAGATGCTGTTCGTCCTCGGCTATCGGCGCAGTGCCACGACGGCGCTGGCGGATCAGGTCCACGAGCACCCAAGCGTGCACTACTTCAGCGGCGGGATCCGCCTGAGCGGCGTCGCCCGCCTCGAATTCCATCTGTTCGACCTGATCGACCGTTCGCCGGCGCAGTATGCGGAGTTGGTCCGCCAGCATAGCGGCGGCCCGCCCAGCGGCGATCCCACCGCCGATGCCGAGGCGATCTTCGCCCGCTGCACGCACCCGGTCGGGCTGGTGAAGTCGACGCGCCTGCTGATGTCGGCGGCGGCCTGGGGGCGCTTCAAGGCATGGGCTGCAGCCACGGCGCACGAGGTCTGGCTGCTTGGCATCACGCGTTTTCCTTTGGATGCGCTCAGTTCTGACAACAGGAACTTCGCGACCCGCGCGATTCCCGATGATCGCGTCCGCCGCCTCGATACCGCCCAAGAGGTGTGGAGCGA
The DNA here is from genome assembly GCA_035518775.1 of Candidatus Acidiferrum sp. Taxonomy (GTDB): domain Bacteria; phylum Pseudomonadota; class Alphaproteobacteria; order Dongiales; family Dongiaceae; genus JBGPEQ01. The sequence goes on from DATIXH010000448.1 coordinate 4,969, forward strand.
GGCCTACGAACGCCTGCTCGACGACACGGCCTTCGCCACGGCGACCAAGATTCTGCGCGTCGAGGACATCATCGAACGCCCCGTTGAGCGGATCCAGGGCGTGGCGAGTTGGCTGGGCATCGCCCCCTACAGCCGGTTCATTCCATGGCAGCCCGTTAACCGAGACCGTTGGCGCGCCGACCCGGCCTTCACCGGTTTCACGGTGAAGCCGGCAACCCGCGAGATCGCCCGCCGCCTCGGCTACGAGCTGTAGCGTCGTTCACCCCGCCGCCGGCGGCGGAGCCGCTACCTCGACCATGCGCTCGCTCGGGCCCTCGCCCAGGTAGACGCGCACCTTCCACAGCTGCCAGGCCGTCCGATAGGCCGCCATATCCGGCACATGGATGAGGGCGGTGCTGGCCACCCCCGCCGGATAGTCGGGCTGGCGGGCGTCGCCGAGCGGGAAGCCGAAGCCGAGGCCGACGCCGACCCCGCTGCCGCCCCAGCAGCAGCCGCCGCTGCCGCCGCCGACCCCGACGCCCACGGTCGGCTGGCCGTAGTAGTAGCCGCCCTGTTGGGTCAGGTGCTCACGGTCGATCTGGTAGGCGAGGTAGAGGTGGCCGTCCGGCGCCGCCAGTTCCACCCGGGTGACCGGTTGCGGGTCGGTGACTTGCACTTTCACCGTATCCTGCTCACTTCCGGAGAAACTGGTAACCACCGGGTCTACGGGGGCGGTAGCATGGCCGTGGGAGCCCGTATTATTGGCGCAGGACGCCGTTAGGAAAGCGGAAATCAATATTAAGATCGGGGTTTTCATGGGCGATTCCACGGGTTGTTGGCGAATTTTGGGCCCTCGGCGGCCCGGAATCCCCGGTTCTTCCCCCAAAATACCGGGGTTTGTGCCATAGTGCGCCCGTCCTGCGGCCGAAAGCGACGGTGCGGTGGGTGTTTCCTGTGATCTGGGATGAGTCTCGGACGATAATGGGGTCGATGTCGATAAGTAATCGCAACGACGGAGCAAGCGCGGTCAACGCGCCAGGCTGTGCCCACATTCGCTGGTGCGTCCGCTCTCGCCTCGCTATTCCTGAAGCCCCGGGAGCCGAGCCTCATGGATAGCATCCGCGACCAGCGCGCCATCATCGAGCGCCGCGCCCTTGCCGGGCAGCTGGCGGCCGTCGCCGCCGGCAAGCGCCTGCCGCCCGAGGAGCGCGCGGCTGTCCTGGCGGAGCTGAAATCCGCCCTGGCTGTCGGCCGGGCCGAAGTCCGCCGCCGCTTCGCCGGCGGCGATGGCCGCCAGGCCGTTCGCGAGTTGAGCTTCCTCATCGATCAGCTCCTCCGCACGCTGCATGATTTTACCACGACTCATGCTTACCCTTTGGCTAATCCCTCGGCGGCCGAGCGGCTGGCCCTGGTGGCCGTCGGCGGCTACGGTCGGGGCGAGCTGGCCCCCCATTCCGACGTCGACCTGCTGTTCCTGCTGCCCTACAAGCTCACGCCCCATGGCGAGCAGGTGGTGGAATACCTGCTCTATCACCTCTGGGATCTCGGCCTGAAGGTCGGCCACGCCACCCGCTCGGTCGATGACTGCATCCGCCAGGCCAAGGCCGACATGACCATCCGCACGAACCTGCTGGAGGCCCGCTATCTCTGCGGCGACCACGAGCTCTACCAGGACCTCCGCCGCCGCTATGCCAAGGAGGTCGTCGCCGGCACCGGCCGCGCCTTCGTCGAGGCCAAGCTGGCCGAGCGCGACGAGCGCCACCGGCGCATGGGCAACTCGCGCTACACCCTCGAGCCCAACATCAAGGAGGGCAAGGGCGGCCTGCGCGATCTCCAGGCCCTGTTCTGGATCGCCAAGTATCTCTACGCCTCCGATGATGTCGCCACCCTGGTGGAGCGCGGCGTCTTCACCGCCGCCGAGGCCGCCACCTTCGACAAGGCCGAGGCCTTCCTGTGGACCGTGCGCTACTGCCTGCACGAGCTCGCCGGCCGGGCCGAGGAGCGCCTGACCTTCGACCTGCAGCCCGAGCTGGCCGAGCGCCTGGGCTATCGCGACCACGCCGGCGCCCGCGGCGTCGAGCGGCTGATGAAGCACTACTTCCTGACCGCCAAGAACGTCGGCGACCTCACCCGCATCTTCTGCGCCGCGCTCGAGGCCGAGAACCGCAAGCCGGTCTTCCGCCTGCCCGACTTCCGCATCTTCCGCCAGGAGATCGAGGGCTTCCGCGTCGACGGCGGCCGCCTCGCCTTCATGGACGCCAGGCAGCTGACCGACCGTCCCGTCGACATGCTGCGCCTGTTCGAGGTGGCGCAGCGCCACGGCCTCGACATCCATCCCGCGTCCCTGCGCCTGATCACCCAGAACCTGCGCCTGGTCGACCGCGACCTGCGCGCCGACCCCGAGGCCAACCGCCTGTTCCTGGAGATGCTGACCTCGCCCAAGGACCCGGAGGGCGGCCTGCGCCGCCTGTCGGAGGCCGGCGTGTTCGGCCGCTTCGTCCCCGATTTCGGCCGCGTCGTCGCGCAGATGCAGTACGACATGTACCATCACTACACGGTCGACGAGCATACCCTCTTCGCCATCGGCATCCTGCACCGCATCGAAACGGGCGAGCTGGCCGACGAGGCGCCGATCGCCAGCCGCGTGGTGCACCAGGTGCTGTCGCGCCGCGTGCTCTATCTCGCGGTCATGCTGCACGACATCGCCAAGGGCCGCGGCGGCGACCACTCAGAATTGGGGGCCGAAGTGGCGCAGAAGCTCTGCCCCCGCCTCGGCCTCAGCGCCGAGGAGACCGAGACCGTCGAGTGGCTGGTGCGCTACCACCTGCTCATGAGCAAGACCGCCTTCCAGCGCGACATCGACGATCCCCAGACCGTCGCCGATTTCACCGGCCACGTGCAGTCGGTGGAACGCCTGCGCCTGCTGCTGGTCCTGACCGTCGCCGACATTCGCGCCGTCGGCCCCAAGACCTGGAACGGCTGGAAGGCCCAGCTGCTGCGCGATCTCTACCACCGCGCCGAGGAGCAGCTCTCAGGCGGCCTCATCGCCGAGGGCCGCGCCGCGCGCGCCGCCGCCGCCGCTGCTGCGTTGCGCGCCGAGCTCGCGGACTGGAGCGCCGACGACCTCGACACCCACCTCGCCCGCGGCACCGCCTCCTACTGGCTGTCCTTCGACACGGCCGCGCTGGTGCGCCACGCCCGCCTCGTGCGCGCGGCCGAGGCGCGCGAGCAGGAGCTGTCGCTGGAGAACCGCGTCGACCGCTGGCGCGCCGTCACCGAGGTGACGATCTACACGCCCGACCGCCACGGCCTGGTGTCGCTGCTGGCCGGCGCCATCGCCGCCGCCGGCGGCAACATCGTGGACGCCCGCATCTTCACCTTCACCAACGGCATGGCGCTCGACACCTTCTGGGTGCAGGACGCCGAGGGCGGCCCGTTCGAGCGCCCCGACCGCCTGGCGCGACTCTCCGTCACCGTCGAGCAGACGCTGGGCGGCCGCCCGCTGCCCGATCTCGACCAGCGCTTCCAGGCCTACAAGAGCCGCTTCGACGTCTTCCCGGTCGTGCCGCGCGTGCTCATCGACAACAACGCCTCGGGCACCCACACGGTCATCGAGGTCAACGGCCGCGACCGCCCCGGCCTGCTCTACCGCCTGACCAGCGCCTTGACCGAGCTGAAGCTGCAGATCTCGAGCGCCAAGATCTCCACCTTCGGCCAGCGTGCCGTCGACGTCTTCTACGTGAAGGACCTCTTCGGCCTGAAGATCGCCGCCGAGCCCCGCCTCAAGGCCATCCGCGCCCGCCTGCTGCAGGCGCTCGAGCCCGCGGCATCATCGCCCTCACCCGCCGTCGCCGCACCGATCGAGATCGAAGCCGCGCAGTAGCGCGCGCACGGGCCGCGATATCGCCTGCGACAAATCGCGCAAGCAGGAAACGGCGCGGTCGCGTGTTGAAAAAACAGGCGGTGCGAACGGGCGTGTGCGCCCATGTCGCGTCGGCCGTTTCTGGAAACTCCCTTTTGCTTGGAGGAAGCAGATGCATATGACACGCATGATCGCGCTGTCGGCGCTTCTCGCCGTCGGCGCTGCCGGCAGTGCGCTCGCCCAGAGCCAGCCCACCGCCAGCGGCACCGTTCAATCCGTCGATCCGTCGTCGCGCACGGTCGTCCTCAACGGCCAGGCGTACAAGATGGCGGAGACTGAAGATATGGGCGTGCTGAGGGCGGGCTCCGCCATCGCCATGTCCTGCGACACGTCCGGCGGCAACTGCCAGGTCACGGCCTTCCTGCCGGCGAACGAGACCGGCGGCAAGCCGGAGGCAAATCTGGTCGCGGCAGGCGCCGCCGAGGGCGCCAACAACCAGGGCGCCCTTGAGGGTAGGCACGCACCGGACACCAAGGAGCCCGGCGTCGCCGCGCGCGCTCCGTAGGCGCACGAACGCGGGAGAGCGTGCGGCCAGTCCCCGCGCGAGCTGCAGAGGGCGGGTCTCGCAGGCCCTGACGAGGGGCGACTGGGGCCCGCCCGCTGTCGCCGATCACGCGCGCGGCGGCTTCGTCTTCACCTTGCCCACGCGCGTGCGCTCCAGCAGCGACAGCACGCCGTAGTCCTCGAGCGAGATCATGCCGGTCACGGTCGCGCCGTCGGCCGAGAGCGGCAGCATGCAGAATTCATAGGGCTGCGGCGGCCGGATCGCGTCCTCGAACGGGATCTCCGAGCGGTCGAACAGCGGCCGCTTCTCGCGCACGAAGAGCTCGTAGAGGGCGATCCAGTCCTTCGGCTCGCCGAACTCCACCTCGTGCAGCCACTTGCCCGTGAAGTCGAAGCGCGAATGCTCGACCACCGCCGTGCCGACCAGCCGGTAGTACACCCGCAGGGGGTCGTGGAACACGTCGGCCATCACGATGTTCGGCAGCAGCGGTTTGATGGCGGAGGGATCGATGTCCGTGCGCGTCGGCATGAGGCGCGCGCCGCGCACCCGCTCCCAGTGCGCGTGCAGCTGCCGCACCTTCGCCGACGACACCGACGCAATGTCGAAGCTGGGGGCCATGGCTGTCCCCAGCATCGCCGCTGGCAGGGCCTCACCGCAAGAGCCGGTTCGCGCGCGCGCCGTCGGCGAGCGCGCCGGCAGCGGCCGCGATCCGCCGGACCGCGCCCGGGTCCACGATCCGGGCGAGCGCCTCATGCGCCCGCCGCCAGGCCGGTAACGCCGCCTCCAGGCGGCGCGCGCCCGCCTCCGTCAGCCAGACCGCGCGCCGGCGCAGGTCCTGCTCGACCGCGGCGATCTCGACCAGCCCGTCGCGCTCGAGCCCGCGCAGGTTGCGCGACAGGGTCGATTGGTCGAGGCCCGCGCGCTCCGCCAGCGCGCCGATCGTGTCGTCCCCCGCCGCTGCGATGTGCGTCATCAGGCCGAACTGGGCGAGGCTCAGGCCCGTTTGCTCCATGCGCTCCTCGAGGAAGCGCGTGATCCGCCGCGCCGCCAGCCGGCTGTTCAGGCCCGCGCAGGTCCGCACCGCCGCCCGCGCATCGGCGACCAGCGTCTTTCCCGGGGCTTGCGTGCGCCGCTTCATAGTTATATGTAGTTACATATAATGTGGATACATGCAAGAGGCGGACGATGCCGGCGCAGGCGCTGACCACCGACCCGTCGGGCGCAAGACCCGACATCGACCAATCGATCCTGCGGCGCATCGGCGGCACGCCGCTGCTGGCGCTCGGGCGCATCGTCCCCGCCGGCTGCGCCCGCATCCTGCTGAAGCTCGAGAGCGCGAACCCGACCGGCAGCATGAAGGACCGCATGGCCCTGGCCATGATCGAGGCCGGCGAGCGCAGCGGCCGCCTGCGGGCTGGGGGAAGGGTCGTCGAATACACCGGCGGCAGCACCGGCGTGTCCCTCGCGCTCGTCTGCGCGGCGCGCGGCTATCCGCTCAGCATCGTCACGTCGGACGCCTTCAGCCTCGAGAAGCGCCGCCACATGGCGGCGCTCGGCGCCGAGCTGACGATCGTCCCCAGCGCCGGCGGCGGCATGGACGCCTCCCTGACCCGCGCCATGGTCGCGGCCGCGCGCGACATCGCCGGGCGGACCGGCGCCTTCTGGACCGACCAGCTCAACAACAGCGATCAGCTCGCCGCCTACCGCGCCATGGCGGAGGAGATCTGGCGGCAGGCCGCCGGCCGCGTCGACGCCTTCGTGCAGAGCACCGGCACCGCCGCCAGCGTCCGCGGCATCGCCGAGGGCCTGCGCCGCCGCGGGCCGGACATCCGCATCGTCGCGGTCGAGCCGGCGGAATCCGCCGTGCTCTCCGGCGGCAAGAGCGGCGTACACAAGATCGAGGGCGTCGGCGCCGGCTTCGTCGTTCCGCTCTGGCAGCCGTCGGTCGTCGACGAGATCGCGACCGTCTCCACCGAAGAGGCCATGGCCATGGCGCGCCGCCTGGCCCGTACCGAGGCCCTGTTCGCCGGCACCTCGACCGGCGCCAACCTGGTCGCGGCCCTCGCGCTCGGCAAGCGGTTGGGCCCGGACGCCACCGTCGTCACCGTCATGTGCGATTCCGGGCTCAAATATCTGAGCACGCCGCTCTACGCCGGCAGCGGCGCATGAGGGTCTATCTGCCTGGCTGTGAATCGGATCCTACGCCCGCCCGCGCCAGCCGCACGAACCGCCACGCCGCGAACAGACCGATGGCGGCCAGCGGCAGGCAGGCGGCGAAGATCCAGAAGCCGACGGCCTGGGCCGTCGCCCGCTCCATGCGGTCGGCGATGCCGGTGGCGTTGGCGACGATCCCCGTATAGGCGGCGCCGAGCGCGTAGCCGAGCCGCTGCAGGGTCGGCAGCGCGGCGGAGGCGCGCTCGGTCTCGCCCGGCGGCGCCAGGGCGGTGACGCGCCGCAGGACGAAGGTCCAGGACATGCCGAAGCCGACGCCCTCGAGCGCGGCGCAGACGGTCACCAGCCACAGCGATCCCCCGGGAACCGTCAGCATGAAGCCGAGGATGCTGACGGTCAGCACGGCCATGCCGCCGAGGATCAGCGGCCCGTCATGCCGCTCCTGCGCGCCGGCGACCGCCACGGCCATCACCGACCAGCCGATGGAGGAGAGCGCGACGATGTAGCCCGCCGTCAGCGCGGAGATGCCGTGCAGCCGCGTGAACAGCAGCGGGCCGTAGAGACTCATCGGAATGGTCGCTGCGGAGAAGCAGAACACCATGAGCAAAGCGGCGCCCAGACCCGTGCGCGGGTCGAGCGGCCGCGCCGGCAGCAGCCGGCTGCTCCCGTCGCGCCCGTCCAGCCGCAGGAACAATCCCAGCAGCAGGAAGCCCGCCGCCAGGAACAGCGGCGTCCGCAGCGGCGTCACCTCGATGCCGGCCGAAGCGATCGCGAGCACGCCCGCCGACAGCACGGCGACGCGGCCGAGCGGCAGTCCGCCGCTCGCCGCCGCCTTGTTCGCGCGCGCCGTCAGTGCCGAGCCGAAGCCGATCCACGCCGCCAGCGCTGCCGCCTGCGCGGCGAAGAACCAGAAGCCGCCGCGCCAGAGCTGCGCGTCCGCGAACACGCCGCCGACCAGCGGCCCGATGAAGGCGGAGATGCCCCAGAGCGCGGACACCGCCGCCATCACCCGCGGCATCGCGGCGCGCGAGAACAGCAGGCTGACCGCGATGAAGGACAGCGCCGTCAGTCCCCCGCCGCCCACGCCCTGCGCCAGCCGCCCCAGCAGCATCACCGCCATCGCCGGCGCCAGCGCGCTGATGCCGCAGCCGATCATGTAGACGAGCGCCGCCGCCGCCATCGCCGCCCGCAGCCCATAGCGCATGCAGAGGAACGCGCCCGACGCGCCCGCGACGATCGAGCCGATCTCGTAGAGCGAGATCGTCCAGGACACGAGCCGCGCCCCGCCGATGTCCCCGATGATGCGCGGCATCATCGTCGCCACCAGCAGCCCGTCCGCCGCATGCAGCCACACGCCGAAGCAGACCAGGAGCAGGCAGCCGAGCGTGCCCTCGCTCCGCAGCTCCCGCCACCCCCCGGCCCGCTGCTCGATCCCGCTCATATTCCCTCAAAGCCCTCCGAATTTAGAAAGTTTCCCCTTTCTAAAACAGCGCGTCAAGCCGGAAGCGGAGTGGTCGTACCATTCTCGGTCGTCACCCCGACGGAGGTCGCTATGGCATGCACACGAGTTTGTGAGTCGACTTGATCATTGGCATGAGGCTGGGATCGCGGCTGTGCGTCCTTCGACAGGCTCAGGATGTGGGCTTTTCTTCGTGCCACGAAGGTTTCCCTCATCCTGAGCCTGTCGAAGGATGCACGGCGGTCCTGCAGAAATGTGTGAAATCCGATAGCGACGTACGTCGGGGTCCATGGACGCCGTCGCCGGTAAACTGGAACTCGCCGGGGTGTCGTGCGGAGCGCTACTTGTCTTCGGCAAGCGCTACGCGCCACTCCCTTGCGACGAGTGCGATCGTTGTCAGGTCCAGCAGGATCACGCCGGCCAGAGACCAGCTCCAGACGTGCGCGAGCCGGTATAGACTGTAGGCGACGAAGACCAGGAAGAACGTGAGGGCCGCGGGATAGGCCCAGGACTTGCCCAAGAGCAGGAACGTGGCCAGCGTCACCTTGGCGACGCCGTGGAAGAGCAGGTACGCGGCGATGAACATCTGCGTGCCGTGACCGAAGCCTGCCGCCCAGCGGGTCAGGAGATTCGCCACGAGGTCGTCGGGATCTTCGGACAGCTCATGGGTCGTCAGCGCCGTTACCAGCGCGACGATGGCGCCGGTCTGCACGAACAGAAGAACGATGCCTCCGGCGATTTCGAGGACGCCGTCGAGTCCCTTCAAGACCACCACGACATCGAACAGGCCGCGCATCAGCTTGGATCTGGTCATCGTCCTCTCGTTTGTTCGGCACGAGCTCCGCCGCCCTTTTCCTCATCGTGGTATCGCTCGCGCCGCGGCGGAAGGTCCGGGCACAGGACGAGCTTGCCCTCGAGGCCGCCCGCCTCGATGCGGCGGTGGGCCTCGGCGACCTCGTCGAGCGAGATCCGCTCGGCGACGCGCGGCCCGATGGCGCCGGTCGCCAGCAGGCCGAAGAGCCGCTCGAGGTCGTCCCGGAACCAGGCGGGATGGCGCGCCCGCATCGCGTTGATCGAGTAGAAGCCGGCCCGCTTGCCGCCCGGCAACCAACGCCACAGATACAGGCGCGCGATCCACATCACCATGGTGAGCATGCGCCGCCGCGCCTGCACGCCCGCCGAGTAGCCGTAGGCGCAGAGCAGGCCGCCGCGCTTGAGCGCTGCGAACGAGCGGCGATAACCGTCTTCGGCGACGCCGTCGAAGACGACGTCGAACCCGCCCGGCAGGACGCGGGTGAAATCCTCGCGGCGGTAGTCGATCGGCGTCGCGCCCAGCGCGCGGACCAGCGCCGCGTGCTCGCCGCGCGCCGTGCCCCACAGCTCGAGGCCGGCCATTTTTCCGAGCACGAGCAGCGCCTGCCCGACGGCGCCGGCCGCGCCCTGCACGAGCACGCGCTGGCCGCGCTGCACCCGCGCCGCGCGGTGGAGGAGCTGATGCGCGGTCATCCAGCTGAGGATCAGCGTGGCCGCCGCCGCCGCGTCGAGGCCGGCCGGCACGCGGGTCAGCCGGTCGGCCCGGAGCGTGCGATAGGCGGCGTTCGACCCGATCACCGTCATATCGGCCACGCGGTCGCCGAGCTGAAAGCCGTGCACGCCGTCGCCCAACTGATCGATCTCGCCGACGACGTCGTAGCCCAGGACGAACGGCAGCCGGAGCGCCGCCGTCTGCGGGTAGAGGTGACGCCGGATCAGCATGTCCGTGTACTCCACGGCCGACGCGAGCACGCGCACCCGCACCTCGCCCCGGCCGGCCTGCGGCAGCGGAGCGTCCACCACCTCCAGCCCCTCGGGGCCGCCGAAGCGCCTGACTCGAACGACCCGGTTGCGCGGCTCCATCACGGCCGGATTCCCTGCAACCTCATGAACCGGCGCACGGGCGGCGGGGCAGCCTTCAGCCGCTGCCACCCGCCGTCTCACCACCACAGATGCGCCGGCTCGCAGGAAGGCTTCTTGCCTGGAAAAGCGGTCAGGTCATTGACGAGGATCAACGGCTGAAGATTGTCAATCAACGCGCCATACGCAGTTCGCCATAGGAATTTCCAGCATGGCGTAACAGGAATATCTTGGGATGCGCGGCGGGATTGTTGCGGGTCTGTCTCGGGAGCGTCGAGTGACCAGACCTGGCCCCGTTCGTTGCCATGCGTAAAAACGATTTTACGCATCGCTGCTATTCTGCACTTGTATTCGCTCTTTGTTCTAGGTATGATACGTACACCCACCCCACCCACCAAGGAGCGAATCCCATGACGACTGAGGAAACGATCGCGGATGCGTTGGCGCACGCGGAGGATCTGGCCGTACAGGCGGCGCCCGAGCAGTTGTTGCTCGGTGCCGTCGACCGGGAGTGTGGCCCGCTCGTACTGGCCGACCTGCTGGCCCACGAGCTGGTCGCCAGCCACCACCTGATGCAGCGCATCGCCGCCGCCACCCACGGCATTCTGAATGCCACTGCGCCCGCCGCCCCTGGCGACGAGCCCGCGGAAGCCGCCGGCGCCAGCGCCGCCGGCGACCTCGCGGCCGCCCGCCTCGCCGGCGTGGCCGGCCGGCTGATGGAGCAGGTGCGGCTCGGCCTGATCGCCCTGCGCCGGGTGCGCCCGGACCTGCCGGAGGACGAGGACGGCATCTGGCTGGCGCTGCGCTGGGAGGAGGAGCGCTGCTCGCCCGAGGAGCTCGAGCGCCGCGTCGCCGCCGCCAAGGCCGCCCGCGACCGCCTGAATCCGCCGGTTCCCAAGACCCCGCCGCTCAGCCCCCGCGCCGAGGCCGTCCGCGCCGAGGCCATGGCCGTCGCCGCCGAGCTGGCCGAGGAAGCCGGCGTGGCCGACCTGGCGCTCGCGGCCGTCGCCGAGCACCGCGGCAAGTCGTTCTTCGCTCGCCTCTTCACCATCGAGCTCGGCGCCATCCACGACCTCACGATGCGGCTCGCCGGCTGCGCCGACCGCGCCTTCGAGCACGCGGTCGAGAGCGCCGCCGACCCCGCCCTCGCCCTCCAGCTCTCGACCGTCACCGCCCGCCTCGGCGACCGCTTCCGCCGCGGCCTGCTCACCCTCCAGCAC
>DATIXH010000449.1:0-19128 GCA_035518775.1 Candidatus Acidiferrum sp.
ATTTCTTCCTCCCCGTCCGGTTCTTGCGATCTTGATCTTGCGGGCGCCGCTCAGCGCTCAACGCACATGGCGATGCCCATGCCGCCGCCGATGCACAGCGTGGCCAGGCCCTTCTTGGCCTGGCGCCGCCCCATCTCGTGCAGCAGGGTGACCAGGATGCGGGCGCCCGACGCGCCGATCGGATGGCCGAGCGCGATCGCGCCGCCGTTGACGTTGACCTTGGCGGGATCCCAGCCGAGGTCCTTGTTGACCGCGCACGCCTGGGCGGCGAACGCCTCGTTGGCCTCGACGAGGTCGAGATCGTCCTTCGACCAGCCGGCCTTCTTGAGCGCGAGGCGGCTCGCCGGGATCGGCCCGGTGCCCATGATCGCCGGATCGACGCCGGCGGTCGCCCAGGCGACGATGCGCGCGAGCGGCGTCAAGCCGCGCTTCGCCGCCAGATCGGCCGACATCAGGGTGAGCGCGGCGGCGCCGTCGTTGATGCCCGACGCATTGCCCGCGGTCACCGTGCCCGCCTTGTCGAAGGCCGGCCGCAGCTTGGCCAGCGTCTCCACGGTCGTGCCGTGCTTCGGATACTCGTCGGCGTCGACGACCACGTCGCCCTTGCGGGTCGCGATCTTCACGGGAACGATCTCGTCCTTGAACTTGCCGGCCTTCTGGGCCGCCTCGGCCTTCTGCTGCGACGCCGCCGCGAACTGGTCCTGCTGCTCGCGCGTGATCTGCCACTTCTGCGCCACGTTCTCGGCGGTGTTGCCCATGTGGTAGCCGTGGAAGGCGTCCCACAGCCCGTCCTTAATCATGGTGTCGATCAGCTGGGCGTCGCCCATCTTGGTGCCGTTGCGCAGGTTCATGCAGTGCGGCGCCTGGCTCATGCTCTCCTGGCCGCCGGCCACCACGATCTCGCTGTCGCCGACCTTGATGGCCTGGAAGCCGAGGGCGACCGCGCGCAGGCCGGAGCCGCACAGCTGGTTGATGGCGTAGGCGGTCTTCTCGACGGGGATGCCGGCGTTGACCGCGGCCTGGCGCGCCGGGTTCTGGCCGGCGCCGGCCGTGAGGATCTGGCCGAGAATGACCTCCGAGACCTCCTTGGGGTCGACCTTGGCGCGCTTCAGCGCCTCGACGATAGCGACCTGACCGAGATAGGAGGCCGGCACGCTGCTGAGGGCGCCGTTGAAGGCGCCGACCGGCGTCCGCGCGGCGCCGACGATCACGACATCGGTCATGGGGTCACTCCTCCTGCTGATTTTCGGTAACTGCTCTCGACAATATGCCGCTGCAAAGGCTGGAAACAAGGCCAGCTTCTTGCAGATCAGCCCCGCCGCCGCCAATGACCTGGATCAAGCCGCGCCAGCCAGTCGATCAGCGGCTCATAGAGCCGTCCGGGCGCGCCGCCGCCGACGATCATGCCGATATGCCCGGCCGCCGGCCGCAGCGCCTCCGTCCGCGGCAGGACCCGCGCCAGCGCCTCGGCCGAGGCTGGCGGCACGATGCGGTCCTGGTCCGGGATCACGACCAGGCTCGGCAGGTCGAGCGCCGCCGGCTGCACGATGTCGCCGGCCACCCGCCACTCGCCGGCCGCCGGCGTATTGGCGCCATACCAGCCGGCCAAGCATTCGCGCGCCACCGCCGCCGCCAGCGGCACGCCGTCGTTCAGCCAGTCCTCGACGGCCACGAACAGACGGGCGCGCTCGGAGTCCGGGTGAATGTCTGCGAAGCCGACGAACTTGCGGATCACCTGCAGCGGATCGACGCCGGCGAACAGCGCCTGGATGGCGTCGACCGGCAACTCGCCGACGTTGCGCAGCAGCGGCTCCAGCACGCTCAGGCTGGCGCCCAGCAGCTTGGCCTGCGACGGCCGCTCGGCATGAAAGTCCCAGGGCGTCGCCAGGCACACCAATCCGGCGAGGTCGCGCCGCCGGCGCTGGGCGAGGGCGACGGCCAGCAGGCCGCCCATGCAGTAGCCGAGCAGCACCACCGGCCCGCCGACCTCGGCCAGCACCCGGTCGAGCGCCTGCTCCAGCCGCCCCGCGATATAGTCGGTGAGCGAGAATGTCCGCTCCAGATCGCCCGGCGCGCCCCAGCCGACGAGCAGGGGCCGCGCCCCCGCAGCGGCCAGCGCCCGCACCAGGCTGCGCTCGGCCGTCAGGTCGAGGATGTGCGCCCGGTTGACGAGCGAGGGCACGGCCAGCACGACCGGCCCGGCCGAGCGCGAGGGCAGGCGATAGTCGAGCAGGCACGTCGTGCCCTCCTGCCAGAGGGCCGGCGGCTCGGCCAGCGAACGCCTGAACGGGTGCCGGCGATACGACTCGATCCCGGCGGCCAGCCGGTCGAAGCGCGCCCTAATCTCGCTTTCGAGCGCGGCCGCGAACGCCTTTGGCTGGACGCCCTGCAACGCGGCGTCCAGCTCCTCCATCTGGGACCGGAACTCGGGCCTCCAGAGCGGCAAGGCGCCGCTCCAGAGCGGCCAGCTGCCCCGCGAGCTCAGCCAGGTCATGGTCGCCACCGCCAGATGCAGCGGCAGCGGCCGCGGCCCGAGCCGCACGCTCGCCGTCGGTTCCGCCGCGCCCTGATACTCCATCACCCTGGCCCCCTGCACCGAAGCGCTCCACGCCGACCAGCCCCAGCCACAGGCGGAGGACATCGGCCAGCGCCGCGTCCGACGCCCAGGCGGCCATCTGCTCCTCCCACAGGTCGAGATAGCGGCGCGCCAGCGCGTCCACCGCGGACGAATCGGTCATGCCGGCACTATAGGGAAGGCGGCCCGGCGGCGCCATATCGCGCCGCAGCACGGGTCGTTATGCATTGCACAAAGGGCCGGATTTCCTGCTATGCTGCGGGGTGGGAACACGAGCCGGGAACAGGACCCTATGGCGGAAACCGCCGAGAAAGCCACCGTCGTCATCAAGAAATACGCCAATCGACGGCTCTACAATACGGCCACCAGCAGCTACGTGACGCTCGACCATCTCTGCCAGATGGTAAAGGACGGCGTCGAATTCGCGGTCTACGACGCCAAGTCCGGCGAGGACATCACCCGCTCTGTCCTGACCCAGATCATCGTCGAGGAGGAGTCGAAGGGCGGGCAGAACCTGCTGCCCATCAACTTCCTGCGCCAGCTCATCAGCTTCTACGGCGACAACCTGCAGTTCCTGGTGCCCCGCTACCTCGAGCACACCATGCAGTACTTCGCCAATAACCAGGAGCAGATGCGCACCTACATGCGCGACACCTTCGGCGGCATGTTCCCGTTCGGCCGTTTCGAGGACCTGGGCAAGCAGAACATCGCCTTCTTCGAGCGGGCGTTGAAGATGTTCGCCCCCTTCCAGACGGAACAGCGCGAGCCCGAGCGGGCGGAGGGCGCCGCCACTCCCGGCACCGACGTCACCGCCCTCGCTGATCTCAAGACCCAGCTCGACGTCCTGCAGAAGCGCATCGACTCGCTGAGCCGCCAGAAGGGCGAGAAGGGGAAGTAAGGCCCCGATCCCGTCTTAACAGATCCTTAACCGCCGCTCGTGCAATCCCCTTCGTGTCGGAGCCGCCCTATGCGGGCTGGCCAGGCGTACAGCTATTGAGCGCAGTGATCTGCGCATGCAGTCAGAGGGGAGACCGGAATGACACTCGCTGTTCAACAGGATTTTCGGGTCGGCCAGGTAATCTCGCAAAGCATCGCGACCACGATCCGCAACATCGTGCCGTTCGGAGCGGTCGCCGTTGCTGCCGTCGTCGTCATTGCGATCCTGTTCATGCTGCTCAGCACCGTGTTCGGGCTGTCAATGATGATGCCCGGTCAGATGGGGCCAGGCATGGAAGTGGCCGCCTTCGGTGTGAATTTCTTCATCGGCATGACGATATTCGGCCTCCTCGCGTTCGCCATCTACATGCTCGTCGTCGCCGTGATCGTCTATGGGACCGTTCAGGATCTGCGCGGACAGCCGGTCGGCATCGGCGGCCTGCTCGCGAACGGGGTGAATCTCGTCGGTCCGGTACTCAGTACGGTCATCGTCTTGATCGGGGTCGGGCTGGCGGCCGATATCATTGCGTACGTGCTGAATCACATTCCCGTGCTTGGACCGATCGTTAGTCTGGTGATGTTCGCGTTCCTCTATGTCTCGCTGTGGGTGACGATCCCCGTTGCCGTGGTGGAGAGGCCAGGCCCGACAGCCAGCTTGCAGCGAAGCTTTGCACTAACCGCTGGCAATCGCTGGAAGATTCTCGGTGTCTTTCTGCTCGTCATCGCGATCGTTTTTGCCATCGCCGTCGTCATGATGATTATCGCTCTCATAAGCTGGACGATCGCGACCATATTGTTGCTCGCTTTCTACGCAGGACTCTTCATTTTCAGCGCGGTCCTGATTGCGACGGGCTACTACCGGCTGCGAGTTGCCAAGGAAGGCGCAGACATCGGCGATATCGCCCGGGTATTCGACTAACTGGGCCTCGGACGTGTGGCCCCGCGGTCGTGCTTGTCCTTGCGACGCTTGCCGAGCAGGACCTGGGCCTCCAGCCGGCCGCGCTGGGCGGTGTAGAAGGCCTGGAGGAAAGCCAGGGCATCGATCGGAACCGCGGATGACGGCGCCCAGTTGATCTTGCGCTGGATGCGCTTCGCCACCTCCTCACGCACGGTCGCGGCGTTCGGTCCCTCCTGGCGCAGCACCTGCTCCAGCGTCTGCAGCTCATAGATGCCGTAGGCGTCGAGCTGCTCGCTCGAGAAGATGTAGGACGGCGCCGCCAGCTGCGTCGGCGACCGCTGGCCCGCGGCCTCGGCCAAGTCGGGCAGTAGGGTCGCCTTGGGCGCGCTGATCACCCAGGTGCCGCCGACCATGTCGCCGACCCGCAGGCGGTCGCGGTTGAAGAGCGGCATGAAGGTGAGGACCAGCATCCAGCCGAGCATGGCCAGCTCGATCAGGCCGTTCATGTCGGTGCCCAGCCCCACCATGATCAGGGTCAGCGGCAGGAAGACCTCGACCTCGCGCATCAGATTGCGGGCGATCACGGCATCGGCGGTGAGCGCGCCGCCGGCGCGGTCGATGACGCGCAGCCGGAAGACCCGCTTGCCGGGCGTCGAGCCGTGCCAGCGCAGCTCGAACAGCGCGAAATAGAAGCTGCGGACGACGAACCAGCCGAGCAGCAGAGCGATCCATACCCAGACCGCGATGCCCCTGTCTTCCGAACCGAACCCCAGCAGCCCCGCGGCCATGGCCAGCAGGCCGAGGCCGACGAAGCAGCCGGTGATGATCAGCAGGTCGATGAGGAAGGCGGCGGCCCGTTCGCTGCGCGATCCCAGCTCGACCGGCAGGGCGACGCCTTCGGGCGTCACGATGCTGCGATGCGACCGCTCGTCCGAGTCGTGGAGGATGGCGTTCAGTCTAGCGGCCGCAGCCATCGTTCCGATCCCGCCCCACGAAACCGAAGTAAAGCAGCCAAGCCAGGGCCGTCGTGGCCGCGATGATGTACCGCAGGGACGTGTCCGTGATGAGCTGGCGGCCTAGCCCTTCGAGCATGCCGGCGATCAGCAGCAGCGCGACGGCGCCGATCACGACCTGCGCCGCCACCCTGCCGGTCGCCGCCAGGTTCGCGAGCCGGCTGTGCGGGCCGGGGAAGGCGAGCGCGCCCCCGAGCGCCAGCCCGGCGGCACCGCAGAGCGTGATGGCAAGCAGCTCGGTGACGCCGTGGATGAACAGCCATCCGCCGAGCTCAACGCCGAGGCCGCGGCTGGCATAGAGCGCGAAGAACGCGCCCATCATCAGGCCGTTCTGCACCAGAAGGACGATGGTCGGCAGGCCGAAGGCGAAGCCGAGCGCGAAGCACATCATCCCGATCTTGGCGTTGTGCGTAAACAGGAAGGTGGCGAAGAAGGAGAGCGCATTGGCGTCGTTTCGCGTCTCGTCGAAGAGACCCCGCCGCAGAGACTCCGTCGAGGCGGTCGGGGTGCGTCCGCTCGCCACGTCCTCGTCGATGAAGCTGTAGTACCAGTCGGCATTCGCGCTGGTCAGCGCGTAGCCGGCGAGAACGCCGGCGAGAAAGGCCAACGCGGCGATGGCCAAAGGCCACTTCAGCCGGCGAACTGCAACGGGCAGCCGCCAGGTGAAGAAGTCGATGATCGCCTCCCACAGGCGCGTCCGCGATCCGTAGACGAGGAAGAAGGAGCGGCTAGCCAAGCTCTCGAGATAGTCCACGACGTTGCGGTCGAGCGAGATGCTGCGCGCCACGGAGAGGGAGCTGAGCGTCGCGAAATAGAGACTCGGCAGCCGCACCAGCTCCGCCGATGACAGCGTCCGGACGCCCCGCTTCTCGGCGCGGCCGACCAGGTCGTCGAGCGCGCGCCAGTTGGCCTCGCGCTCGCGCCGGAAGTGGAAACTCTTGAGCCGGAACTCCGCCATCGCATGCTCCCGTCAGATGAGCTCGCGCTGCTTGATCAGCAAATAGCGATTGATGAGCTCCATGCCAATGCGCTCCGCCGGCACGTCGAGTGAGTGGACGCCGAGCCGGCGCAGCCGCTCGAACACGACCGCGCGCTCGCGGATGAAGCCGTCGGCCACCACCGAGCGGGCAACGTCGTCGAGTGTATCCGGCGCCGCTTCGACCGTGGCGAACAGGTGCGGATCCTGCAGCGTCACACAGATGACCAGGTGCCGGGCCGCCAGCCGCGCCAGGTTCTCCACCATCAGCTCGGCGGTGATCGTATCCACGAAGTCCGTCATCACTATGACGAGCGAGCGGCGATTCAGGCGCCCGAGCAGGCTGGTGAGGCCGAGGGTGAAGTTCGTCTCCTCATGCCGATAGGACAGGTCGGACGACAGCCGCTGGAGGCGGGCGAAGTGATGCGTGCCGCCGGTAGCGGCGGAGAAATGCCGGACCGCGGAGTCGAACGCGAAGAGGCCGACCTGGTCGCCGCTCTTGAGCGACAGGAAGGCGAGCAGCAGCCCGGCGTTGATGGCGTGGTCGAGCTTGGGAATGCCGGCCATCGGCTCGCTCATGAGATAACCGGTATCGAACGCCAGGATGATCTGGTGGTTGCGCTCGGTGCGGAATTCCTTGCAGACGAGCGAACGGTGGCGCGCCGAGTGCTTCCAGTCGATCGACCGGTGATCGAGCCCCGCCATGTAGGCGCGCAACGCGTCGAACTCCGAGCCGTCGCCCTGCTGGTTCTGGGCTTTTATGCCGAACAGGGCGTCGGGCGAGAAGAAACGGGCGGCAGCAGTGCGCACGGCGCGGACGTTCGGCACCGCCGGCAGCGTCTTGGCCACCGCTTCGACATGCAGTTTCGTGACCAGGCCGAGGGGCCCCCGCCAGCGCAGCCAGAGCCGCTCGATGAGAGCCTGTCCGCGGCGCTTCGGCAGCAGCGGAAAATCGATCCGCGCTGCCTGGCCGGGCGCGATCGTGCCGCGGCGGTCCGGCGGCGGCATCAGCAGGTCGCCGACATCGCACTTGGCCTCGAAGCGGGCGCCGAAGCGCCCGGACGGCAGCGCCAGATCCAGCGCGAGCATCTCCGTATCGCCAATGTACAGCATGGACGGCAGGTGAACAGAGCGCCGGAACGCGCGCGCCGAGGGCGTCAAGATGGCGTCGGCGCCGGTCAGCAGCACGGCCGCGCCGAAGAACGTCAGGCCGATCGGCCATAGGCGCTCGTCGATCAACACCGCCAGCAGGGCGACTGGGACTCCGGCGCCGAACAGCGCCACCGCGCGGAGGGTCGGGCGGATCATCGCGGGGCCGGCACCTGCTCCAGGATCTGGGCGACGATCTTGTCGGTGTCGAGGCCCTCGATCTCCGCGCCCGGCGCCAGCACCAAGCGGTGGCGCAGGGTCGGCGGCGCCAGCGCCTTCACGTCGTCGGGAATGACGTAGTCGCGCCCGCCCAACGCGGCAAAGGCCCGACCCGAGGACGCCAGCATGTTGGCGGCGCGCGGCGAGGCGCCGTACTGCAGCGACGGATGCTCGCGCGTCGCCCGCACGATGTCGACGATGTAGCCGACGATGTCGGGTGAGAGTCGCACGGTCTCGATCGTCGCGCGCATTGCCGTCAGGTCGTCGAGGGTGGCGACCGCCTCGACGCCGAACTGTGCCGGCGTCGGCATGGTCGTGCGATGGCCGTGCTGGGTCACGATCGCGCGCTCCTCGTCGCGGCTGGGATAGGCCAGCACATGCTTGAAGAGGAAGCGGTCGAGCTGCGCCTCGGGCAGCGGATAGGTACCCTGATGCTCGATCGGGTTCTGGGTGGCGATCACCATGAACCCGCCGCCGAGATCGTGGGTCTGGCCGTCGATCGTCACCGCGCGCTCGTGCATCGCCTGCAGCAGGGCCGCCTGGGTCTTCGGCGGCGTGCGGTTGATCTCGTCGGCCAGCAGCAGCTGGGTGAAGATGGGACCGCGCGTCAGCGTGAACTGGTTGGTCTGAAAGTTGAACAGGTTGGTGCCGAGCACGTCGCCCGGCATAAGATCGGGCGTGAACTGGATGCGGCCGAACTTCAGCGACAGGGCCGCGGCGAAGGTGCGCGCCAGCAGGGTCTTGGCGACGCCGGGCACGCCCTCGAGCAGGACATGCCCGTCGGACAGCAGGCTGACGAGCAGCAGCTCAATGGCGGCGTCCTGCCCGATCACCACCTTGCGCAGCTGTTGCTTCAGCCGTTCGCCGACCGAGCGAATCGTCTCCAGATCCATGCAGCATCTCCCGTTTCCAACGATAGAGGTCGCGCGCAACATGCAGCAGGCGGCGCTCGTCGGCGCTCCCCGGCGCGGTCGCGAGCTCGGCCTCCCGGCGCAACTGGGCCGGCTCGCGTCCGACGCCGCGCGCCTTGCCGATCCGCTCCAGCCACGGGTCGAGGGCCGCACCGGCGAGCTGCGCCGGCGCATGCACGCGCCGCGCCACATCGGCGAAGGTCACCGCCAGATAGCGGCCGAGGATCTCCGCCGCGTGGCCCCCGAACAGCAGCAGCCCGGCGGCGTTCCCGATGAGCGTGGTCTTGCCCGCCTTGAGCGGCGGATCGATGGGAAGCGGCGAGCCGAACCGGCCGGTCGCCGCCCACAGCAGGACGGCGACGGCCGCGAACGCGTTGATCGTGATGATGATGATGGGGAACTCAAGCAGGGCGCGCCAGACGTTGCGCTCGCGCCGGAAGCCGTGGATCACCTCGTCGACGATCACCGAGCCGCCGGCCGAGAGTAGCGCCTGCACCATGCCGACGGCGATGAGGGCGTTGTCACCGCGCTTCAGCCCTTGGTTGGAGATCAGGTCGGCATCGGACAGCACCCACAGGCGGCCGTAGCTGTTGTCGGCTTCGCCGAGCAGAACGCCGAGATTGCTGTCGATGATCGGCGTCAGCCCGTCCGCCGTCATGAGCTGCGGCTGGGCCAGGCTGGCCTCGCCGCCGAACCGGTTGGGCTTCCAGTCGATCTCGCGCTGCACGGCCTTGGTCGAGCCCTGGGAGGCGACGATGTGCAAGATGTCGTCGGCATTCGCGGGCGGAAGGCGATAGACCTCGCGCGCCCAGCGTCGATTGTTGAAATCGGTGGACGCTACCCACTTCGGCAGGATCAGCAGAACTCGGTCCGCCTCAAGCAGGCTGCGTAGATACTGATCGTCCTTCTTCGCGGCGGGCGGCTCCGCCACGATCAGGAGATCGCCCGGTCCCGCCTTCTGCGCCGAATCGCTGCGGCTCACCAGGACGCGAATCCCGAGGGCGCGCAGCGTCTCGACGAACGCCATGTGGCCGATCGCCGACTGGGAGTATGCGTTCGCCTGCACCGTGCTGGTCGGCAGGAGATCTTGGCCGAAGACGATGAGCACGACGGCGCAGAGAAAAGACAGGCCGCCGACGCCGATCAGCAACAAGATCGTTCGCTGCGCGAATGTCGGCGCGGCGGTCATGCGGCGGCACCCCCGAGCACCACCTCCTCGCAGCGCTGACGGCACAGCCGATAGATCGCTTCATCGGCCGGACGGCCGCCGAAATGGCTGACCTCGACCGCCGAGACGATGACCGACAAGCCGGTGCGGCGGATCTCCGGCAGGGCGGACAGGCCCAGAATCTCCCGACTCGTGAGCGAGGGCGGCAGACCGAAGCCGAAGCGCCGCCGCATCTCGTTGAGACAGTAGAGCAGCAGCAGATGCAGCGCCTCGCCGTAGGCGCCCTGGCGCGCCAGGCGATCCGCCTCGCTCAGCGCCAGCTCCAGGCGCTCGCGATCGGCGTCGGAGGCGATGGCCACCGCTCCGATCTCATCGCGCCCGCCGGCGCGGCGATTGAATCTGTCCCTCAGCGCCGGCAGCGCATTGAGCAGAAAGAACAACAGCAACAGACCGCCGACCACGAGCAGCGTTATCAGGACGATGCGGATGAGTTCCTTGACGAGATCGGGCACGACCAGCGGCTCGATCACCGGCACCGGTTCTTCCTTGGGCATCTCCGTCTGGTAGTCGCGCGCACGGTAGACGCCCTCGACCGCCTTGCTCACCTCCTCGCGGGTCGACCGCGCCATGACCGGCGCGCCGAGTCCGGCGATGACGGCGACCGCCAGCAAGCCCGCGAGCATCGCGCCCCAGCGGCGCGGAGCGGCAGATGCGGGTCGAACGATGAGACGGTGCTCGCAGGCAGCCACGAGCATCGCAACGGAGCGACTGATCGGTGCGAACAAAGGTCGAGGTGCGTTCTGTCAGGCCAACGCTGCGAGGTTGCCCGAACTTGCCGCAAAAGGGAATAGCGGCAGGCGCGCCGGTCGTCGTGGCGGGAGGGCCGGAGACTGGCCTCCGGAGCTGAGCGGCGCGGCTAGCCGGCGGACTGCACGGCCGACGTCGGGACCTCGAGGGTGAGCGGCGCCGGCGTTTCCAGCGACGGCCTGCCGAAGTAGTAACCCTGTAGGTACTTCACGCCCTCGCCGATGAGGAAGCGCGCATCCTCCTGGGTCTCCACGCACTCCGCCACGGTTTCCATGCCGTAGGCCTCGGCAAGACCGAGCAGGTTGCGGATGAAGAGCTGGTTGTCGACGTTCTCCGCCAGGTTGCGCACGAACGAGCCGTCGATCTTCACGATGTCGAGGGTCAGCGTCTTGAGATGGCGGAAGGAGGTGAAGCCGGCCCCGAAGTCGTCGACAGCGACGCGGCAGCCGAGCTCGCGGATGGCCGACAGGAAGCGGGCCGACTCCTCGATATCCGTGAGCGCCGAGGTTTCCGTGAGCTCGATGATCAAGCGGCGCGCGACCTCGGGCTTGTTCTTCACCAGCGCCGAGAGCGAGCGCAGCCAGGACTGGTCGCTGGAGGTCAAGCCGGAGATGTTGATGGCGAGGTTGAGGGTCGGATTGTCGATCAGGGCCTGGATGGCCAGTTCGAGCACGTAGCGGTCGATCAGGCGGACCAGCCCCAGCTGCTCGATGATCGGCACGAACACGCCGGCGGGGATGATCTCGCCGTTCTCGTCGCGCATGCGCAGGAGGCACTCGTGGAACACGGCCTCCTTGTTGCCTGCGCGCACCACCGGCTGGAAGGCGAACTGCAGGCGATGATCGCGCAGCGCTTCCTTGACCTTGTTGCCGACGGCGAGATTGCGGCGGTGCATTTCGCCCTGCTGCTCCGACACCCGGTACATGACAAAACGGTCGCGGCCGTCACGCTTGGCCTGCTTCAACGCCGTCTCGCCCTTGGCCATCACATCGTAGGCAGTATTGCAGAATTCCGAGAAGGCGACACCCCCGATCGACACGGAGATGTGAGTATCGGCGCCCTCGGTCGGGAAGGGCGTCTCGCGTACGGACTGAAGGATGCGCTCGGCGGCGCGGGCCATCTGGCCCTGCGAGCACTGGCCGAGCACCACGCCGAAGCGGTCCATCCCGATGCGGCCGACCACGTCGCTGGCGCGCAGGCAGCGATCCAGCCGCTGGCCGATCTCGATGAGGATGGAGTCGCCGGCCTCGTGGCCCATGCTGTTGTTGACCTGCGACAGCTTGTCGACACCGATCACGAGGTAGCCGCCCGGCACCTCGGAGCGCCGGCTGTAGGACAGCGCATGCTCGAGCGCCTCACGGAGGCGGACCTGGTTCAGGTGGCCGGTGAGTTCGTCGAAGCTGGCCAGGCGCTCGAGGCGCGCCTCGTTCTGCTTGCGGGCATTGACCAGCCGCAGGCTGCCGATCATGCGGCCGGGGGCGGCGGTCTCCGTGCGCTGCGCGCGGCCACGGTCATGCACCCAGCAGAAGGTGCCCTGGTCGCTGCGCACGCGGTATTCGCAGTCATATTGCTTGCCGTCGGCGAAGTGGTCGGAGAGCGCCTTGAGGCGCGTCGCGACATCCTCGGGATTGATGCGGTTGACGAGCTTCTCGCCGCTGGCGACGGCGGACGCGTCTTCGGTGCCGAAGATCTCGGCGGCGGAACCGATCCAGGTGATCTTGTCGGTCGCCAGATCCCAATCATAGAGCAGGTCGCCGGCAGCTTCCACGGCGCGCTGCAGCCAGTCGAACTGACCGGAATCGGCAGCCCTTTCGATAATATTCCGCATAATTGTAAGCTCCCGACGGCCCTTTTACCCGCTGCTGCGAAAATGACCGGTGGTGCAACGATAGGCGCGGGACATTAAGAAAGACTGAATTGCCCGCCCGGCCGGCGGCTTTCGCCGGCCCGGCCCCTGTGCTATCGGTCGGGCGTTAACGCTGTGGAATATCTTGGCTATTCCTTCCCCCTGGGGTTTCGACGATGGCAGCAGCCGAGACGCTCTGGACCGCCCTCTCCCGCCCGCCAGACGGCGATATAGCCGTCGCCGCCCCTGAGCGGGCGCCGCTCAGCTTTGGTGCCCTGCGGCAGCTGATCGGCGATACGGTCGGCCTGCTCAACCGGCTCGGGATCGGCCGCGGCGGCCGGATGGCGATTGTGCTGCCGAACGGGCCGGAGATGGCGGCCGCCTTCCTGGCGATCGGCGCCGGCGCCGCCACGGCGCCCCTCAATCCGGCCTACCGCGAGGACGAGTTCGACTTCTATCTGGGCGACCTGGAGCCGCGGGCGCTCGTGCTGGCGGCCGGAGCCGAGAGCCCCGCCCGCGCGGTCGCTGTGCGGCGGCGCATACCCATCATCGAGTTGGAGGCGCGGCCGGATGAGCCGGCCGGGTCCTTCCGGCTGCGGGCCGGGGGCGGCGGCGCGGCCTCGGCCGGGGGCATGGCGGAGGCGGAGGATGTCGCGCTCCTCCTCCACACCTCCGGCACGACCTCGCGGCCCAAGCTGGTGCCGCTCTCCCAGCGCAACATCCTGGCCTCCGCCCGGCACATCGGCACCACCCTGGCGCTGACCAGGGGCGACCGCTGCCTCAACATCATGCCGCTGTTCCATATCCACGGGCTGATCGGGGCCGTGCTGTCGTCACTGGCGGCGGGCGCAAGCGTGTTCTGCACGCCCGGCTTCAATGCGCTGAAGTTCTTCGGCTGGCTCGAGGAGGCGGCGCCGACCTGGTACAGCGCGGTGCCCACCATGCATCAGGCGATTCTGGCGCGGGCCGAGCGCAACCGCGAGGTCATCGCGCGGCGCAAGCTGCGCTTCATCCGCTCCTCCTCGGCCTCGCTGCCGCCGCCGGTGATGGCCGAGCTGGAGCAGACCTTCAGTTGCCCCGTGATCGAGTCCTATGGGATGACCGAGGCGTCGCACCAGATGACCAGCAACCCGCTGCCGCCGCGGCCGCGCAAGCCCGGCACCGTCGGTCTCGCGGCGGGACCCGACGTAGCCGTCGTCGACGAGGGCGGCCGGCCCGTGCCGGCAGGCACCACCGGCGAGGTCGTCATCCGTGGGCCCAACGTGACTGCCGGCTATGTCGCCAACCCCGCTGCCAATGCCAGCGCCTTCACCGGCGGCTGGTTCCGGACCGGCGACCAGGGCGTGCTCGACGGCGAGGGCTATCTCACCATCACCGGCCGGCTGAAGGAGCTGATCAACCGCGGCGGCGAGAAGATTTCGCCGCGCGAGGTCGACGACCTCCTCATGACCCATCCGGCCGTGGCCCAGTGCGTCACCTTCGCCCTGCCCCACGACAAGCTCGGCGAGGAAGTCGCGGCAGCCATCGTGCTGCGCGAGGGCCGCACGGCGACCGAGCGCGAACTGCGCGACTTCGTCTCGGGCCGGCTCGCCGACTTCAAGGTGCCGCGCAAGGTGGTGTTCCTGGCGGAGATCCCCAAGGGCGCCACCGGCAAGCTGCAGCGCATCGGCCTCGCCGCCAAGCTGGGGCTGACCGCGTGAAGATCTGCATTTACGGCGCCGGCGCGATCGGCGGGCTGGTGGGCGCACAGCTGGCGCTGGCCGGCGAGGACGTCACGCTGATCGCGCGCGGGCCGCATCTGGCGGCCATCAGGGCCAGCGGACTCACGCTGCGGACCGAGGGCAAGGAATTGCTGGCGCGGCCGCGAGCCACGAGCGATCCGCAGGAAGCGGGACCGCAGGACTACGTGATCGTGACGCTCAAGGCCCACTCGGTGGCGGCGGTGGCGGCGGCGATGCAGCCCTTGCTGGGGCCGGACACGGCCGTGGTGACGGCCATGAACGGCGTCCCCTGGTGGTACTTCTACAAGCTGGCCGGGCCGCACGAGGGCTATCGCATCCGCTGCGTCGATCCCGACGGCACGCTGGGACGGCTGATCCCCGGGGAGCGCTGCCTCGGCTGCGTGGTCTATCCGGCGGCCGAGGTCGTCTCGCCCGGGGTGGTCGAGCACTACTACGGCAACCGCTTCATGCTGGGCGAGCCGGACGGCAGCAAGTCGGCGCGGGCGACGCGGCTGTCGGAGGCGCTGACGCGGGCCGGCTTCAAGGCGCCGGTGCGGCCGCGCATCCGCGACGACATCTGGGTGAAGCTGTGGGGCAACCTCTCCTTCAACCCGGTGAGTGCCCTCACCACCGGCACCCTGGCCGGCATCGCCGGCGACCCCGGCACCCGCGCCGTCATCCGCCGGATGATGGCGGAGGCCGAGGCGGTCGGCACTGCCCTCGGAGTCAAGTTCGGCGTCGACATCGAGACCCGCATCGGCTGGGCCGCCGACATCGGCGAGCACCGCACCTCCATGCTGCAGGATCTGGAGCTGGGCCGGCCCATGGAGATTGATGCTCTGGTGACGGCGGTGGCCGAGATGGGCGACCTGGTCGGCGTCGACACGCCCTTCATCGACACCGTGCTGGCGCTGGTCGTCCAACGGGCGCGGATGGCCGGCTGTTACCCCAAGTGACCGGGTGGCGCCCCTCCACCGCAAAAACGGAGCGATGGACCCCATGCCCAGCGGACAAGCGCTCTTGGCGCGACTCTGGGGTCGAGATGCTGTCCTATCCACGATGTCAAACATCGAGCAGGCGTGCTGCATCAGCGGAAAGGCGGCCGACGCTGCTGACCTACAACGGCATCAATATATGAACATATAGGGAACTCTGTCAACCGCGCTGGTGCGAGGCCTTGGACGCGTAGCATCGCGATATGCCGACAATAATTCGATATTTCCGGAAATATCGTTGACATCCGGCAACGACGGCTGATATCGTCCAGCCCATCGTTCGATAGTTCCGGATTTGTCGTAGCATGGCACCAACCCGCATCTCCCACGCCCGCGCCGTCCGCGCCCTCGACGCCCTGGCGCATGATACGCGGCTCAAGGTTCATCGGCTGCTCGTGCAGGCCGGCCAGGACGGGCTCTCCGCCGGCTTCATCGCGCGCAAGCTGGGGCTGCCGGCCTCGTCGCTGTCGTTCCATCTCATGCATCTGCAGACGGCCGAGCTGGTCACGCAGCGGCGAGCCGGGCGATCGCTGATCTACGCCGTCAACTTCGCGGTCATGGATGGGCTGATGGCTTACCTGCAGGAGAATTGTTGCCGCGGCTTCGCCGACGAGGGCTGCGACGCCGGCGCGGCGGAAGAACGGAAGGTCGAGGAAACCAACTCGTGAGGCGAAGGACAGAAATCATGACAACACGCGAGTTACTTCCCATCGCCGTCATCGGCGCCGGCCCGGTCGGGCTGGCGGCGGCGGCACACCTGGCGATGCGCAACCTGCCCTTCGTCGTGCTGGAGGCCGGCGCCGGGCCGGGCGCCGCCATCGCCGAATGGGGGCATGTGACGATCTTCTCGCCCTGGCGCTTCAACATCGACGCCGCCGCGCGCGCCCTGCTCGAGCCGACGGGCTGGCGCATCGACGATCTCGATCGCGACCCCAAGGGGCGCGAGCTGGTCGAGCGCTATCTGGCGCCCCTGGCGGCGCATCCGCGGATCGCCCCGCATCTGCGCTTCCGCTCCCGGGTCGTCGCAGTGACGCGCCAATCGATGGACCGGGTTCCCTCGAAGGGGCGCGAGGAGCGGCCGTTCGAGATCGCGATGGTCGACGCCGGCGGGAGAAGGGAGACATTGCTCGCCCGCGCGGTGATCGATGCGTCCGGCACCTGGCGAAGCCCCAATCCGGCCGGCGCCAGCGGCGTTCCCGCGCTCGGCGAGGAAGCGGCGGCGGCCTTCATCCGCTACGGCATTCCCGATGTCTTCGGCGCCGAGCGCGCGCGCTATGCGGGTCGCAGGGTCATGGTCATCGGCGCCGGCCACTCGGCCATGGACGGCATCATTGGGCTGGCGCGGCTCAAGGCCGAGGCGCCGCAGACCACCGTGCTCTGGGCGATGCGCTCGCCGCCGACCGAGAAGACCTTCGGCGGGCTCGCCGACGACCAGCTGGCGAGCCGCGGCGCTCTCGGCGAGCGCGCGAAGGCCGCGGTGGACCGCGGCGACGCGACGATCGTCACGCCGTTCCGCGTCGCCGCGCTTGCGCCACTGGAGAACGGCCTCGCCGTCAGCGGCGCGACGGCCAACGGCATGCACACGATCGCGGTCGACGAGGTCATCGTGGCGACGGGATTCCGGCCGGACTACGCGGCCCTGAGCGAGATCCGGCTCGACCTGCATCCATGGCTGGAGTGCCCGCGCGCGCTCGGCCCGCTGATCGATCCCAACGAGCACAGCTGTGGGACCGTTCCGCCCCATGGGGTCAGAGAGCTTGAGCAGCCCGAGCGCGACTTCTACATCGTGGGCATGAAGAGCTACGGGCGCGCCGCGACCTTCCTGATGATGACGGGCTATGAGCAGGTCCGCTCGGTGGTGGCCGCGCTGGCCGGCGACCGCGAGGCGGCGCTCGAGACGCGGCTCGTGCTGCCGGAGACCGGCGTGTGCAACGGACCGGGACTATCGGAGGAAGCAGCTGCATGCGCGCTGCCGCAAGCCGCCGCATTCCCTGCTGCGTGCTGCGGGGTGCCGCAGACCAAGGGCACAGCCTTGGATCCGACGACGAAAGCGGCCGCGGAGGTCGTCGCGGCAGAGTGACCGCCCAACGCGATAGCTCCGCAGCGCCCGGCCGCTTTCCCTGGCCGCTGGTGCTGGCGCTCGCCTTCGGCCAGCTCGTCGCCTGGGGCACGTTCTACTATGCCTTCGCCATCCTGATGACGCCCATGGGCGCCGAGCTCGGCTGGTCGAAGGCGGAGATGAACGGCGCGCTGTCGCTCGGCCTGGCCGTCACGGGGACCGCCTCGTTCGCCGCCGGGCGCTGGATCGACCGCAACGGCGGCCGCACGCTGATGGCGCTCGGCTCGCTCCTCGGCACGGTCCTGCTCGTCCTCTGGTCGCAGATAACGGCGCTCTGGCAGCTCTATGCCATCTGGGTCGGAATCGGGGCGATCTGCGCGACCATCCTCTATGACCCGGTCTTCGCGGTGGTGGCGCGCGCCTTCGCCGCCGACTACCGGCGCGCCATCACGACGATCACGCTGCTCGGCGGCCTCGCCAGCACGGTCTTCATCCCGGCGACGCAGGGGCTGGTCGCGCTCTTCGGCTGGCGTCACGCGCTGCTGGCCCTGGCGTTGATCGAGCTTCCGATCTGCGCCGGCATTCCCTGGATTCTCCTGCGCGGCCGGGAGACGGCCGCCGCTGCGGCGCCCGCAGCGATGGAGACCCGCGGCGCCGGCGTCGTAAGGCGCGCCATGCGGCGGCCGGTCTATTGGCTGCTGGCGGCGAGCTTCGTCAGCTTCGCCCTGTTCTACACGGCGCTGCTGTTCAATCTCGTCCCGCTGCTGGGGGAGCACGGCTTCACGACCGGGCAGGCGGTGGCCGTCTATGCGTTCATCGGGCCGTCGCAGGTTCTGGGCCGGATCGTCCTGCTGACGCTGGAGCGCCGGCTCACCGCTGCGGTTGCCGGCATCGCCGCCACGGCGCTGCCGGTGGCGGCGCTGGCCATTCTCGGCGCGGCGGCGCCCGGCTCGCTCTCCGTCTACGCGTTCGCCGTCGCCTTCGGCGCAGGCATGGGGATCAAGACGATCGTACAGGCCACCGCGGCGCCGGAGTTCCTGGGCCGCGAAGGCTACGGCGCGCTGCAGGGATCGATCATGACACCCGTGTACGCCGCTCAGGCCGTGTCACCGTTTGCCGCGGCGATGATCTGGCAATTCGGCGGCGGGTACGATCTGCTGGAGCGCGTGCTGCTGCTGTGTGCCGCGGTATCGGCGGCCGCCTTTGCGCTCGCGGCCCTTCTGGCGTCGAAGCCGCCGCCGCATCGCGCCAACACGTCATAATGTACTCACGACAACGACACAGAGAATGAAGGGGCGGAGAAGGACGCGGATATTCGCTCTCCTCCGCCGTGTCTCTGTGGCGCATCCAAGCGGCTACTTCGCCTGCACGCTCGACGTTATGGAGGCGATCACCTCGGCGGCCATCTTGAACTGGGCGTCGCGATCGGTGATGCCGTGGCGCTGCGCGATGCGCGCGAAATCGTTGTAGACGGCCCAGACCTGGCCCTGCGCATCCTCGAAGACCAGGAGCCGCACCGGCCAGTCGATGCCGGAGGCCGGGTTCGAGGTCATGAACTGCGAGCCCAGACCCGGGTTGCCGAAGATCAGCAGCGACGATGGGCGCAGCGCGATGCCGGCGTCGGCCGCCAGCTTCGATTGATCGATCAGCCCGAAGAACATCAGCTTCTTGTCGGCGATGTCCTTCTCCAGGCGGGCGATCGTCTCGTCCAGCGGATAGGCGCTCTTGACCCGGACGAGGCCGTCGTCGGCAGCAGCGTCACCGACGCCGCCAGCCTGCGCC
The DNA here is from genome assembly GCA_035518775.1 of Candidatus Acidiferrum sp. GTDB lineage: Bacteria > Pseudomonadota > Alphaproteobacteria > Dongiales > Dongiaceae > JBGPEQ01. Next base: position 19,056 of record DATIXH010000449.1, read on the forward strand.
GCAAGCGTCGACAGCAACAGGCCGCTCGCAAGCAGCACGGCCGAGCAGATCTTCAGGATACGCGCAAACATAT
>DATIXH010000450.1:0-22292 GCA_035518775.1 Candidatus Acidiferrum sp.
GCACCTTTCGCGAGGTCGTGCCCGTGCATCGCCTGGCCTACAGCTTCGGCTGGGACGGCAGCGAGACGGTGCCGCCGGGCTCGAGCCTGGTCGAGATCGACCTGATCGAGCGGGCGGACGGGACGCTCGTGCGCCTGACCCACAGCGGCCTGCCCGATGCCGCGCAACGCGCCGGCCACGCGCAAGGCTGGGCTCATTACCTCGACCGGCTGGCCCAGCTTGCCGGCGGACGCGATCCCGGCCCAGACCCCTGGCTCGGGCGCACCGGATGACTCCTCGAGCGACGGCCGCATCGACGACGCGGCGCGCACCGGTTTCTGCGATGCCGCTCGTCCGCACGCGCTGAGCAGCGGCTGCGGCGGCGCGCGGAGTCCGGCGGGTCATCCCGGCTCGGACGTGCCTCGGTCGGGCTTCCGCGCCTCCTCCTGCCGTCTCAAGGCCTCGCGACGGGCCTGCACGCGCTGAAGGCGCCGCCGGGGGTCGTTGACTTCGATGTGCAGCAGGTACAGCGCGAGCAGGCAATCGAAGGCGAGCAGGCAGACGGCGATGAGATCGAGCATGATCGATCAACCGTCTCCGCCCGAGTGGGTTCCAATTTCCGGAAAAGCGACACGGTGCGCAGAGGCTCGCGCGCGTCGGCAGGCACCCGCGTGGCGCCATGGGGTCATGCTACGCTGCCAGCGGCTTCGGCAAATTCAGGGTGGGGGCTCCAATGGACGAAGGCCAGAGCATGGCGGTCATGCAGGGCGTAACAATGTACATGGCGCTCCTGGCGTCGATGGTGGTCGGCGGCGTTGCTTACTGGTTCCGCTATCGTGTCTTCGGTGTGGGATTGATCGTCGTGTCGGCGGCACTGCTCCTCTGGCTTGCGGCCGGCGCGCCGATGTAGCGCCAGGCGAGTCGCCGGGGACCTCCCTCTGCTCGCAGGCGTGCGGCGGACATTCGAGACTTCGAAGATTGGCTTGGGAGGTGGTGCCGCAGGAGGGAATTGAACCCCCGGCCCGCGCATTACGAATGCGCTGCTCTACCCCTGAGCTACTGCGGCGTCCCGGTCCTGGTGCGAAGTGCGCGCACGCTAGTTCACGAGCCGCGCGGCGTCAACAGGCGCGGCGGGCGGCTCCCCGGCCGGGGCCGGTGTCGGAGCCGGCGCCGGCAGCGCTGCGCGCTCGCCGCCCTCGGGCTCGGCGGCGCTGGGCGCAGGGCCAGCCGGCGGCGCCAGCGCCGGGGCCGTGGGCAGGCTGCCGTCGAAAGCCAGCGGGGCTGGGCGGGGCGTCGCCCGCCAGACCAGTGTGTCGAACTGGCGGCAATGCGGACAGCGGGCGCTCCAGGCGGGGGCGATGGTGCCGCAGCGCTCGCAGGTCCAGGCCGGGTCGGCCGGGGCGGCGGCGGCCGCGATCAGCCAGCGCCGGGCGGCGGCGGGATCGCTGCCCTCGCCCTCCTCCAGATGGGCGCGGAGCCGCGCCAAGCGCTGCGAGGCGCTGGCCTCGCCGCCGACATCGGCCAGCGCCTTGTCCAACTCGGCGCGGGCGGGGCCCCACAGGCCAGCAGCCAGATTGGCGCCGGCGAGCGCGATTTGGCTTTCGAGATGATTCGGGTTGAGCCCCGCCAGGCGCTCGAAGCGGCGGACGCGGGCGAGCGCGTCTTCGGCCGGATCGAGCTGGGCGTAGGCAGCCGCCAGCTCGGCATGCGGAGCCGATACCCAGCCCTGCTCGATGATGCGGGCGGCCTCGCGCCCGCGGCCGCTGCGCGCCAGGTCGGCGGCCAGCAGGGCGCGCGCCGGCACCAGGTCCGGCGCCAGCTTCATGGCCTCGCGCAGGCGGGCGATGGCGGCGTCGAGATCGGTGCTGGTGCGCGCCTGCTCGGCCAGCAGCACGGCGCGCTTACGCTTGGCATCGGCGGCCTCCACCAGCTTCAGCTTCTCGGCGCGCTTCAGCGTGGCCTCGGCCGGCGACCAGTCGCCGGAGCGCAGCTCCAGATCGAGCAGCGTCGACACCGCCCAGCCGGTGCGCGGACGCTCGGTCACGGCCTGACGCGCCAGGCGCAGCGCCTCGCCGTCGTTGCCGGCCTTGAGCGACTGCATGAGCAGGCCGCGCAGGCCGAGGAACGAGGCCTCCGGATGATCGAGCATGGCGCGGAAGTAGCGCGTGGCCGCCTTCTCGTCGCCGCCGAGCTGGGCGGCCTGCGCCTCCAGCAGCAGCGTGAGCGGCGGATCGTTCAGCAGGTCGCCGGCCCGCTTGGCCTGGCGCTGGGCCTCGACGGCGTCGCCGGCCGCCACCGCCACCATGCCCTGGGTGAGCGCGCGGTACGCCTTGCGCCGCCGCCGGTCACGCCGCGCCTGCCCGACCTTGGCCGGCGAGCGCAGGATGAAGCGCGTGAGCTGCCACAGCAGCGCCGCCGCGACGGCGATGGCGACGAGCCCCGCCAGCACCAGCCACATCGGGACATCCGCGTGATAGCCGAGCCAGACGACCGAGACGGCGCCCGGCCGCTGCGCGATCAGATAGGCGACGTAGCTGACGGCCCCGATCCACGCGAACAGGAGGAGCAGGAGGAAGACGAAGGCGATGCGGCGCATGGGCTCAGGTCATCCGCCGGCGCCCGTGCCCGCTGCGCTCGATCCCAGGCGCGTCACCGCCGCCGCCTGCAGGGCCGACAGCACCTGGTCGACCGCCAGCCGCGCCTGCGCGTCGCCGAGCCAGGGCGCCGCCGCGGCGGCTGGCGGCCCGCTCAGCCCAGTCAGCTCCGTCACGGCCGCAGCGAGATCGTTCTGCGCCAGCCGGAGCTCGGCGCGCGCGACGCGCGCCCCGGGATCGTCGCCGGCGACCTCGCCCACCGGCCGCAGGCTGACCTGGCGCGACAGCCAGCCGCCGGCCGCGGACAGCCAATCGAGCGGACGCTCGTACCAGCTGCGCTCCTCCGCGGTCTCGACGGCGGTCGGCGCCGCCTGCTTCGCTGCATCGACGATGGCCCGCGCCGCGGCGGGAAAGCGCGACTGCAGCTCCACCAGTGTGGGCACCCCGGCGGCGGCGCGGTCGGCCAGGGGCGCCGTCAGCTCCTTCACGCGCGCCGCCAGCGCCGGATCCTTGGCGGCGAGATCGGTCAGCGCCGTCAGCTCGGCCGCGAACGGCCGCGCCGTCGACAGCGCGCCGCCGAGATTACCGACGGCGAGCGCGAAGGCGACGCCGCCGGCGTCGTTGCCGCGCGCCGCCAGCGCCTGGTCGACGGCGGCCAGCTGCGCCTTCAGCGCCGCCAAGTCGCCGCGCAGCGCCTCGTTCTCCTTGCTCAGCTTGTCGAGAGCCGCAGCATCGACGGCAGCGACAGCGGCCGGCTGCTGGCCCTGGAGCGCCGCCAGCTTCGCCTCGAGGGCCGCGACCTTCTCGCTCAAGCCGGCACTATCGGTCGCCGGCGCAGTCGGCGCTTGGAGCGACGACAGCTTGGCTTCGAGCGCGGCGATCCTGTCGTTCAGCGCCGAAAGATCGGGGGGTGGGCTGCCCTGCGCCGGCGGCTGACCGGCCGCGCGCAGCGCCGCCAGGTCGTGCTCGAGCGCATCCAGGCGCTGGGTCAGCGGCGTCAGGTCGGGCGGCGCGCCGCCAGTCGCGCCCTGCGCCACCGTCTCCAAGGCGGCGACGCGGTCGCTAAGCTTCCGGGCATCGCCGATCACCGTGCCGACGCTGTCGCGCATGACGGAGACGCCGTTGGTGGCCCAGTCGCTGGACTTCTGCACCGTGTCGAGGCGCGCGATCAGCGCCGGATCGGGGCCGCGCAACGCGTCCCACAGGAGGCTGGTCGCGACCGCTACGATTGCCGCGGTGACCGCGGCCGTCACGACGATGGGGATGAGGCGCGAGCGCCGGCGCGGCGCCGGCTCGGGCGGCGGCGCGGCGGTCTCGGAGGAGCCGGTCGGCGGCGCCGCGGTCCCATCCACTTTGCCCGCGCTCTGCGCCCGCGCCGCCGACTCGCGATCGATCAGGTCGAGCAATGCCGCCAGCTCCGGCCGCGCCGCCACCTGGACGTCGCGCCAGGGCAGGTCGCGCGCCGCCGTCGCCACGGCCTGGCTGAGGCAGAGCGCGGCGGCCTTGCCGCAGCCGTTGACCACACCCTCGCCGGCGGCCCGCGCCAGGGCGGCGAAGGTGGCGGCCGTGCGCGGCGAGAAGAACAGCACCAGGTCGAACCAGCCGTTGGCCAGGTTCGTGACGGTGGCGGGCGACAACTGATCGGCGGGGCGCGCCTCGTACAGCATCTCCCGGCGGAGCGTGAAGCCGGCCTGTTCCAGCAGTCCCGCAAGATCGCCGGCGACGGCGCTGCCGGCGGCATGGAACAGCGCGCCCGCCTTCGGGTCGAGGCGCTCGGTCACCAGCTTGGCCAGAGCGGTGACGTCGCCAGCCGCGCTTTCGACTTTCGTGAAGCCCGCGCTATGCGCGGCGGCCGCGGTGGCGTTCCCGACCGCGAAGGCCGGCAGGTCGCGCCACACCACCAGACCGCGCGCCGCCGCCAGCTCGGCGAAGCTGCGCGCGCCGTTGGCACTGGTGAAGAGCAGCGCCTGCACGCCCGCCAGATCGATCGGCGCCTCCGGCAGCGGGCGGATGGTCAGCAGCGGCTCCAGCGTGACGTCGATGCCGCGCTCGGCCAGGGCCGCCGCCAGCGGCGCCGCATCCTCCTCCGGCCGGGTGACGAGGGCGCGCAGGGTCATGCCGTGGCCATGCGGAAGAAGGCCGGCTCGGCCGCGGTCTTGAGCTGGCGGCCGGCGGCGCGGCCGAGGACGGCGGGATCGGCGGCCGGTCCCTGGCGCTCGTCGCGATGCACGGCCGTGCCGTCGGGCAGCGCGATCAGCGCGCGCAGCCGCAGGCTGCGGCCATCGCCCGAAAGCTCGGCGTGCGCGGCGATCGGCGTGTGGCAGGAGCCGTCGAGCTCGGCCAGACAGGCGCGCTCCGCCGTCACGCACAGGGTCGTGGCGCGGTGATCGAGCGGCACCAGCAGCGCGCCGACGCGCGCGTCGTCGGCGCGGACCTCGATGCCGATGGCGCCCTGCCCGACGGCCGGAAGGATTTCCGCGCTGTCGATGACCGCGCTCGCCTTGTCGAGCAGGCCGAGCCGCTTCAGCCCGGCGACGGCCAGCAGCGTGGCGTCGGCCTCGCCGGCCGCCAGCTTGCGCAACCGCGTCTCGACGTTGCCGCGCAGCGGCACGACCTTCAGGTCCGGCCGCAGCGCCAGCAGCTGGGCCTGGCGCCGCAGCGACGCCGTGCCGACGACCGCGCCGCGCGGCAGCTCGGCGATGCTGTTTCCGCTCTTGGCGAACAGCGCGTCGCGGGCATCCTCGCGCGCCAGCATGGCGCCGATCGCCAGGCCCGCCGGCAGCCAGGTCGGCATGTCTTTCATCGAATGCACGGCACAGTCGATGCGGCCGTCGAGCAGGGCCTCCTCGATCTCCTTCGTGAACAGGCCCTTGCCGCCGATCTCCATGAGCTTGCGGTCCTGCACGGCGTCGCCGGTGGTCTTGATCGGCAGGATCTGAATATCGTCCGCACCGCGCAGATCGGCATGGGCAGCGGCCAGCGCGTCGCGCACCATGCGCGCCTGCACCAGCGCCAGCGGACTCCCGCGCGTGCCGATGCGGATGGGCCGGTGATTCGCGCTCATGCGTCACGTTTAGGCCGTCGCGCATCCCGGCGCAAGAGACGGCCCGTTGCGGTTGCGGATCTGCGCCGAAACGCGCTGCATGACCGTTTTGCGTCCTTCGACAGGCTCAGGATGAGGGGCAATCTTCGTGGCACCATGAAAGATCCCCATCCTGAGCCTGTCGAAGGACGATGCAAATCCAAGCGTCATCCACCAGCGATCGATTGGCGTCTTGACCGAATCCGCCGTAGATTGTGGCGATGATCGTGCTGGGGATCGAAACGAGCTGCGATGAAACGGCAGCGGCGGTGGTGGACGACAGGCGGCAGATTCTGGCCGAGGTCGTGCTGTCGCAGCTGGAACAGCACCGACCCTATGGCGGCATCGTGCCGGAGATCGCCGCCCGCAGCCATCTCGACCATCTCGACCGTCTGATCGCCGAGGCGATGCGGCGCGCCGGCCTGAGCTTTGCCGACCTCGACGCCATCGCCGCCACCGGCGGACCCGGCCTCATCGGCGGAGTCATGGTCGGCGTCACCATGGCCAAGGCCATCGCGGCCGTGCAGCAGCGCCCCTTCATCGCCGTGAACCACCTGGAGGGGCACGCGCTGACGGCGCGCCTTACCGACGACGTCGCCTTTCCCTTCCTGCTGCTGCTGATCTCCGGCGGCCATTGTCAGCTGCTGGTCGTCGAGGAGGTCGGCCGCTACAAGCGCCTCGGCACGACCGTCGACGACGCCGCCGGCGAGGCCTTCGACAAGGGCGCCAAGCTGCTCGGCCTCGGCTATCCCGGCGGCCCCGCCATCGAACGGGCAGCCGTCGCCGGCAATGCGGCCCGCTTCGATCTGCCGCGCCCGATGGTGGGACGCCCGGAGCCGGACTTCTCCTTCTCCGGCCTGAAGACCGCCCTGCGCCAGCGCGTCGCGGCGTTGACGGCGGGCGGCCCGCTCGCCGTCCAGGACCGCGCCGACCTGGCGGCCACGCTGCAGGCCGCCATCGCCGACTGCCTCGCCGACCGCACGGGGCGGGCGATCGCGCTGGCGCGGGCGCGCTCCCCCGGCCTGAGCGCGCTCGTGGCGGCGGGCGGCGTCGCCGCCAACGGCTTCATCCGCGCGCGCCTGCAGGAGATCGCGGACGCCGCCGACCTGCCGCTCGTGGTGCCGCCGGCGCGGCTGTGCACGGACAATGCGACCATGATCGCCTGGGCCGGCGTCGAGCGGCTGCGACGCGGCCTGGTCGACGGCCTCGACTTCGCGCCGCGGCCGCGCTGGCCTCTCGATCCCGAAGCACCCCGCGCCATCGGCGCCGGCGTGAAGGCCTGAGATGACGCTGCAGCGCCTCAGCATCATCGGCGCCGGCGCCTGGGGTACTGCGCTGGCCATCGTGCTGCGGCGGGCGAAGCGCGACGTGCTGATCTGGGCGCGCACGCCGGACGTGGCCAAGACCATCCGCTCGCGCCACGAGAACCCGCTCTATTTGCCGGGCCAGCGCCTCGACCGCGCCATCCGCGCCACCGCCGATCTCTACGAGGCCGCGCAATGCGAGGCCGCGCTGCTGGCGACGCCGGCGCAGCACCTGCGCGCCGTCGCCACCGAGTTGGCGCCCCACCTGCCGAAGAGCACGCCGGTCGTGATCTGCGCCAAGGGCATCGAGCAGTCGACCGGGCTGCTGATGACCGAGGTGGTCGCGGCCACCCTGCCGGGCCGCCCGATGGCCGTGCTGTCAGGCCCGACCTTCGCGGGCGAAGTGGCGCGCGGCCTGCCGACGGCAGTGACGCTCGCCTGCGCCGACGCCCGCGTCGGCGGCGAGCTCGTGCAGAGCATCGGCACCGCCACCTTCCGTCCCTACCTCTCCGACGATCCCATCGGCGCCGAGATCGGCGGCGCCGTGAAGAACGTGCTGGCCATCGCCTGCGGCATCTGCATGGGGCGGCGCCTGGGCGAGAACGCGCGCGCCGCCCTGATGACGCGCGGCCTCGCCGAGATGATCCGCCTCGGACTGGCGCGCGGCGCCAAGCCGGCGACGCTGATGGGCCTCTCCGGCCTGGGCGACCTCTCGCTCACCTGCAACGGGCTGCAATCGCGCAACATGTCGCTGGGGGTGGCGCTCGGCGAGCAGCGCCGTCTCGCCGACATCCTGGGCGAGCGCCGCTCGGTCGCCGAAGGCGTGCACAGCGCCGGCGCGGTCATGGCGCTCGCCCGTCGCCTCGGCGTGGAGATGCCGATCAGCGCCGCCGTCGACGCCATCGTGAACGGCGCCGCCGACATCGACACCACGATCGCCACGCTGCTCGAGCGCCCCTTCACGGTCGAACTGACCGCGTTGCCGTGATAGCGCTTGCACAAACACCGTGCGTCCTTCGACAAGCTCAGGATGAGGGCCAGTTTTTCTGGCAGAAAGAAAGACCCTCATCCTGAGCTTGTCGAAGGACGCACGGCGCTGATCCCAGCCATCGGTTCCGAGGACTCTGGCACCATCGCGACTGATTCGCTAGCTTGGGCCGCCACAAGCGAGGAGCGTCATGCAATTCATGATCTACGGCCTGGACAAGCCGGGCCATGGCGAGGTGCGCGCGGCCAACCGCAATGCCCATCTCGCCTATCTCGAAGGCTTCACCAAGAGCATCCTGATCGCCGGGCCGCTGCTCGGTGAGGACGGCGCCGCCATGATCGGCAGCCTGCTGCTGATGGAGTTTCCCGACCGCAAGGCCGCCGAGGCGTTCTCCGCCGGCGATCCCTACCGCAAGGCCGGCCTGTTCCAGAGCGTGACCATCACCCCCTGGCGCAAGACGCTGCCGAAATAGCGGAGCGCGACCCATGGCCTACTGGCTGGTGAAATCGGAACCCTCGTCCTATTCCTGGCAGCAGATGCAGAAGGACGGCCGCACCTTCTGGAGCGGCGTGCGCAACTTCCAGGCCTCCAGCAACATGAAGGCGATGAAGAAGGGCGACCGCGCCTTCTTCTACCACTCCGGCGAGGACAAGGCGATCGTCGGGACGGTCGAGGTCGTCAAGGAATATTATCCTGACCATACCGACGAGGCCGGCAAGTTCGGCATGGTCGACATGCAGGCCGGCGTGCCGCTGAAGACGCCGGTGACCCTGGCCGCCATCAAGGCCGAGCCGAAGCTGAAGCACCTGCTGCTGGTGAAGCAGTCGCGGCTGTCGGTCGTGCCGATCGACGAGCCCTCCTGGAAGCTCATCTGCGGCATGGGCGGCATCAAGCCGTGAGGCGCGGGTGAGCGGCCAGCGCCTCTGCCGGCTGGTCGACATCCCCGACGGCGAGGCCAAGGGCTTCACGGTCGAGACCAGCGCCGGCAAGCGCGATATCCTCGTGCATCGCGAGGGCGCGGTCGTGCGCGGCTACGTGAATTCCTGCCCGCATGTCGGCTCACCGCTCGACTGGGCGCCCAACCGCTTCATCGCGCTCGACGGCTTCCACCTGCTGTGCGGCACGCACGGCGCCCTGTTCCGGCCGGAGGACGGCTACTGCGTCTCCGGCCCCTGCGCCGGCGATTCGCTGGAGCGCGTGCCGGTCCGCCTCATTCAAGGCGAGGTCGTCTTCGGCGAATAGCGTCAGCCGCCGCGCTTCGTCACCGCCAACATCGGCTCGCCGAAGCTTTCCACCAGCGGCTCCACGCCCAGACCCGGCGAGTCGTTCATGCCGATCTTGCCGTCGCGGCTCGGCGGCACGCCGCGGGCGTTGGGACGGGTCACCCAGTTGTTGAAGTCGCAGGTGTGCAGGCGCAGCGCCTCGGGCGTGGAGAGCGAGAGATGCACCATGGCGGCGGTGTCGATCTCGGCGCCGCCGGTATCTTCCACGGTCACGGCGATGCCGAGCTCGACCGCGACGTCGCGGATCAGCTTCGCGCGCGTCACGCCGCCGACGCGCGCGATCTTGATAGTGATGGCGTCGACGACTCCGTCGGCGTGCGCCTGCAGCAGCGCCGGCAGGCCGTCGATCGATTCGTCCAGCACGAGCGGGCGGTCGCAGTCGCCGCGCAGCGCCTTGCACTCGGCGTAGGAGGCGCAGGGCTGCTCGAAATAATAGTCGAGAGGACGGGTGGCGCGCAGGAAGCGGCGCGCCTGATGGGTCGACCAGCCGCAGTTGGCGTCGGCGAACAGGACGATGTCGTTGCCGACGGCGGCGCGCACGGCCTCGATACGCGCGATGTCCTCGTCCGGATCGAGGCCCACCTTTACCTGGATGCGGCGGTAGCCTTCCTTCACATAGGCGACGGCGCGCGCCGCCATCTTGTCCGGTGCGCCCTGGGAAACGGAGCGGTAGAGATCGACCGCCTTGCCGAAGCGCCCGCCCAGCAGCTCGGCCAGGGGCCGGCCGGCCTGCTTCCCCAGCAGGTCCCAGCAGGCCATGTCGATGGCCGCCTTGGCGTAGGGATGACCTTTCAGATGATGGTCCATGCGCCGGTCGACGGCGACCAGCTGAGTCGGATCCTCGCCGATCAGCACCGCGGCCAATTCGCCGAACGCCGCCCGCGCGCCCCCGGGAAAGGCCGGATCGTAGAAGCCGCCGAGCGGCGCCATCTCGCCCCAGCCGCTGAGGCCATCGTCGCCGTCGACGCGCACGATGAGCGATTCGAAGCCGAGCGCCGAGCGTCCGCCCGAACAGATGTAAGGCCCGTCGCGGAACGGCAAATCGACTCGATAGGCGGTGATGGCGCGGATCTGCATGGTCTGGTTCCGGCGGTGCGAACTCAGCGCTGATCATAGGCGGAGCGGCCGTGCGCGGCCAGCGGCGTCCTCGTCGATGAGCTGCGGGTCTTCGCCATCGCTCCCGCAGTTACAACTTGATGCAATTTGATGCACCGCCGACATTCCGCGGAAACCGACGCAGTGCATCATGGCTCCAGCGTTTGAGTTCGGAGGCCGAGTTCTAGGTCTCCGATATACCGGTCGGAGCCATCAGAGTGTGCGGGTCGATGGCTCCGGCCGGTCCATTCTCCCGACGACATCGCACCTGATCGCGGTCCTGCCGACGCCCTGCGCGCGATCCCTCGCGGATCGACGCCAGTTCGCCGCGCGCCGGCCGCCGCTTCGACATGATCGGACACCGCCTTCCGCCGCAATCTTAGCGGACAACCCGGGCGTCGCGCCGGTGACGGTCTGGCGCACGATCGGGAGGCGACATGCTCCGACTGGATATCGGCGGGCGGCCCTGGACGGGCGGCGGATTCGACGTCACCCGGCGGGTCATCGTGCTGGGCATCCTGGTGCTCGTGATGCTGGTGCCGCTGGCGATGATCGGCGACACCGTGACCGAGCGTTCCGAGCGCCGCTACCAGGTGGAGAACGAGATCGCGGAGCTGTGGGGCGGCGCCCAGGCCGTCGGCGGGCCCGTGCTGGCAGTGCCCTACGTGACGCGCACGCAGAGCGCGGCCGCCGCCGGCGCCGTGGTCCAATCGGAGCTCCGGCACCTCGTCTACATCCTGCCGGAGACGCTGGAGATCCACGCCGCCGTGGATACGGAGCTGCGCTATCGCAGCATCTACGAGGCGCTGGTCTACGGCGCCGACATCACCGTCAGCGGCCGCTTCGCCGCGCCCGACCTCGCCGACTGGAACGTGCCCGCGAGCGACGTGCTGTGGAGCGAGGCCACGCTCTCCGTCGGCCTCACCGACCTGCGGGGCATCCGCAGCCTGGCCTTCACGCTCGACGATCAGCCGCTCCCCTTCGCGCCCGGACTCTCCAAGAGCCAGCTGTTCCGCACCGGCCTGCAGGCGCGGCTGCCGAGGGCGGGCGCCGATTTCGCCGGGCGTGCCCACAGCTTCACCTTGCGGCTCGCCATCAACGGCACCGGCCAGCTGGAGTTCCTGCCCCTGGGCAGCGAGACCAAGCTGACGGTCACCTCGCCCTGGCCGCATCCGAGCTTCACCGGTGCGGGGCTACCGGCCGAGCGGAGCATCGGCCCGGAGGGGTTCACGGCCAGCTGGGCACTCTCCTATCTCGCGCGCTCCTACCCGCCGACCTGGCGCGCCGAGGACCTCAGCTTCGCCGACCAACCCGACGGCCGCATCGGCGTCTCCTTCGTGCTGCCGGGCGACAGCTATCAGCAGATCGACCGCATCGTGAAGTATGGCGCGCTCGTCGTCGCCCTCACCTTCGCGACGATCTTCGTGGTCGGACTGCTCAAGACCACGCGCGCGCACCTGGTGCAGTACCTGCTGGTCGGCAGCTCGATCTGCATCTTCTACATGCTGGTGCTGTCGCTCTCCGAGCATATCCGCTTCGTGGCGGCCTATGCGATCGCCAGCGCCGCCGACATCGCCACCATCGCGCTCTATGTCTGGCGCACGGTGGCGCGCTTCACCGGCTATGTCGCAGCCGGCGTGCTCGCCCTCGTCCATGGCTGGATGTATCTGCTGCTGCAGATGGAGGACTACGTGCTGGTGGCCGGCAGCTTCGGGCTATTCGCCGCCCTGGTGGCCGTCATGTACGTCACCCGCAACGTCGATTGGTTCCGCATCGGCGCGCGCCCCGAAGAGGAGCGGCCCGCGGCCTGACGGGGTAACGGACCTAGAAGTTGATGAGGGTGCCGACGCCGACGGTGAAGGCGCCGGGCGCCGAGCGCACGTCGGCAGGCTGCTCGTCGCTATACTCGAGCAGACCGTTGATCTTCACGCCCGGGCGCACGGCGTAAGATGAGGTGAAGGCGATGACGTCGCTGGTCTCGCCGCTGTCGACGTTGAGGAAGACCTCGTCATAGTTGCCGCGCGACCAGTCGATGCCGACGGTCCAGGAGTGCATCGTATAGGAGGCGCCGACCCCGAAGGACTGCTGGTTGCCCTCGGAGAACGCTGTCTCGCTCCAGCGGGCGAAGTGGCCGCCGACGGTGAAGCCGTCGACATTGATTGTGGCATAGGCGTTGTAGCCGGGGTCGCCGCGCAACGACTGGCTCTCCGAGCGCGGCGCGGCGCCAACGGCCACCGTGGTATCGGAGAACAGCTGCCGCAGGTCCAGCCACAACGAGCTGTCCTTGTCGCTGTCATCGGCCAGCGGAGTCTGATCGATGGCAAGGAAGCTGTCGTGCGTCAGGGAATCGTCGGCCATCGCTTGGCCGGTCGCGAAGACCGCCAAGGCAAATGCCGCCGTGATGACTCCATGCCGCAACGCCGTCACTCCTCGAACCGCCGGCCGGGTGCCGGATTCGGTGCGCATATTGTATCCTATATGGGGACTGGTTAGCACGAGATGAACGGCCCGGCTCGCAAAACCGTGATGCCGACCGCCGTGCCAGATGCCCCTGCGGCGTCTTGGTTAACGCCGCGTTAGATGCTTGTTAGGCCACAGGATTGTGGCAATAATCGGTCCAATAACCAGCATCTTAACCAATTCTCTTCGCGAAGGGAGGCGCCCGGCATGAGCAGCACCAACCTGTTCCCCGTGCCCGAAGCGGTCGCCAAGTCCGCCTGGCTGGACGAGGCCGGCTATTTCAAGCTGTACCAACAGTCGGTCGACGACCCCGAGGGCTTCTGGCGCGAGCAGGCCAAGCGCATCTCGTGGGTCAAGCAGCCGACCAAGATCAAGGACGTCGATTTCGCCGGCAAGGTCCATATCCGCTGGTTCCAGGACGGTACCCTCAACGCCGCCTACAACTGCCTCGACCGCCACCTCGCCACCCGCGCCGACCAGACCGCCATCTTGTGGGAAGGCGACAGCCCGTCGGAACACAGGCATGTCAGCTATTCCGAACTGCACGAGGATACCTGCCGGCTCGCCAACGTCCTGAAGGCCAAGGGCGTCAAGAAGGGCGACCGGGTCACGATCTACCTGCCGATGATCCCGGAGGCGGCGGTGGCCATCCTGGCCTGCGCCCGCATCGGCGCCGTCCATTCCGTCGTGTTCGGCGGCTTCTCGCCCGACAGCCTGGTCAACCGCATCCAGGATTGCGAATCGAATTGCATCATCACGGCCGACGAGGGCCTGCGCGGCGGCCGCAAGGTGCCGCTGAAGGCCAACGCCGACGCCGCCCTTACCAAGTGCCCGAGCGTCAAGAGCTGCATCGTCGTGCGCCGCACCGGCGGCCAGATCAACTGGGTGCCCGGCCGCGACGCCTGGTATCACGAGGAGTGCGCCAAGGTCTCGAAGGACTGCCCGCCCGAGCCGATGAACGCCGAGGATCCGCTGTTCATCCTGTACACCTCGGGCTCGACGGGGAAGCCGAAGGGCGTGCTGCACAGCACCGGCGGCTATCTCGTCTATACCTCGGTCACCCACCAGTACGTCTTCGACTATCACGACGGCGATATCTACTGGTGCACGGCCGATGTCGGCTGGGTGACGGGCCACAGCTACATCGTCTATGGGCCGCTCGCCAACGGCGCCACCACCCTGATGTTCGAGGGCGTGCCGAACTATCCGGACGCCGCGCGCTTCTGGCAGGTGGTCGACAAGCACAAGGTCAGCATCTTCTACACGGCGCCGACGGCGATTCGCGCCCTCATGCGCGAGGGCGAGGAGCCGGTGAAGCGGACCAGCCGAAAGTCGCTGCGTCTCCTCGGCTCCGTGGGCGAGCCGATCAACCCGGAAGCCTGGCTGTGGTACCACCGCGTCGTCGGCGACGGCCGCTGCCCGATCGTCGACACCTGGTGGCAGACGGAGACGGGCGGCATCCTGATCACGCCTCTGCCCGGCGCCACGCCGCTGAAGCCCGGCTCGGCGACGCGGCCCTTCTTCGGCGTCAAGCCGGCGATCGTCGACGGCGAAGGCAAGCTCCTGGAAGGCGCGACCGAAGGCAATCTCTGCATCCTCGATTCCTGGCCGGGCCAAATGCGCACGGTCTACGGCGACCACCAACGCTTCATCGACACCTACTTCAAGACCTTCCCCGGCAAGTATTTCACCGGCGACGGCTGCCGGCGCGATCAGGACGGCTACTACTGGATCACCGGCCGGGTCGACGACGTGATCAACGTCGCCGGCCACCGCCTCGGCACCGCCGAGGTCGAGAGCGCGCTGGTGGCGCACCCGAAGGTGGCGGAGTCGGCGGTCGTCGGCTATCCGCACGACATCAAGGGCCAGGGAATTTATGCCTATGTCACGCTCAAGGCCGGCGTCGCGGCGTCCGACGAGCTGCGCAAGGAGCTGGTGCAATGGGTGCGCAAGGAGATCGGCCCGATCGCCACGCCCGACCTGCTGCAGTGGGCGCCCGGCCTGCCGAAGACCCGCTCCGGCAAGATCATGCGCCGCATCCTGCGCAAGATCGCCGAGAACGACTATGGCAGCCTGGGCGACACCTCGACCCTGGCCGATCCCGCCGTCGTCAACGACCTCATCGAGAACCGGATGAACCGGGCGTAGGCAAGCGGCCCGATCTTCAGATCACTGGAGGCGCGGGGGCAGCACCAGGTTGTCATCTCGCGCGAGAGCGACGGCGGCCTTGTTCCACGACGTGCCGGAGCTCGGAAAGAGTGACGTCGGATAACCCGGCCCGGGCGAGCGCGCGAAGATGGAGGCCGGATAGTTGGTCGTCGCGGCCACGCCGAGGATGCGCTCCTTGGACGGATAGATCTCCACCAGGGTGACCTGCAGCTCACCGTGATGCTGCTTCTTCCAGGCGACGCAGGAGAGCGGGTCGCTGGAATACTCGTAACTCTGCGGCAGCTCATTGTAGTGCGGGCGGAAGCTGATGCGTCCTTCATGCAGCGACCGGCACTCCAGCTTGAACTTCATGCCGGGACTCCCCGTGAGCTCGACCCGATAGCCGATCGGTTTCTCGAGGGCGCCCGCCGGGCCGGCGGCGCCTGCACCGCCCGTGACCTGGCTGGCGCGCACCCAGAGTTCGCCGCCTTCATCCGGCAGCCGGCTGCTCGTCACCCTGATCCAGTCGCCGCGCCTGTCCATGACCGTCAGCGGGAAGCCGCTGTTCACTTTCCACTCGGTCGGCGCGGTGCGAGTCGGCGCCAGCGTCAGCGGCGTGCCGTTCTTGGCGACCGTCACCTCCTCGCTCAGCGCGGCGTCCGGCCGGCAGAGCAGCGCGAGCAGGAAAACTGCCGGGGCCAACGCCGCGGCGGCGTTCTTTCCAATCATCATCGTCGTTACCTCCGGCCCCGACGTTTCGAGACGAGCGGGGCGCAGCTGGCTGTTGTTCTTGGCAACACGATAATCCCGCGCCTCCAGCAGCACCAAACGCGATCTATGGTTAACGCGCTTTTTTCTTCAGCCGCGGACGCGGACGCTCAGGAACTGCCGCCTATGGAGGCGGCACCGGCGATTGCCGGAAGGCCGGCACCGGATTGCCCAGCGCCGGGGTCGGATTGCCCAGCGGGGCCGTCGGATTGCCCAGCAGCGGCGGCGTCGGATTGCCGAGCGGCGGCACGGGATTGCTCACCGTGAACGGCTTGTCCGGCATATGGGGGAAGGGCTTCTCCGGCATGGCCTTGAAGAAGGTGAAGCGGGTCGGCAGCCGCGCCCCGGAGGGGCCGCCCCAGGGGCCGCCGGTGCGGACGCGGACCGCACCGTGCAGTGTGTAAGTATTGGCCATCGCGACCACGCGACCATCCGCCGCGCGCAGCGCCACGTCGATCGTTCCGCTGTCGCCGAGCTTGCGCACCGTGCAATCCGCGGCCGGGCCGCTGACGTCGAGATCCACGGGAGTCTCGTCGACTACGTCGATGAAGTCGTCCTTGCCCGATTGGACAATGCGGCAGCTGACGCGGACGCGGATCTCCTGCGTGCCAAGGACCTCGAGAAACAGCGCCTGTCCTTCGTGGTTGAAGGACGGCTCCTGCTGCGGATAAGCGATGTCGAGGGTGCCCGGCAGATGGCGTCCCACCCGCGCCGCCGGCACCCACAGGACGTTGCCGGCCTTGAGCTGCGCGCCGGAAACTTCCAGCCAGTCGCCCTCGCGGCCGACGACGGTGAGAGGAAAGCCGGTATCGACCCACCGCACGATCTTGCCGCCGACCCCCGGCTTGCTCACGAGCGGCGTAGCGTCCTGCAGCACGAAGACATCGGTCGATGCGCCGGCCGGTGTCGCGGCCAGCACGCCGCCGATCAGCGCGAGCATCAATGCGCGTACGGTTCGCAGCGGCCGCCGACTGCGGTCAGAAATCGATGCAGCGGCCGTTCGTCTCCCAGTCACCATAGCGCGTCGGCTCCGGCCCCGCGGGCCTGCCAATCTCCTTCGGACGCTTCGGCTTGTCGGTCGCCGGCTGGTCCGTGGCCTTGGATTCTGTCGGCTGCGGGGCTTCTTTCTTTGGGTGCAACACCCCATAAAGATAGGCTCTGCACGCCCTTTCCGCCAGCCTTGATCTCGATCCGGCCACGCCCACCTACAGGGCTGATATCGTTAAGAATGGAGGTTGCTGGATGAACTACGCCCGCACCGCCCTGCTGTTGGCTGCGATGACGGGTCTGTTCCTCGCCGTGGGTTATCTCATCGGCGGCCAGGGCGGCATGATCATCGCGTTCCTGGTCGCACTCGCCATGAACGGCTTCGCCTATTGGAACTCCGACCAGATCGTCCTGCGCATGCATGGCGCGCAGGAGGTCGACGGCCGCAGCGCGCCCGCGCTGCACGCCATCGTGGCACGGCTGGCGGAACACGCGCAGCTACCGATGCCGCGCGTCTACATCATGCAGAACGATCAGCCGAACGCCTTCGCCACCGGGCGCGACCCGGAGCATGCCGCGGTGGCGGTGACGACGGGCCTGCTGCAGCGGCTGGACGAGCGTGAGATCGCCGGCGTCCTCGCCCACGAGTTGGCGCATGTGCGCAATCGCGATACGCTGACGATGACGATCACGGCAACGCTGGCGGGCGCGATCGGCATGCTCGGCAACTTCGCATTCTTCTTCATCGGCGGCCGCGACCAGCGCGACAACCCGCTCGGCGCCGTCGGTGCACTCCTGGCCATGATCGTGGCGCCGCTCGCCGCGATGCTCGTGCAGTTCGCCATCAGCCGCTCGCGCGAATACGAGGCCGATCGCGTGGGCGCCGCGATCTGCGGCGAGCCGCTGGCGCTTGCCTCCGCCCTCGCCAAGATCCACAACACGGCGCTGCGCATCGACAATCCGGTCGCGGAATCGAATCCGGCGACCGCGCATCTCTTCATCATCAACCCGCTGCACAGACACGCCGTCGACGGGCTGTTCTCGACCCATCCGAGCACCGCGAATCGCATCCGCCGGCTGCAGGAGTTGGCGCAGACGGTGGGCGGCGCGCCGCCGGTTGACGGTCGGCGCGGCCCGTGGGGGTAAGCCCGCCACGCCAGGCGCAGCCGGGTCCGGCCGCCGTCTCGGCCCGCGCCCTGGCGCTCGAGACGCTCGCAGCCGTGCTCGAGCAAAGGCGCCCGCTCGACGAGATCCTTGAGAGCGATCGCAACGGCAGCCGCTTGGCGCCGCGCGACCGCGCCTTCGCGCGTCTGCTCGTCGCCACGACGCTGCGTCACTTCGGTCAACTCGATCGCATCATCGAGGGCTGCCTGGACAGACCGCTCCCCCGGCGTGCGACGGGGGTCCGCCAGCTGCTGCGGCTGGGCATCTGCCAGCTGCTGTTCCTGGGCACGCCGCCCCATGCGGCCGTCGATACAACCGTGGCGCTGACCGCGGGACGAAGCGGCGAGGCCGGCTTCAAGGGACTGATCAACGCCATCCTCCGCCGCGTCGACCGCGAGCGCGCGGCCTGGCTCGAGCAGACCGCCGATCCGTCGCTGAACACGCCGGCGTGGCTGTGGGACTCCTGGGTGGGGGCCTACGGTACCGAGCAGGCCCGCGCGATCGCCGGCGCCCATCTGCGCGAACCCCCGCTCGACCTCACGGTGAAACTCGACGCCGCGGCTTGGTGCGATCGCCTCGGTGCGACCCTGCTGCCGACCGGCAGCTTGCGCTTGCCGCTCGACGGCCTGATCGAAGCGCTGCCGGGATTCTCGGAGGGCGCATGGTGGGTGCAGGATGCGGCGGCGGCGTTGCCGGCACGACTGCTCGGCGACGTCGCGGGCAAGCGCGTCATCGATCTCTGCGCCGCGCCCGGCGGCAAGACCGCACAGCTGGCGGCCGCCGGCGCCGACGTGATCGCCGTCGACCGTTCTGCTCCGCGGCTGGAGCGGCTGCGCAACAATCTGGCGCGGCTCGGTCTGCAGGCTGCGACCATCACCGCCGATGCCACGGCGTGGCGGCCGGAGCGGCCGGCCAACGCGGTTCTGGTGGATGCACCCTGCTCGGCGACCGGAACGATTCGCCGGCATCCCGACGTGCCCTGGCTGAAGCGGCCAGAGGACGTGAGCAAGCTTGCTGCCTTGGAGGCGCGCCTGTTGCGCGCGGCAATCGCGATGGTCGAGCCGGGCGGCTTGATCGTCTTCTGCACCTGCTCGCTCCAGCCGGAAGAAGGCCCGGCCCAGATCGCAGCGCTCCTCGGCGAGAGCGCCCCAGTAGAGCGCCTGCCGATTCGCCCGTCGGAAATCGGCGGTCTTGATTCGCTGATCGACGCCGAAGGCGACCTGCGCACGCTGCCATGCCACCTCGGCGAGCAGGGCGGAATCGACGGATTCTTCGCGTCCCGCCTGCGCCGGCGCTGAGCGCACGGGCCGCGCTTGCGGCCGACCCCGCGGACCTGATAGGTAACCGGCCATGCGCCAGCGCACGCGAATCGCTCCGTCCATCCTGTCGGCGGACTTTTCGCGCCTGGGCGCGGAGGTGGAGGCGATCACCGCAGCCGGCGCCGACTACATCCACATCGACGTCATGGACGGCCACTTCGTGCCGAACCTCACGATCGGCCCCGTCGTAGTGGACGCGCTGCGGCCGCACAGCAAGCTGCCGTTCGACGTGCATCTGATGATCTCGCCGGCCGACCCCTATATTCCGGCCTTCGCCAAGGCCGGCGCCGACATCCTGACCGTGCATCCCGAGGCCGGCCCGCATCTGCACCGCACGGTGCAGCTCATCAAGTCGCTCGGCAAGAAGGCCGGCGTATCGCTCAATCCGGCGACGCCGCCCGATATGCTTGACGGAGTCATCGAGGACATCGATCTGATCCTGGTCATGACAGTCAATCCTGGATTCGGCGGCCAGAAGTTCATTGCCGGACAGCTCGACAAGATCCGCGCGCTCCGGCAACGCATCGACGCGCTCGGCCGCGCCATCGACCTAGAGGTCGACGGCGGCATCAACGAGGAGACGGCGCGGCAGGCCGTTGACGCCGGCGCCGACGTGCTGGTGGCCGGCACGGCGACCTTCGCAGGCGGCGCCGGCGCCTATGCCGGCAACATCCGGCGGTTGCGGCAGGGGGACGCATGAGCGTCGTGGCCGAGCCCGTCGCCGGGCCGTTGCGCCGGCGGCCGCGCGAGCCGATCGCGCCGCGTCTGCGCGCCCGCCTGCGCCTGCCGGCCGGCATGCTGTGGAGGCAGCTCTGGTACGACCTGCGCAAGCCGCTGTTCGCCAGCCGGCTCTACGGGCTGCTGCTGCCGACGCGCATCGGCAATGGACCGGCGCCGGCGCCGGCGGCCGACAGCTGGCCGGGCGACGCCACGCGCGGCGCCGCCCTCGGCCACGGCATCTTCGCCCTCGGCGGGCAGGCGATTCGCGAGCCGGCGCCGCTGTGGGGACCGGTGGGCGCCAGCCCGACCTGGCTCGAGGACCTGCACAGCTTCGAATGGCTGCGCGACCTCAGGGCGGCGAGCGGCGACAACGGGCGCCGCATGGGGCGCGAGATGATCGGGCGGTGGATCGACGACTGCCACGGCTGGGACGAGCTGGCCTGGCGCCCCGACGTGATCGGCCGGCGGCTGATGGCCTGGCTCTCGCACTACGAGTTCCTGGCGATCGCGGCCGACGCGCCCTTCCGCGGCCGCTTCATGCTGAGCGTGGCGCGGCAAGCCAGCCATCTCTCGCGCGTACTGCCGGCAGGGATGGGCGGCAGCCGGCTGTTGGTGGCCATCGGTGGGCTGATCCATGCAGGGCTGGCGCTGCCGCGCGGCAACAACCTCGTGCAGCGTGGCGGACGGCTGCTGGAGCGCGAGCTGCCGCGCCAGTTCCTGGCGGACGGCGGGCATCGCGAGCGCAGCCCGTCGGTGCAGTTCGCACTGCTGCGCCTGCTGGCCGGTGTGCGCGGCGCGCTGGCGGGCACCGAGCGGCCGCTGCCGGCGGGTCTCGACGACGCCATCCGCGGCACGGCGCAGATGCTGCGGCTGTGGCAGCATGGTGACGGCGGGCTGGCGCTGTTCAACGACAGCAACGCGGAAGAGGACTGGCTGGTCGACATGGCGCTGGCGCGCGCTATCCCGTCCTATGCCGGCAACAAGGCGCTGGCGCTGAAGGAGGCGCCGGAGAGCGGCTTCGAGCGGCTGCTGGCCAACCGCACGCTGGTCATCGTCGACAGCGGCGCGCCGGCGCCCGCCGGCTATGACGGCCATGCCCATGCCGGCACGCTGTCGTTCGAGATGAGCATCGGGCGCGAGCGGCTGATCGTGAACTGCGGGGCGCATCAGGGGCGTGGCGACTGGTGGCAGGCGCAGCGCAGCACGGCCGCCCATTCGACGCTGGTGGTGGATGACACCAACTCCAGCGTGTTCTCGCCGGACCGCGGGCTGGTGCGCGGGCCGCGCACCGTGACCTGCCAGCGCGACGAGTCCGACGGCAACCACTGGCTCGACATGAGCCACGACGGCTACCAGGCGACCTTCGATCTCATGCACCGGCGCCGGCTGTTCCTGGCGGCGGGCGGCGAGGACCTGCGCGGCGAGGACCGGCTGAGCGGCGGCGGCAAGCGGCCGTTCGCCATCCGCTTCCATCTGCACCCGGACGTGACGGCGTCGCTGGCGCAGAACGGGCAGGCGGCGCTGCTGCGGCTGCCGAGCGGCACCGGCTGGCGCCTGCGCGCGACGGGCGCGCCGGTGAGCGTGGCCGACGGCGTCTATCTCGGGCGGCGCGGCGAGATCCGCAAGACCCAGCAGGTGGTGATCAGCGGCGAGAAGGGCCAGGACGAGGCGGTCGTGAAGTGGGCGATCGCGCGCGAGGGCAAGGCGGGCAAGGGCCGCTAAGGCTGCCAGCGGCGGAGGCCTTCGGGGAGCGGCAGGTCGCGCCACTGGCCCTTGAGGTCGGCGACCAGGCCGCCGGGTTTCAAGACATTGGCGAAGGGGACGGCGCGGTAGGCGGCGTGGGGGACGGCGCCGACCAGGCAGTCGTAGCTGCGGCCGTTGGGGATTTCGGAGAGGAGTGACAGGTCGTAGGCTGACTTGGCTTCGGCGGGGTCGGCGTGGGGGTCGTGCACGTCGACGGCGTGGCCGCGCGCCTCAAGGCCGTCGATGAGGTCGACGACCTTGGAGTTGCGCAGGTCGGGGAGGTTCTCCTTGAAGGTGAGGCCTAGGACGAGGGTCCTTGGTTGCGCGACACCGCAGGCCTCGGCGATGCGGGCGGCGAAGTGGTCGCCCATGCTGTCGTTGATGCGGCGGCCCGCGAGGATGATCTCGGGCTCGTGGCCGGCGGCCTGGGCGCAGGCGGCGAGGTAGTAGGGATCGATGCCGATGCAGTGGCCGCCGACCAGGCCGGGCTTGAAGTCGAGGAAGTTCCATTTGGTGCGGGCGGCGTCCAGCACGTCGTAGATCGAGAGGCCGAGGCGGCCGAAGATCATGGTCACCTCGTTGATGAAGGCGATGTTGAGGTCGCGCTGGGCGTTCTCGATGACCTTGGCGGCCTCGGCGGCGCGGATGCTGGGGGCGA
>DATIXH010000451.1:0-7589 GCA_035518775.1 Candidatus Acidiferrum sp.
GCAGACTTTCACGCAGCCGGTCTGCCGGCGCGCAAGCGACGGCTTCCTCTCGTCATTCACGATGGGATCTCCCGGATTGTCGCGGACCGCTTGCCGGTTCCAACAGTCGGCGATGGCGCGGAGCCAGGAAGGAACGTGAGAACGCACCTTCCGAAACAGAAAGGGGCCGCGCGCCGGGCGCACGACCCCATCTCATAATAAAACTATTCTAGGATATCGATCCTATGTCTGTCAAGCGGAATCTTCACTCCGCCGCCTGGGTCATGCTGGGGCTCCTATGGAGATCCATCCGCCCGAGGCGGCCGGCGGCGCGACCGTAGCAAGAGACCAGCACCTCGAGGCCAGCGCAGACGGCGGCCAGTTCGCTTTCGTCGGCGCGCCAGGCCGACCGCGTCCGCCGGCGTTCGCCATCCAGAAAGCGGGGAGAGCGCCCGAAGACGACGAGGTTCTCGGTGGCATCGCAAACGCGCCGGCCCGCCGCCAGAAGATGGTTCTTGCCATGCCGGAAGAGGGCCTGGATCTTCGCCAGTTCCTCTTCGCTCAGCTCGTGGCGATCAGCGTAACCGGCTGCCTGCGCGCCAAACAGGTAGCTGCAATTCACCTGGGTGCGGCCGATGCTGCGCCCGTAAAGAAACGCGTAGTAGCAGCCGGCCTCATGCTGCTCGCGGCTGACCAGCCCGCGGGCCAGCAGAAGGCCGAGCGGATATTCCGTCAGCGCCGGATCGCCGCCTTCCGCCAGCCGTTGGCGGTAGGCCTGCAACTCGGGTGTACCACGGTCGACGACCGGACGATCTTGATTCGGCCGGCCGCGTCGACCCTGTCCCCGCCAGCTACGCTTGCCCTGCTTGTGCATCTCCCATGCTCCTTTCTGCTCTGTTGGCCCGTCTCGAGAACCTGTACCTACGCTATGATTTAATTATTCTTTTCGTCACCACGCGATATGGCCATGGCATGCCGCAACGGCATCCGCCCAGTCTTCGCCGGCCTTGCACAGGGGGCAGATCCGCTCTTCGATGCCGGCGCTGGCAAATGCTTGCGCACAGGACAGGCAGAGTCTGCGAGTCCGTACAGGCCTGCGGGGATACGGACCACCGATGCCGCCTCCACCGGCCCTTGTGGGTTCTGATCTTAAATGACACACGATCTTGTACATATTTTGTTCCTACGCAGATACTATGAGATCCGCATTGACTTGTCAACGTCTTCGGCATATAACGTTACGTGCGTAATTCCCCGGGAGAGTGACTATGACTGAGGTTTCGGAAGCCGCCCGCCAGCTGAAGGCCCTGCGCGAGCGCGCCGGCCTGTCGATGCGCGAGGTCGCGGAATCGTTGGGGTGGGCGCTGACGCGCTATCAGCACTACGAAGACCGCTACCGCCGCCGCTTCCTGCCGATCGAGCTGATGCGGCACATAGCCGCCCTGTTCGCGCAGAAGGGCGTCGATCCGCGCGCCGTGCTCGCCTTGGCGGGGGTGGATGCGGGATCGGGCGCGCTCGCGAGCCTGCCGCCGATCGCGCGGTTCGAGCCGATCGCCCAGCCGACACCAGGTCGCGACCTGCCGGTCATGGGGGCGGTGAAAGGCGGCGCCGAGGGCTTCTATTTCAACGAGGGCGAGGCCAAGGAATATGTGCAGCGGCCCGCCATGCTGGCCGGTGCCGCCAACGCCTTCGCGCTCTACGTCGACGGCGACAGCATGGAGCCGCGCTACTTTGCCGGCGAGATTCTATATGTGAACCCGAACCGTCCCCTGACCAAGAACTGCTTCGTCGCGGTCGAGCTGGCGGACGGTCGTGGCATGATCAAGCAGTTCCTGCGCCGCAGCGACGATCAGATCGTGCTGCACCAGTTCAACCCCGCTAAGGACATCAAGCTTGCGACCAAGGACGTCAAGCATATCTACCGCATCATCGGCGCCGGCGAAGGCAGCTGACCACAGCTCTGTGACATCCAGGAAAAGCAACAGCCCGCCCGGAGGTCTATCCGGGCGGGCCGGCACAGGGAAGTGCGAAAGGGACTAGAAAATCGTCAGGGACACCAAGAAGGCATATGCGGCACCGAAGAGGGACAGGCTCACCGCTGTGTAAAGCATGCTCGTCTCCTCCGCTGTAGACGGCGCGGAGGATACGGTTTGCTAACCATCCGTGTTGTGGCATTTCGGTGAGATCGGCCGCCCGATTTTATCCAACCCCTTGGAATTATTTATATTAACGATTGACATCGACGACGACCCGGCCCCGGACCTGACCCGCAAGGATCTCGGGCGCAAGCCGGAAAAGGTCGCTCATGCCGACCATATTGACCATGGCCTCGAGCTTGCTCGCGGGCAGGTCCTGCACCAGACGCACCCACGCCTGCTTGCGCTCGGGCGTGGGGCAAGCCACCGAATCGATCCCGAGGATGCTGACCCCACGCAGAAGAAACGGGATCACGGTCGTCTCCAGCTTGCTGCCACCGGCGAGCCCGCAGGATGCCACCGCACCGCGATACTTCAATTGCGGCAACACGGCCGCCAGAGTCGAGCCGCCGACCGAATCGATGCACGCGGCCCAGCGCTCGGGTTCCAGCGGCTTGCCCGCTGGCTGGGCGATGGTGGCCCGATCGATGATGACGGTGGCGCCGAGCGACGTCAGGTAGTCGTGGAGCGCGGCACGACCGGTCGATGCCGTGACGTTGTATCCGAGCTTGGCCAGTATGGCGATCGCGACGCTACCGAGCCCGCCAGCGGCGCCGGTGACGAGGATCTCGCCGCGCGCCGGCGTCAGGCCATGGCGCTCGAGCGCCATGACCGCCAGCATCGCCGTCAGCCCGGCGGTCCCAATCGCCATGGCGCTCTTGGGCTCCAGGCCCGGCGGCAGCGGGACCAGCCAGTCTCCCTTGACGCGCGCCTTCTGCGCGTAACCGCCCCACTGCGTTTCACCGACGCGCCAGCCCGTGAGAATTACTGCATCATCCCTCTTCCATTGCGGCGAATCGGAGGCCTCGACCGTGCCCACGAAATCGACGCCGGGAACGTGCGGGTACTGCCGCACCAGACGTCCGAGGCCGCCGAGGATCAGGCCGTCCTTATAGTTGAGGGTGGAGTACTGCACTGCCACGGTCACGTCGCCGGGCGGCAGCTGGCTCTCCGGCACGTCCTCGATGGCCCCGGCCACCTTGCCGGAGGCCTCGCGCAGCACCAAGGCCTTCATGACGTCGCTACTCCCGCCGCCGTCAGCGCAGCCGCTCGAGGATGCTGACGTAGTTGGCGACGGCCGTGCCGCCCATGTTGAAGATGCCGGCGAGTTTGGCGTCCTTCACCTGCATGTCGCCGGCCTCGCCCATCAGCTGCATCGAGCAGAGCGCGTGCATGGACACGCCGGTCGCGCCGATCGGGTGACCCTTCGATTTCAGCCCCCCGGAAGGGTTCACGGGGAGGCGGCCGCCCTTCTCCGTCCAGCCCTCGAGCGCGGCGCGTGCGCCCTGCCCGCGCGGCGTCAGGCCCATGGCCTCGTACTCGATGAGCTCGGCGATGGTGAAGCAATCGTGGGTCTCCACCAGGCTCAGGTCGTCGAGCGCCAGGCGGGCGGTCGCCAGCGCCCGTTGCCAGGCCATGCCGGCGCCCTCGAACAGCGTGACGTCGCGGCGGCTCATGGGCAGGAAGTCGCTCACCTGCTCGGCGGCGCGGAAGCAGATCGCCTTGCGCAGGGTGAGCGCCGTCTCGACGTCCGCCAGCACGACGGCGGCGGCGCCGTCGGACACCAGGCTGCAGTCCGTGCGCTTCAGCGGCCAGGCGACGATCGGGTTCTTCTCGGATTCGGTGCGGCAGAAGTCGTAGCCCAGGTCCTTGCGCATCTGCGCGAAGGGATTGCCGACCCCGTTCTTGTGGTTCTTGGCGGCGATGCGGGCGAGCGCGTCGGACTGGTCGCCGTGCTTCTGGAAGTAGGACTGGGCGATCTTGGCGAAGATGCCGGCGAAGCCGCCGGCGGTGTCGGCCTCCTCCTTCACGTAGCTGGCCTTGAGCAGGATGTTGCCGACGTCGGGGCCAGGGGTGTCGGTCATCTTCTCGACCCCGACCACCAGCACGAGACGCGCCCGCTTGGCGGCGATCCCGGCCAGCCCTGCATGGATGGCGGCCGAGCCGGTGGCGCAGGCGTTCTCCACACGGGTCGAGCGCTTGAATCGCAGGGCCGGCTCGCTCTGCATGACGAGCGAGGACGGGAACTCCTGACGCTGGAAGCCGGCGTTGATCTGGCCGACGAAGATCTCGTCGATGTCGGCCGCGGCGACGCCGGCGTCGGCCAGGGCCGCGCCGACCACCTTGCCGATCAGCGCCTCCGCATCGGCGCCCTCATGCTTGCCGAAGGGGGTGTGGCTCCAGCCGACAATGCAGGCGGTCATGGCAGGGACTCCCTCAGGATGGACTGTCCGGACGATACGGGTTGCGGTGGCCTTTACGCAAATGGGTTGCGGGCGGAGCCGCTACCATACGTTTCTGCAGAACGACCCTATGGATCTCTGCAGAACGACCCTATGGATCGAAAAATCGTCGAGGCTTTTCAATGTCTTGGCATGGACCACTAAAATCGATTTCGGAGGCCGGTCAGAGCGTTTCCGTGAAGCGGACGACCGTTCCCGTCGGGATTCCGACCAGCTGGTCGTCGCGCATCACGACCCGGCCCCGGACCAGCGTCGCGATCGGCCAGCCGGTGACGGTCATGCCGTCGAACGGCGTCCAGCCGCAGCGGCTGGCGATCCAGGACTCGCGGATGGTGCGCCGCGCCTTGAGGTCGACCAGCGTCAAGTCGGCGTCGTAGCCGACAGCGATACGGCCCTTGCCGGCGATGCCATAGAGGCGTGCCGGTCCCATGCTGGTCAGGTCGATCAGGCGTTCGAGCGTGAGGCGGCCGGCATTCATGTGGTCGAGCAGCAGCGGCAGCAGCGTCTGCACGCCCGGCATGCCCGAAGGCGACTGCGGATAGGGCTTGGCCTTCTCCTCGCGCGTGTGCGGCGCATGGTCGGAGCCGATGCAATCGGCCACGCCCTGATCGACCGCCCGCCACAGCGCCTCGCGATGGCGCGCCTCGCGGATCGGCGGATTCATCTGCGCCAGCGTGCCGAGCCGCTGGTAGCAATCGGGCGCGACCAGCGTGAGATGCTGCGGCGTGGTCTCGACCGTGGCGATGTCCTTGTTGGCGGCGAGGATCGCCATCTCCTCGGCTGTCGTCACGTGCAGGACGTGGACCCGCCTGCCGGCTGCACGCGCCAGGCGAAGCAAGCGCTGAGTCGACTGTACGGCCGTCTCGACGTCGCGCCAGACCGGATGCATGGCGACGTCGGCGCCGTCCTTGACCAGGGCGTGGCGCTCGCGCAGGCGGCCCTCGTCCTCCGAATGCACGGCCATGCGCCGGCGGCCGTTCGCGAGCACGCGCCGTATGTTGTCTTCGTCGGCCACCAGCAGGTTGCCGGTCGAACTGCCCATGAACATCTTCACGCCGGCGCAGCCGGGTTGGCGTTCGAGTTCGCCCAACATCTCCGCATTTTCGGCCGCGGCGCCCACGAAGAAGGCGATGTCGCACCAGACCCGGCCCAGCGCCCGCCGGCGTTTGTCGGCCAGGTCCTGGGCCGTGAGCGTGCTGGGCTTGGTGTTGGGCATCTCGAACACGGCAGTCACGCCGCCGAGGGCCGCCGCGGCCGTGCCGGTAGCGAGGTCTTCCTTGTGCTCGAGGCCGGGTTCGCGGAAATGTACCTGGGTGTCGATGACGCCCGGCAGGATGTGCAGGCCGCCGGCATCGATCTCGTCGGCGGCGCTGCCGTCGACGGCACCGATGGCGGCAATGCGGCCGGCGCGAATCGCGACGTCGGCCGGCGCAATGCCGTTCGGCGTAGCGGCGACACCCCCGCGGATGATGAGATCGAACGATTCGGCCATCGCGCTGTCTCCTGACCTGCTTTCTGCCGCTTGCGCGGGAGGGCTAGGGTGCTGATATCATCGCGATCATGCAACAGGCGTTCCATCTGATTGCCGAGCAGCGGGGCGCCGTCGCCATCAGTGGCGACGACCGCAGCGACTTCCTGCAGGGGCTTGTATCCAACGACGTTCGGCGCGTGACCGCCGAGCATGTCGTCTATGCAGCATTGCTGACGCCGCAGGGCAGATTCCTGCACGATTTCTTCATCGCCGCCATCGGCGACACGCTCTACATCGATTGCGAGGCGCAACGACGAGACGATCTGCGCCGCCGACTTTCGATCTATCGCTTGCGTTCCAAGGTGATCCTGACCGACGCAACCGTCGAGTTCGCGGTCGCGCTTCTGTACGGCCCCGACCTCAGGGAACGATTCGGTCTCAATGACGAGCCCGGAGCGGCCAAACCGTGGGAGGGCGGTGTCGTCTATGTCGATCCGCGGCTGCCCGCGTTGGGCGCGCGGGCGATCTTGCCACGGGCCCGGGCCACCGAGATGCTGGCCCGAGCGGGTCTGGTTCCCGGCAACGCGGCCGACTATGACCGGCTGCGCCTGTCGCTCGGCGTTCCCGACGGCAGCCGCGATCTGCCGGTCGAGAAGGCGATCCTGCTGGAGAATGGCTTCGACGAGCTCCACGGCATCGACTGGCAAAAGGGCTGCTACATGGGGCAAGAGCTGACGGCCCGCACGAAGTACCGCGGCCTCGTCCGCAAGCGACTGCTGCCGGTCGAGGTCGATGGCCCGCTCCCTGCCCCCGGCACACCCGTCATGGCCGGCGCCAAGGAGGCGGGCGAGATGCGCAGCGGCATCGACGGCCTGGGACTCGCGCTGCTGCGCCTGGAGCATCTGGACGACGTCGAAGGCCTGCACTGCGGCAACAGCCGCCTCAAACCGCATAAGCCAGCCTGGGCGAACCTCTGATCATCCGCACAACAAGCATTGGAGCCACCTGATGGGACGCGCGCGTCTCCGCGATCTCGGCATTACCGTCGGGCTGTTGCCGCCTGGTCCCCTCAATGCCATCACCGATGTGGCAGGCGTTCGGGTCGGTCATGCCACCGTCATCCACGACGCGCCATCGGTGGCGCGCACCGGTGTCACCGCCATCTGGCCCGGCGGCAACGACACCTGGGAGCGGGCCGTGTTCGCTGGCTACCACTCCTTCAACGGCAACGGCGAGATGACCGGCACCATCTGGATCGAGGAACAGGGCCTGCTGGCCGCGCCCTTCTGCATCACCAACACCCATGCGGTCGGCGTGGTGCGCGATGCGCTTGTCGCCTACGCCGTCAAATACAAGGTGCCGCAGGAGTGGCATCTGCCGGTGACGGCCGAAACCTATGACGGCTGGCTGAGCGACGCCGAGCGTTTTCCGGTCACGCAGGCCCATGCCTTCGCCGCGCTCGATGCGGCGGCCTCGGGGCCGGTCGCCGAAGGCAATGTCGGCGGCGGCACTGGCATGATCTGCCATGCCTTCAAGGGTGGCATCGGTACCGCGTCCCGCGTCGTGAAGACAGCCGGAGAGAGCTATACGGTCGGCGCGCTGGTGCAGGCGAACTACGGCGACCGCGCCTTGTTCCGGGTCGACGGCGTACCCGTCGGCCGTGAGATCGGCCCTGCGGTCGTCCCCCACCATCGCGATCTC
>DATIXH010000452.1:0-7592 GCA_035518775.1 Candidatus Acidiferrum sp.
GTGCGCGCCTGCGGGCAGTGATAGCGGTGGCGGCAGGCGCCGAGCTCCAGGATGGTCGCCTCGCCCGTCACGAACGGCGCGTCGCTCCAAGTGAGGTGCGGCGTCGAGGTGCCGATTCCCGTGGGCAGCATCGGCACGAACGAGGTGTAGTCGCCGCCATATTCCGGCGTGCCTGCGATCTGCGCGTGATAGATGGCCGCCGCCGCATCGCATTGCCGGACGCCCGGCCGCACCGCCTCGATCGCCTTGGCCATGAGCGCATTCATGATGCGCGCGGCCTGCCGCATATACTCGATCTCCTGCGGCGACTTCACGATGCGCACCCAGTTCACCAGCAGATTGGCGTTGACGAACCGCCCGTTCGGCAGGCTGCGCTTCAGCGAATCGAAGCAGGCGGCCGTGAAGTAGTAGGCGTCCATCTCGACGCCGATGCGCTTGGCATCGAGCCGCCGCTCCGTCAGCATCTGCGCGACGTAGTCGTAGGGGTGCTTCTCCGCATGCTGCACATAGTGGTCGGGGAAGCCGATGATGTTCTCATGCTTGAGGAAGGTCGTCACCTTGGCGCCGTTGGCATCCATGCCGCGCACGATGCAGAGCGGCTCGTCCAGGTCGAGCGCCACCGCCACGCATTGCGGCGTGTAGAACGACCAGCCGTCATAGCCCGTCAGATAGTTCATGTTGGCGGGATCGGCCGCCAGCAGCACGTCGATGCCCCGGGCCGCCATGCGCTCCTTGGTGGCGCGGATGCGGTCCAGATATTCCTTCTTGTCGAACGGCTGCATTGCTCCTCTGTCTCCTCTGGGTTTCGTTGGCGTACGGCGACCGGCTGGCTAGCGGAGATATTCCCCGGCGAGCGCGCGGCCGGCCATGGTCAGGTAGGTGCGCGCCGCAGCGACGACCTCGCCGAGCGGAACGGACTCGTCGGCGCGATGGGCCTGGTTGACAATGCTGCCGGGTCCGAAGAGGACGGTGGGGATGCGGGCATCGCGCATGAGGTAGCCGCCGTCGCTCGCGGCGCTCCAGCCGCCGACGGGCAGGTGCGGCGCGCCGCTGTCTTTCGCCGCGGCGGCGAGTGCGGACACCAGGGGATGATCGTCCGCGACTTCCGAGGGCGGCAGCTCCATGCGCAGCCATTCCTGTCGCCGCAGCTCACTCGAGGGCGGCATGTGGCGCTGCAGCGCGGCGCGAAAATCGGCGAGCGCTTGTTCGCCGGTCTCGCCGGGCAGCAGGCGGCGATCGACCCAGAAGTTGCAAGTATCGGGGACTATGGAAACGCCGGAGCCGCCGGCGATGGTGCCGACGCTCACCGTGGGTATGCCCAGCAGCGGATGGCGGCGAGCGGCCAGCTCTTCGCCGTGGCGTTGCGTGGCGGCGATCGCCTGCATGGCGCCGTAGATGGCGCTGATGCCCCTCTCGGGCGATCCGGCATGAGCGGCGCGGCCGCCGATCTCGACCTCGAAGTAGCAGTTGCCGCGGCAGGCCCGGACCGGCTGCAGCTCCGTGGGTTCGCCGATGACCGCCCAGTCGGCGCGCAGCCCCTCGCGGATCGCGGCCTGGGTGCCGATACCGTTGACCTCCTCGTCGACGCAGGCGGCGAACACCACGCTGCCCTTCGGCTTGGCGACCGCGCGCTTGATCGCGACCATGGCTACGGCCATGCCGGCGAGGCCGCCCTTCATGTCGCAGGAGCCGCGGCCATAGAGCCGGCCGCCCTCGACGACCGCGCCAAAGGGATCGCGCGACCAGCCGTTGCCGACGGGCACGGTGTCGCTATGGCCAGTGAGCAGAAGGGTCGGGCCCTCGTCGGCGCCCCAGCGGCAGACCAGGTTCGGCCGTCCGGGCGCCGCCTCCGACATCTCCACGGCGAGGCCGTGATCGCCGAGGAAGTTCGCGAGCTGCTCGACGGTGGGCTTCTCGTCGCCGCTCACGCTGGGCCGGCGCACGAGGTCGACCAGCAGCGCGACCAGCGCGGCCTCGTCGATCTCGCCCTGCAGGCGCCGCTCGTCGCTGCTCAGCATGGGTTCACTCGGCCACCGCCGCAGCCGGCCCGGCCGCGGCGCCCACAGCCGCCAGCGCGCGCTCGAGGGCCGCGGTGAAGGAGCGCAAGTCGGCATCGGTCATCGGCACGGACAGGCAGCCCATGCCGCGCGGCGACAGCATCACGCCCTCGTTGAGGAGGGCCAGCCGCAGCCATTTCATTATCTCCTTGTCGCTGCGCGCGCTGCTGCGGTAGTCGGTGACCGGCGCGTCCGTCGCATGCAGGTTGAACAGGGAGCCGACGGAGGTGACGCGCAGCGGCGTGCGCGCGGCCTCGAGGATCGCGGCGACCTCCTGCGTGAGACGATTGCCCCGCTTGTTCAGGTCGTCGAGCACCTGCCGGGTCAGCAGCTGCAGCGTCGCCGCACCGGCGGCGAGGGCGACCGGGTTGGCGTGGAAGGTGCCGCTCAGCAGCACGGAATCGGGCCGCGTCGGGTTGAACATCTCCATCACCTCGGCGCGCCCGGCGACGGCGCCGATCGGATAGCCGCCGCCGATGATCTTGCCGAGCAGCGTCAGGTCCGGCGCCACGCCGAACAGGCCCTGGGCGCCGCCGTAGGACAGCCGGAACGAGATCACCTCGTCGAACACCAGGAGGATGCCGTGCCGCTCGGTCAGGCGCCGCAGGAACGGGAGGAAATCCGGGGCTGGCGGAATGACGCCGCCGGCCCCCATCACCGGTTCGACGACGATCGCGGCAAGGTCGGCGGCGTGGCGCACGACGATGCGCTCGACCGCCGCCGGATCGTTGAACGGCAGCACGACCACGCCGTCGCGCGCAGCCGCCGGTATGCCATTGGCGGCGACGCCGATCGGCGCCGTCGCCAGGCCGGCCTTGGCGGGATCCGGCGCGACGCTGACCATGGCGAAGTCGCTGAGGCCGTGATAGCCGCCCTCGAACTTCGCCACCAGGCTGCGGCCGGTGAAGGCGCGGGCGACTCGCACGCCCAGCATCGCCGCCTCCGAGCCCGAGGCGACGAAGCGCAGGCGCTCGGCGCTCGGGAGGCGCGCGAGGATCAGCTCGGCGAGCTCGGCCTCGGCGCGGGTGGCCGCGGCCCAGGCCGTGCCGCGCGCCAGCTGCCTCTCGACCGCCGCCGTCACCTCCGGCGCGCAGTTGCCCACGATCATGGCGGTGTGGTTGCCGATGAAGTCGAGATAGTCGTTGCCGTCGACGTCGGTCAGGACGGCGCCGCGCCCGGACTCGATGAACAGCGGGTAGGGCGCGTGGTGCACGATATTGCGATTGACGCCGCCGGGCAGCACGCGCGCCGCCCGTTCATGCGCCTTGCGCGACTCCGGCGTGCGATCGCCGTAGCGGCCGAGAATTCGCCGCTGCTGATCGTCGGTCAGGATGTTGTGAATCGCGGCCGGGGGCGTCATGGACCCGCACTCCTCGTCTTGCTCGGGACTCCATCATAGGCGCGGCGCAGCCGCCGGACGCCTTCGATGATCGCGTCTTCGTCGGGATGAGTGAAGCAGAGACGCGGCGCTTTGTCAGCTTCGCCGGCGTATACGCAAGGCAGCGTCGGCAAATCGCGCTACACCGGGCGGATGTGACGCCGTGTCACGAGCGCGAAGCGGGTCGCCAGGAACAGGCTGGCGGCGGCGACGCTGATCCCGATGCCGTAGAACAGGCCGTTGATGCCGAGCCCGGCGGGGCCGCTGAGATAGTAGTTCAGCGGCACCATGATGACCCAGAAGGCGACGCCCTGGAGCATCGTCGGCACGACGGTGTCGGCAACGCCGCGGGTGGCGCCGATCAGCACGGCCTGCAGCCCGTCGCAGATGCTGATGACCGCGACCAGGCCGAGCGCCGCCGTCAGGGCGGCATGCACCGCCGGATGGTCGGTGAAGACGGTCGCGATTGCGCCGCGGCTGAACCAGATCACGATACCGAGCGCCGCCAGCATGCCGATGTTGAGTCCGGCGCCGACCCAGCCGGCGATGCGGAGGCCGGTCTGGTCATTTCGGCCAACCGCGTTGGCCACGCGCACGGAGGTCGCGGTCTGCAGCCCAAGGGCCAGCATGAACACGAAGGCATTGATGTTGATGGCGTCCTGATAGGCCGCGAGCGCGTCGTTGCCGAGCCAGCCCGCGAACATCGTGGTGGCCGTGAACGCCACGGACTCCATTCCCATGGCAAGGGCCAGCGGCGTGCCCACGCGCAGCAGCTTGCCGACATAGTGATAGTGGCCGGCGAGTGCGGCGCGCACGCCGTAATGCTCGCGGCCCGGCAGCCCATGGGCATAGGCGATGATCGCGGCCAGCATGCACCAGCGGGTGACAGTGATGGCCAGCGCGGCGCCCGGCGCACCCATGGGCGGGAGGCCGAACTTCCCGAACACGAACACCCAGCACAGCGCGAGGTTGAGGAGGTTTGCGGCCAGCGAGACGATCATGCCGGGACGCGGCCGCCCGATGCTCTCGAGAAAGGCCGAGGTGGCGATGAACATCAGGATGGCCGGCATGCCCGGCGCGAACATCCAGATGACCGCGCCGCCGTGGAGCGCAATGTCGTCGCTCTGCCCGGCGAGGCGCAGGATGGCGCGGCCCCATAACATGACGACGGCGGAGCCGATGCCGCAGACGGCGGCCAGCAGGAGGCCCAGCCGCCAGATCCGGCCGCATTGCTGGGTGTTGCCGGCGCCGTCGGCCTGGGCCGACAGTACGGTGACGCCGGCGACGACGCCCATGCTGAAGATCAGCAGGAGCATGTGCGGCGCGAAACCGGCGGCGAAGTAGGCCTGATCGTTCGGTCCGGCATGGCCCACCATCACGAGCGCAACCGTGAAGACGATCAGCAGGCCGGCGCGTCCGAACATCACGGGCAAGGCGAGCTGGACGGTGCGCGTCACATGCTCGGGCAGCGTGCGCGCCGGCGGACGCAAGGGCAGGGCGCGGGCGGCGGGCGCGGTGGTCATGCCGGGCTAGCGGGGGTTGTTGCGGGGCGTGACCCTAGCGACGGCCGGCGTGGGAGGCAATGGCCGATCGGATAGGCTTCGCCGCCGATGGTGCCGAGGACATTGCTCGTCTCCTCAAACTGGTTTCCAATCCCGGGCGTGGTCGGTCCAGCGGAGGACAAGGCGATGACGAAACTGGCGGGAGAACTGCTCTATCGCATGACGCTCGAGGTCGGGCCGCCGTACGACGTCGGCACCGGCCCGCGGGGACACCGCATGGTCATCCCGTTCAAGGGCGGCAGGTTCGAGGGCCCGAAGCTGCGCGGCGAGGTGCTGATCACCGGCGGCGACTGGCTGCTGCAGCGCTCGGACGGGGTCATGGAGCTGGACGTGCGCCGCACCTTCCGCACCGACGACGGCCATCACATCTACGCCCACTATCGCGGCATCCTCACGGGCAGCGCTGACGCCATGGCGCGGCTCGGACGCGGCGAGCCGGTGCCGGCGGCGGAGCTCTATTTCCGCACCACGCCGGTGTTCGAAACGGGGTCGGAGAAATATGCCTGGCTCAACCGCATCATCGCGGTCGGCATCGGCGCCATCACCGCTGACGGCGCCGAGCTGGAGGTGTTTCAGGTCTTGTAGATGGGCTCGATGCGCTACCCGTGCACCTTGGCGCCGCGGCCGTAGACCAGCAGCATGGCGACGATGACGACGCCGTAGATCATCTGGCGGAAGGCCTCCTGCATCTGCATGACCGCGAGGATGCTCTGCAGGAGCACGATTAGGATCACGCCGGCGACCGTGCCAAGATAGGTGCCGCGCCCGCCCAGGATGTTGGTGCCGCCGAGCACCACGGCGGCGATCGCCATCAGCAGCAGGTTGTCGCCGAGGATCGGGCCGCCCGAGCCGAGCCGGAAGACGACCGCGATCCCCGACAGCCCGGCCAGCCCGCCGCACAGCAGATAGGCGAGGAACTTGGCGCGCACCACGCGCAGCCCGCTGAACCGGGCCGCCCGCTCGTTGCTGCCCACCAGGAACAGCTCGCGGCCGAATTCGCTGTGGCGCAGAACGATGGCGGCGGCGACATAGACCAGGGCGGCCAGCCACAGGAGGTTCGGTACGCCCGCGAGATTGCCGCGTCCGAAGGCCATCACGCCCGGCGGGAGTCGACCGACCGAATGGCCGGCCGTCACCAGCAGCGCCACGGCGCGCAGCGTCAGCAGCATGCCGAGCGTGTGGACGAAGGCCGGCAGGCGAAAGACGGCAATCGCCGTGCCGTTGATGGCGCCGATCGCCAGGCCGGTGCCGATGCCGCCGGCCACGCCCAGCGCGATCGAGCCGGTGTCGCGCATCAGCGAGGCGCCGACCACCGACGCCAGGCTGAGGGTCGATCCGACCGACAAGTCGATGCCGCCGAGCAGGAACACGAAGGTGGCGCCGATCGCCGCGATCAGCAGCGGCGCGAACAGCCGCGCCATGTTGCCGAGATTGGC
This sequence comes from Candidatus Acidiferrum sp., assembly GCA_035518775.1. GTDB lineage: Bacteria > Pseudomonadota > Alphaproteobacteria > Dongiales > Dongiaceae > JBGPEQ01. The sequence goes on from DATIXH010000452.1 coordinate 6,434, forward strand.
GACCGAGGTGAAGCCCTCGACGGTGAAGCAGAACAGGATGAAGGCGATCACGAACACCGGCACCATCGGCGCGCGCAGCACCGGCGCGGCAAAGCTGGACCACAGGCCGGCCCCCCCGCGCGCAGACGATGTCCGGTCCTGAACTCTCATGAGGGTCGCTCGCGCGCGGCACTCTCTCCCGCCGCGGCGGGAGAGAGGCCGTTGAGCGTCCTTACGACTTGCAGCCCCAGATCTTGCTCGCCATCTGGTCGACGTTGTCCGGGCCATAGGGGATGCCCGGCAGGAACTCGGCCTGCGGCGAGATCGTTCCGCCGTTGGCCGCCTTGATCGCCGCGTTCACGGCCCGGGTCGCCATCTCGGGCAGCGGCGTCGCGATCTCCAGGTCGATCATGTGGTCTCGCACCGCCTTGCAGCCGAGCGGCGTGCCGTCGATGCTGACAATCACCAGGTGCTTGGGATCGCCGACCGGCACCATCAGGCCCTTCTTGCTCAACACCGAGAAGATGCCTTGGAGGGCATCGTTCCACGGCGCGTAGATCCCGTTGAGGTCGGGGTGGGCCTGCAGCGTGTTCTCGGTGCCGACCAGCGCCTTCTCCGGATTCCAGTCGGTCGGGACCTGCGCCACGATGGTGATGTTCGGCGCCGCCTTGAGCGCGTCGTCGAGGCACTTCGAGCGGCGGATGCCGTTGTCGTTGGCAAGGCCGCCTTGCAGCTCGAGCAGCTTGAAAGGCTTGCCCGCCGCCGCCTTGACGAAGAACTCGCCGGCCACCTTGCCGTCGGCGCAGGGATCGCCGCCGACATGGTAGGTGACCGACTTGAGGTCGGCCGGTGCCTGGTCCAACGTCACGAACGGGACCCCGGCGGAGATCGAGGACTGCGCGAGATTGACCGCGGCCTCGATGTCCCAGGGGATCGCCACGATCGCGCTGACTCCGCCGGAGACGAAGCTGTCGACCTGGGATGCCTGGCGCTGGGCATCCTTGTCGGCATTCGCGAACTTCTCCTTGACGCCGGCGGCGGCGATGGCGTCCTCGATCGCCTTCTGCTCCGCCACGCGGAACGGCTCGATCTTGTCGAAGGAAACGCCGATCACGATGTCCTTGGCCAGCGCCGCGCCGGCTCCCAATCCGATTACCAGGGCCGCGCCGGCGGCGGCCAG